>CAXMQQ010000091.1:0-47756 GCA_964195545.1 uncultured Acidimicrobiia bacterium | reverse complement strand
CTGAGGCTGAGAAGTACAACTCTGTTTCGCCCAGCGTCGAGGGGCTGCGTTGATACCTGGCGATCCGTGTTGATGCCTATCGCAACGCAGTGGATGGGATCAACGCCACTGACCCGCCCGATCAGGTCGAAGATCTCCATCGGACCTTCGTCGAGATCATCGGCAACCTGCTGGCTGCAGAGCAAGAACGTGCCGCGTTCGCCCACACAGTCGAATCGGTGGAGGCTCTCTCCTTGGTATGGGATGGCCCAGAGTCAGACGCGGTCCGCGCAGCTGAGGCAGATGCAATCGTTCTGTGTCGCGCTGATTGAACCCCGGCTATCGGTCCACCTGTTGTGGGATTCCATACCCTTGAAATTGGGGGATGACCACATGACGAGACATTGACATAACCCTGAGCAGGCGGTGCACAAGACTCTGGGGGCGAGCGCATGCTCGGCGAAGGGAAGGATCTGACAGAGGCGCTGCGGCGTCTCGAGATCGAGGAGTCGACGTGGAGCTGGCCGCGAAGCCAGTACGGCGGGATAGACCCGAACCGGGCGGTCAGTGGTCGTGATGGCCGTGTGAGTCCGGACCGGACTCGTCAGGACCCACTCAACAGCCGGGCTCCCCGTGGTTTCCACAACACGTCGTACCGTTCTTGATCTTGATGGCGTTGTTCTTCGCCACGAGGCGGAGCTTCTCGATCAGTGGCAGGTCGCTGCTGTTGAAGTTCCCGAAGTAGTCGCGTGGATTTGGTCTGGGCATGGCTCGACCGTAGCACACCACCCGGGGCGATCGATGATCGCGGACAGTGCAGCATTCGCAATGTACGTTCGCCCACACTTGCCGACATCGGCCGACGGGTGCGCCCATTCCCGTGACATCCGGGTACCGCCTGACAGTGACGATGCGGCGAACCAGAGAGAGCTTCACGGTGGTTTGTGTGTGGCAATCCATGTGCTGGGCTCTATCGGTTTCGTTGCGATCCGATCGAGCGAACCGTTTCGGCCACGAAGCACAGGAGCGTGATCGTCACAGCCCCGAGCTAGTTGTGCGGTCGGGTGTCTGCGGGCTAAGTTGTGCGTCGCGGAGAGGCGGTTCCTTAGTACCCAGTGGCGCGGGCGATGGGCTAAGCAAGGAGCGATGTGTCAGATTCGGTGTCGCGACGGAAGTTCCTGAGTCGGGCGACGCTGGCTGTGGGTGGAGTCATTCTCGCTGGTTGGGCAATCCCGGCTATTGCGTATGTCCTCGGCCCTGCGCGCGCCTCGGAACGGCTGCGGGAGTGGCGGCCGCTCGGCTCGCCCGCCAAAGTGGACGTCGGTACGCCGACGCTCTTCAAGACGCGTATCGAGCGAACATCCGGGTGGGTGACGCAGGAGGATGAGGTCTCACTGTACGTCTTCACAGAAGACGGGCAGAACTTCACGGGTCTGTCGAACATCTGCACACATCTCGGATGCCGGGTGCGTTGGGTTGGTGACGAGGAGACCTTCTTCTGCCCGTGCCACAACGCCACTTTCGCGAAGGACGGGCGGGTCACGTCGGGGCCTCCGCCCCGCCCTCTGGACACTTTCGATGTCAAGGTCGAGGATGGGCAACTCTTCGTGAACGTGGAGGTCTGATGTGGCCGACCGTGTGACAGGGCCCATCGATCCGGAGTCCGGAGCCGAACCGCCGCCTACATCGTGGCTCGACGAGCGAACCGGGTCGCGCGGTATCTACGAGGCGATCTTCCTGCGCAACATCCCAAAGGTCAACTGGCTATTCACCCTCGGCAGCGCAACGCTGTTTGTGGTGGTGAATCAGTTCATCACTGGAATTCTGCTCACCGTGTACTACGTCCCGAGTGTGCAGGACGCGTACGACACGGTGACATACATCGACAGTAGCCTCCCATTTGGTTGGCTGGTTCGGGGTCTACACCACTGGGGATCGACCGCTCTGGTGGTCCTCGTAATCCTCCACATGCTTCGGATCATCTTTCACGGTGCCTACAAGTACCCGCGAGAAGTCACCTGGCTCACGGGAGTGGTGTTGCTGCTGCTGACCTTCGCCTTCGGATTCACCGGGTACCTCTTGCCGTGGGATCAGAAGGCCTACTGGGCGACCACGGTGGGGACGAGAATCCTCGATGTGGTCCCATTTTTCGGTGATTGGCTGCTCCGTGTGGCGCGGGGTGGCGAGGAACTCTCGGCTGTCACGTTGTCGCGGTTCTTCGGGATTCATGTCTGGATTCTCCCGGCGCTGATGCTGTTGCTTCTCACGGTGCATCTGTTCCTCGTGGTACGGATCGGCATCAGCGCCCCTCCGAAGAGGAACGACTGATGCGCGAGGAGGACAAGAAGGAGTACCTGGACAACTATCAGGAGGCGAAGAAGAAGGGCATTCCCTTCTTCCCCGACGCGCTGTTCAAAGATGCCGTCGTCGCCCTCGGCATCTTCATCATTCTGATCGTTCTCTCCGCGTTGGTAGGGGCCGCTCTCAGCGATCGGGTCGATCCGTCGGTGGAATTCAATCCGGAGCCCGAGTGGTACTTCCTGTTTCTCTTCCAACTACTGAAGTACTTCCCCGGCAGCCTCGAATTCCTCGGAGCCGTCGTCCTCCCCGCCATCGTGATCCTGGCTCTGTTCGCGCTACCGTGGTTGGACCGTTCGCGGCGGCGGCACTTCACTGGAAGACCTATTGTCGTAGCCGTCACCGGACTATTCACCGTTGGAGCGGTGGTCCTGACGGTCTTGGCGTTCGTCGAACAACCTCCGCCCTCGGGTGGCGATGGGGCTGGTGACGTGGTTGCGCTGCTGTTCACTGAGAACTGCTCGGGCTGTCACGGCGGGTACCTGGCCGTTTCCGAGAGAACTGATCTTGTCGAGGTCATCTCTGCTGGCGGTCATGAGGGCATGCCGTCGTGGAGCGCCGACCTATCTGCCGATGAGATCGACGCACTGGCGGGATTCATACTCTCACCGAGAGGACACGACGTCTTCGGCAACGCGTGTGCGGCATGCCACGAAGTCACGTCATTGGTTGAGGCCAGTCCCTCCGACCTCCGGTCGGCGCTCGACAACGGCAACGATTTCGAAGCGCATGCAAATGTGGCGCTACCCCAATCGATTGCTTCGCTCGAAAAGCGGGACGCAACAGCTCTTCTCAATTTCTTGTCGGCACCGGATGGCCAGCGTCTCTTCACGGCTAGCTGCTCATCGTGTCACGGTGCCGCGGTCGCCTTCGCCGGGAGCGCAGACGAACTGCGAGCGGTCATCGAGACAGGAGGTGACCATCTCGACATGCCTGCAATGGGAGGTGTGCTCTCCGACGAGGAGATCTCTCACCTGGCCGACTATGTCGTGTCTCCGAACGCTTCCACAGATGAGGCCAGAGAATTGTTCGCGCAGAACTGCACCGTGTGCCACGGTTCGCGCGTGCCCACGGCGATCAGCGTTGAGGCCGCGAGGGACATCATTGTCACAGGCGGCGGCCACGAGACGATGCCCATCTGGGGTGAAATCCTCACATCCGATCAGCTCGATGCGCTCACCGTCTACGCCTTGGAGTCGGCGCGCGGTACGCCGGTGATCGCCGGTCAAGCGATCTTCGCAGAGCAATGCGCCATATGTCACGGCGAGTTCGGAGAGGGTGGCGTCAATCCAGTGAATGACGCCATCGTGATCTCTCCAATTAGTACGGCGTCGTATCTACAAACACGGGACGATGTGACGATCCGCGCCGTCATAGCGCGCGGCCAGCCTGATCTCGGCATGTCGCCCTTCTCGCTGTCATTCGGGGGTTCGCTCGACGAAGATGACATCAATTCGCTCGTTGCCTTCATCAGGGCATGGGAGATCGATCCGCCGGTGGACCTCCCTCCCGAATTCGAGCGCGCACCACTGCTTGGAGGAGCTCCTGAGGTATTCGCCGAGTTCTGTTCACAGTGCCACGGCCCCCTGGGAGAAGGTGGTATCGGTCCGTCCTTCCAGGACCCCGCTTTCCACGCTGGCGTCTCCAACGCCGACCTGCTCACGGCCCTCGACGTCGGGCACCCGGCGACAGCGATGATCGCATGGGGCGAAGTACTGACCGACGAGCAAATGGCGGGCCTCGTAATACTCATCCGCAGGATGGAAGTGATCGGCGCATCGCCGGCGAGAGTCGGCCGATTCTCGCGGGACGTACTGCCGATCTTCCAGGAGAACTGCGCGGTGTGCCACGGTTCACTCGGTGGGTGGAACTCCGATACCTACAGGGCAGTGATGACTACCGGGAACAACGCTCCCGTCGTAATCCCGGGCGATCCCGACGGCAGTCTGCTCGTCCAACTGCTGCACGACCCAGGGAGTCGGGCGATGCCACCGGGCGGGATGCTCCCCGAACGCCAGATCCAACTGATAATCGACTGGATCGAGAGCGGAGCGGCAAACAACTAGAACTGGGCCGTGGCGATGGATCGTCGGTACCGACCGCGCCTGGCGCGGCATCCAGACCGCGTTCGCCCGGCAAAGGACCCAGGACGGCTGGCCATGATCGACTTGGAGATGCAGGAGGGCAACGCTTCGCCGACGCGCTATACGATCTGGTGCCGATCCGTGACGACATCTGACCCTATCAGCAGTCCACCGGGGCGGAGACCGGGCAGCGATCCACTCGCGATTGCCGCTGCCGAGGTGACGATGAAGAGTGTGCCGACAGTCCTTGCGGTCGCCTTGTCTGGGCGCGTCAACCGTTTCGGTCCTTCATCGAGAGGACGGGCGTCGAATCGGCGGTAGGCCGCCTTTGGTCGCCTTCACTGTCCGTGGAGTCCCCAACCGTCATTCCAGCATCTTGCGTCTGAACGTGATGAGGGCAAGCGCGACGGTCGCGAGGGTGTAGCCAAGGATCCAGTAGAGGTCGATAGCGACGGCGTCGAGACCGGCCCCGTTGATCATGACATCCCTGCTCGCATCGAGGGCATGGGCGAACGGAAGAACGTTCCCGACAGTCTGAAACACGCCTCCGATCGCGTCCAGGTCCATCCAAGCACCGCCGAAGATGGTCAAGAGGAGGACTACCGCATAGGCACCTGACAATGGTGCGACCGGAAGGAGCGATCCGAGGGCCATTCCCAGCGCGATGTAGAAGACCGCGATCAAGAGGATGACGAGAACCACCAGGCCAACGTTGCCTTTGACCTCCAGTCCGAGGAATACTCCGATCCCGAAGAGCACGATGCCCTGGATGACTGCTACTGACAAATACGGCAAGGAGTAGGCCGCTACGAAGTCGCTCGCTTTCACCGGAGCCGTGAGGAGGCGTGCAAAGAGGGCACTCTCCCGGTCTCGAGACAGCGTCATGGCTTCGCTGAACATCAGCATGACGAAGCCAAACAGGACTATTCCTGGAGTGAGGGCGGTCGGCGTGAAGACTTCTTCGAACTCTCCGAAGGCCTGGAGCACTAGCAACAGAGCTACGGGCAGTCCGACCGTGATGCCCAGGGACAGCGGATCGCGCCACACGACCTTGAAGTTCCTCTTGGCCAACTCCAGGGATCTCATTCTCGAAGCTGCTTTCCTGTGAGGTGCAGGAACACATCGTCCAACGTGACTTGCCTCTTGTACGTCGATCGGATGACAACTCCCCGGGGTCGCAGGCAGTCATCGAGGTCGTAGAGATTCACATCCTCGGCTTCGACCTCCACCCCGCTCTCGGTTGGTCTGACCACCGGGTAGATCTGCCTCAAGGCTTCGACGGCATCCCCGGTCAGATTGTCAGCCTCGACAACTGTCACCGGCACGTCGGAGATGCTGCTCTTCAGTTCACCAGGGGTTCCCAGTGCAACGATCTTGCCTTCATCGATAATGGCGATCCTGTCTGCCAGGGCGTCGGCCTCTTCCAGGTAGTGCGTGGTGAGTAGCACCGTCGTCTCACCTTTGAGCCCCGCGACGTGCTCCCAGATGGCTCGTCTCGACTGAAGGTCCAGACCAAGGGTCGGTTCGTCCAAGAACAGCACCTGGGGATCTGATACCAGAGCCATAGCGATGCTGAGCCTGCGCTTCATCCCTCCCGAGTACTTCCTTACCCGGTCCGTCGCCCTGTCCGTCAGGCCCAACACCTCCAGAAGCTCGCTGGATCTCCTCTTCGCCTCCCGCTTTCCGAGTCCGTGCATGCCCGCCATCAAGCTCAGGTTCTCCCAGGCGTTGAGATGCTCAGCGATCGCTGTTTCCTGCGGTGAGACCGCAATCGCCTGCTTCACCGAGAGAGGGTCGTCCCGTATGTCGTGGCCCATGATCGTGGCGGTTCCGCCGGTCGGCCTGAGCAGACAACTCAGCATCTTGATGGTGGTGGTCTTGCCGGCGCCGTTGGGTCCCAGCAGTGAGAACAACTCGCCGTGATCCACGGACAGATCGATGCCATCCACTGCGGTGAAGTCGCCGAAGGTCTTGGAAATCCCGAGCGTCTGAACAGCGAAGCTATCACGCTTGATCGAGGGACACATGGCTCTCCTGCGTGGCGTGCCACCACTACACAGGGCGCGATCAAGTCCACATAGGGCCAAGTGGCCCTTTGGTGCGACCGTTGGATCATCTGGGGTCTGTTCCGCCATCCGATCATCCCCATCCTCAGCGACACAAGACCCATTTGAACACCGACGGATCGCGACCGAAGGCATTCGGCAATGGAGCAATCGCACAGAACGGCTTTCGATCAGAGCAGCGCCTTCTGTTCCGCATTTGGTCCGCGGGACGGCACGAAGCGGTGTGAAATGCTGCGCGGCAGCGCGATAACGAAACCCTTGACATATGGGGCATTGCAGTCGGGATGTCTTGCGCAGGTGGGTGGGGACATCGCAGTGGAACTAGGACAGAGCCGTTACGTTTTGCGGCGGGTGCGGCTCTGTCGCCTCATCAGGACAACGGAGATGTGTCGGTAGGCCTGTGGAATGGCCGGCCGTTGGTGCAGCAGTCGTGGCTCGATAGCCGTGCGGAGCCCACTTCGATTCGACGAGGATTTCCCGGAGTCTCAACGCCTCTCTGACAACCGACGACGGGCGCCCACCCATCGAATCAGTTCGTCGAGGCGCTGACCGCCGGTTCCTGCTCTCTGAGGTCGATTTCGATCGTGGTCATGGCCTCGATCGCGTGCGCCGCACAGAGGTAATCGCCGCCGAGTTCGACGACGGCGACTCCTTCGCAAATACGGCAGATGAACCCCGTGGGGTGCTGTGTGTCTGTGCCTTCCATGCCTATGAACATGATGGCCCACCGCGGTGGCGTAGTACAGAAGGATTGGTGCGGGTGCCGAGCTGACTAGTGCTGGGATCGGCCTTGACTCCTACGCATTCGCCACAAACTCGATGAGTTCCATCTCCGCCGTCTTGTCCCATTCCTCGCAGAGCCCACGGAGGTCGCTGTCAAGGTCCGAGTAGTTCTCCGGGAGGGTGCAGGCATCGTACGTGGCCTTGTCGGGCCAGCGTTCGAGAACGAGATGCATGCCGTCGGACTGAGCGAAGAGTTGAGAACCCAGACTCCCGCAGTGATCGCGCTTCGCTTCGGCGATCGTCCTCCAGCAGACGAAGAACGCCTGGCGTTGGTCGTGTTTCGCACGGATCCTGTATGTGACAACGAACATGTCGATCACCTCGTCTCTCATCTTACGCGCTGGTTCTGATCGGTCGGGCGTGGTTCAGGTTCCGGGCACCGAACGGATGTCGGGCAGGCCCCGGAAGCGCTCTGCGTAGTCGATGCCGTACCCGACCACGAAGCCCTTCGGAATCCATAGGCCCATGTAGTCGGACGGTGTGGCGCCCTCGCGCACGAGCAGCGAGCACGTCTTGACTTCGGTGGGATGCCCGGCACGAACACGATCACCGACGAAGTCCAGCGTCAGTCCGGTATCGAGGATGTCCTCGACGAGGATGACCACACGCCCGGTCACGTCATGCTCGATGTCCTTGGTTATCTCCACGGCCCCGGATGAGACGGTGCCCTTGCCATAGGAGCGGGCCCGGATGAAGTCGATCTCGACCGGGATCGACATTGCTCGAACGAGGTCGGCGAGGAAGATGAACGAGCCGGTTAGGACGCCAACGAGCAGCGGTGTCTCGTCGGCATAGTCGGCGGAGATCTCGCCGGCGACACGTTCGACGGCGGCGGCGATCTCGTCTTGGTCGAAGCGGGGTTCGAGTTCCATGCGCTGATTCTACGCTGAATGGCCATGTCGATGCGCTTCAAGAGTCTGGGGCAGTGGCGGAATACGATGGGCGAGTACGAACTCGTTAGAAGTGTCGAACCGCGGTTTCGTGAGGGCGGCGTGTCCCAAGGAGCCCAGGAGTGGATACTCGGCGTGTACACCGCCGCAGTGATCGCTGTCGATGCCGGTCGGAAGGCATGGCCGGCATTTCGCGATTCGGGGAGCGAGGTCGCTAGACGGTGTCTCGTCGGCACTCCGATGGATGCGTCCTCACGAGACCTGGCTGACCGACGCCCTTCCGTGACGATCGTTGAGATCTCGAAGCTGCGTCGCGACTCCGGCATCGGCGATCTGGCCAGAGAGCAACCGCCACTGCCAGTTCCCATCGGTGGTACTGGGTGTGTTCATCCGGGCAGGCGACCCAAGGCGCAAGAGATCCTGGAGTGGCGCCAGAGCGAACATAGCCGGTGAGCCCCAGAGGCCTTCGAGGAAGCCGCGCACTGGGTCGCTGGGATCGATCGAGAGATAGCGGGCAGCGAATTCTCGCTGTTCCTCCGGGGCCGATGCCCACCAACCGAGCGTCGTGTCGTTGTCATGCGTGCCGGTGTATGCAACGGTCTCGACCGGATAGTTGTGGGGGAGGAACGAATCGGTCTCGTCGGTCGAGAACGCGAAGGTCAGCACCCTCATACCCGGAAATCCGGTCCGGGCCAGCAACTCCGGCACCTGGTCGGACTGCTCGCCGAGATCCTCAGCGATGATCGGGAGGGATCCGAGTCTCTCCCTGATGGCATCGAAGAACGCGATCCCCGGCCCGTCCCGCCATGCTCCATCGACCGCCGTCTCGGATCCCGCAGGGATCTCCCAGTAGTCGGCGAATGCTCTGAAGTGATCGATACGGGTGATGTCCGCTATCTCGAACGTGGAGCGGAGCCGCTCGGCCCACCAGGCGAACCCGGTCTCGGCATGGTGATCCCAGTCGTAGAGAGGATTGCCCCACAGTTGTCCTGTAACGGAGAAGTAGTCGGGCGGGACACCGGCGACAACGGTGGGCCGATGCTTTGAGTCGAGGCGGAACAGCTCGGGCGAGACCCAAACATCGACGGAGTCGCCGGCTACGAAGATGGGGACATCACCGATGATCCGGACTCCGCTGTCAGTTGCATGACGGTGCAGAGAGCCCCACTGACGGTAGAAGAGGAACTGCGAGAACCGGATCCGCGAGATGGCATCGGTGTGGCGCCGTCGAAAGGATTCGATTGTGCCGGTTTCGCGAAGTCGGAACCCGTCGGGCCAGTCTTGCCAACTCCCGTCACCGTGGATGGCCTTGATGGCCATGAACAACGCGTAGTCGTCAAGCCAGTTCTGCTCGTCACAGAACTGCTCGAAATCCTCTCGAAGCTGCGGGTCGCCGAGTCCGGCATCGAAACCAGCGAGAGCGTTCGAGAGCATCTCCCGCTTCCACGGGATCACCGCTCCGTAGTCGACCCGGTGATCAGGGAATCCGGTGGACGACGGGAGGTCAATGAGTCCATCGCTCGCGAGGAGTTCGGGGGAGACGAGGTTGACGTTGCCGGCGAACGCCGAGAAGCACTGATACGGCGAGTCTCCGTACCCGGTGGGGCCCACCGGGAGGATCTGCCAAAGCGATGTCCCGCTCCCAGTGAGCAGGTCGACCCACCGGTGCGCCTCGGGGCCGAGATCGCCAATCCCATACGGACCGGGCAACGACGTGGGATGTAGAATGACGCCCGAGGACCGGTCGTCGCCGCGGAGTTCTTCCATACCTCCATTGTGCACATGCGGCGGTCGCAGTCCTGAATCGTGGAGGGAATGTGGAAACGATCCCGCATCTGGTGCTCGCGAATGCGCGGCGGTTCCGTGACGAACCGGCGCTGCTGCGTCGCGTCGATGGTTCCTGGAACACGGCGACGTGGGGCGACTACGGCGCCTCAGTGCGGCAGGCTGCCGAAGCGTTGATCGCCTCCGGTGTTGAGACCGGAGATCGGGTCGCGATCATTTCATACAACACGCCGGAGTGGGTGATCTTCGACGTCGCCGCGATGGCGGTCGGCGCGGTCCCCGTCGGAATCTACTTCTCGAGTTCTGCAGAGGAGATCGCGGACATGCTCGAACGGTCCGGAGCGCGGATCGTCCTCGCAGAGACGGCTGCGCACATCGAGAAGATCGATGCGGCCGCGCTTCCGTCGCTCGAAATGATCATCGGCGTCGACGATGCCCTCGGTGACGCGATCTCATGGTCGGCGTTTCTCGATCTGGCAGAAGGAGTCGATGTCGGGGCCGTCGATGAGCGACTTGCAGCTCTTCGTCCGGAGGATCCCGCGACGATCATCTTCACGGCCGCCGGGCACGGCAACACGGTGGGGGTCGTGCTTACGCATGACAACCTCTTCTTCACCTCGCTGTCATCGGTCGAAGTATCTGGCGCCAATATCTCCGACAGTGCCCTCTCCTATCTGCCGCTCAGCCACATCGCCGAGCAGATCTTCACGATCCTCGCCCCGGCCCAAGTCGGCTACAGGATCGCGTTCGCCCAATCCCTTGGACGCGTTCGTGTCGATCTCCCGGAGATCCAGCCGACCATCTTCTTCGGAGTGCCATTGGTATGGACGGGCTTCGAGCGGGTGGTGCGTAAGCAGATCGATGGACTAGGCGGGTACAAGCGCAAGATTGCCGACTGGTCAATGGGGGCGGTGGGCCGCGATCTCGCAACTCGAAACGAAGGCAGGACACCCGGTCTGTTCCGTCGGGCACAGACGGCAATCGCGCGCCGCTTGTTCACCGATCGGGCGAAGACTGCCATGGGATTCTCACGCGCCAAGGCCGTCTACAGCGGTGCGGCATCGGCCGACCCAGAGAGCCTCGCGTATCTGGCAGGTCTCGATGTCCCGATCCGTCAGGTATACGGGCTTTCGGAGGCGAGCGGTCCCTCATCGGTGACCCGCGAGGGCGCAGATCGCTATGGCACGGTCGGATACCCCATGCCTGGTGTTGAGATCTCGCTCGCCGACGACGGTGAGATCCTGATACGTGGTCGGAGCGTATTCGCGGGCTACCTCGATGATGGAAGAGCGACCCAGCAAGCTCTGCGCGATGGCTGGCTCCACACTGGGGACCTCGGGACGATTGGGCCGGACGATCAATTGACGATCAGCGGTCGCAAGAAGGACATCGTGATCACGACGGGCGGCAAGAACGTGTGCCCTCGGGCGCTTGAGATGCCCTTGCTTGAGGATCCGGCGATCGTGGACGCTGTCGTCGTCGGTGACGGCTATGACCAACTCGGTGTGCTTGTCGCGGTGGACGGGGAGTTTGGCGTTGACCAAGACGCCGCGCTCAGCCACGTCCAGTCGGTCGTGAAATCCGTCAACCAGCGGTTCGCGCGAGCCGAGCAGATCCGACGAATCGGGTTGCTCCCTCGACCCTTGTCGGTCGAGTTGGGGGAGCGATCGGAATCCGGCTACGTCCGTCGCCAGGTGGTTGTCGAACACTTTGCCGACGAGGTCAAAGACCTGTACCGCTAGCCGGACACCCGCGGGTAGCATCGCTGTCCTTATGCCCGACACCGAAACACCCGTCATCGAAGTCACCGAAGAAGCGCTTGCGAAGGTTATCGAATTGCGCGAGTCGGAGGGCATCGATGATCTTCATCTTGCACTGCGAATCAGCGGTGTCGGTGCAAACGGCTACGTGTACGAGACAGCGTTCGTTCGGGGTGGAGACGTATTCGCCGCCGATCACGTCGAGGATCACGGGGGACTCCCGATCGCCATCTCTTCGGGGTCGGTCGAGGATCTCAGGGGTGCGGTTCTCGATCTAGCGACCGCTGGGCCATCGGCCGGGCTCGTCATTCGCAACCCGAACACGCCCAGCCCGGGCCTCGGACTCGGCGGTGAGATCGAACTGTCTGGGACACCAGAAGAGAAAGTCCGGCAACTCCTCGCAGAGCAGATCAACCCGGCGATCGCATCGCATGGCGGAATCGCCAACCTCGTGTCCGTGAACGGATCCACGGCGATGCTCGAACTCGGCGGAGGATGCCAGGGCTGTGGCCTCGCCGCAGTGACACTTCAGGACGGGATCCGGCAGGCGATCCTTGACCTGATACCGGAGATCACCGACGTGACGGACGTGACCGATCACACAGCGGGTGCGAACCCGTACTTCTAGACGTACAGCCTGGTGGCGGGGACGGCCCCAGTGGGGCATCGACATGGGCGGGCAGCCGAGCGTCGGTACCGCCCCCACCAGCTTTCGTCAGACCGTCTCGTATTCCTGAGAGCGGTCCGGATCAGACTTTTCCTTGGACTCGCCGGACGTGATGCCGGTCCGCAGTCCGACCGCAGCCGCCATAGCGCCCCGTCCGGCTTCAACACCGATCCGCGGGAGCTTGGCCGAGCGACGTGAGTAGAAGGAACGCCGGACCGATTCGGCTTCCCGATCGTCCGTGATGCGGCCTGCATCGGCCGGCGAACCCGATTCGAGAGAGTTCTCGAGGTCCCCGATGTCCTCAAGGTCATCGATGGCGATCGTGTCGTCAATGGGAACGATCGGTGTCGTGTCCGTCATGACGATCTCGATATCGTCCTCCACGGCGGCGTCAACGCGGTCGGCGGGGGAGTCGTCGCTCTCGTCGTCCTCTTCCGCGTCGGCTGCGTCGATGCCGATCGGAATGACGGTCGCCTCAACGGTTGGTTCCTCGACGGCTGAAGTTTTGGGCTCGTCGCCTGCGGGTTCGTCCGATTCGGAGACGACGGGTCGGGAATGCAACTCGGATTCCATGGCGGCGATCGCGCCCTGCAGTTCTTCGACCCGAATCTCGAGCTCAATCTCACGAGCGGACGGAAGATCGGCCGCCGGTGTCTTCGCTTCAACAGATCTCAGGAGAGCACCGACCTCGGCGCGTGCCTCGGTGATGATGCCGTCGGCTTCCCTGCGCGCTTCGGTGACCACATGGAAGGCCTGCGTGCGGGCGTCAGTGATGATCCCGTCACCCTGTTTCCGGCCGGCAGTTCGAGCTTCGTCCGCCTGTCGCTGTGCGGCTTCAAGCATGCCCTCTTTGGTCTTGGTCGCAGCGAGGATCGTGAGGTGGACGGCCTCTTCGTGCTTCTGCGATTCCTCGAGATCAGTCTGGAGAGATGCGATCTGAGCGGCTGCCTCGTCGAGAGTGCGATCGTTCTCGCCGATCAACGTCTCGAGATGCGATTCGACAGTTTTGGGGTCATAGCCGCGCTTCACAATCGGGAAGCGGTCATATTCCGACTTTGTGCGCATGAGCGATCTCCCGAAGGTGTTCCTTCAGGTGCCCGCTACCTCATCAACTGCCCACAGAGAGTGTATCACAGGACACGGAGGGTAGTCAACTAGTTATTTTGTGCGTTGCTGCACTAGTCACAAGGCCGATGCGGTCGCTTGAACGGTCTCGAGATCCTTGAGGGCATCCTCGATGTCAGCGAGGAAGCCGTCCCGGTCGCTCCTATCCGAGGTTTCGAGCAAACCGGCGTTGTCGGCTAGGGCGATTCCGGAAGCGAAGAGTTCGGTCGAAAGCGCTTCCGGCGTGCTGATCTCTCCTTGCGCGGCGTACTGGCGACCGAGGCGTAGCGCTCGCGCCCGGACCGTCTTCTTGTCAAGCGTCTCATTGAGATCGGCCTGAGCGATCACGGCGGCGACGATGCGGTAGGCCTCGAGGAACGGCATGAGAACAGCAGGACTCGTGGCGGGAGACAGCGATGCGAACACTCCTTCGAGATCACCGCCGTTGACGCGTTCGACGCCGTCGGGACAGTCGAGGAGAAGTTCTTCGATGATCGAATCACGGAACCCATCACGCCCTTCGAAGAAGAAGTCGAACTTGAGGATCGCCCGCCATCCGAAGGCCCTGGCCAGAAGCTCTTCCATGCCGGCGGATCCATCCCTCAACATCCCGGCAACGGCGACCTCGAGGACGGATCTGTCCACGAAGAAGTGGATGATCGTGTTGCGGTAGTAGGCGGCCGCGAGATGCTGATCCTCCTCGATCACGTAGACGACATTCGAGAGACCGTCGACGCGAGACACGACCTTGCTCGTGACGAGTTCTTCGAGGGCGACTTCGACGATCTCGGGGGTGACGGCGATTCCGGAAGCGGTTGTTGGGAGATCCCTCTGTCGCACGTAGCCGACGAACGGCTTGAGCGCGATCACGGCTTCGTCGATGGTGAGACCTCTCTCCGGCTGACTGAGCAGGGCGAGCGTGACGAGGCTGATGGGCGTTATCGCGGTGACGTCATTGATCCGGTTCGAGATCTCGAACGCCATCTTCGGGATGATGTAGCGACCGCGCTCGGTCGTCAGGTCGGTCCCCATCGGCAGTGTGTCTCTGAGCGATAGCGGCGCTCCGAATCGGACGTGGACCGAGCCATATCGGCGGTGCAGATTGCTGATGAATCGGAGGGCCCAGGCGAAGCTCTCCTCCTCCTTCTTGCCGCCGAGTTGCTCGCTTGCATACGCCCCGATATCCGAGATCTGGTCATAGGCGATCGAAACTGGGATGAAGACGATGTCTTCGACGAGTCCTCTCAGATAGGCATCGACCACATATGACAGCATGCCGAGGCGTGGGGACCGCAGCTTCCCTGTCCGTGATCGGCCGCCTTCGAGGTACCACTCGAGCGGGAAGCGCTTCTCGAGGAGATAGTCGACGTACTGGCGAAGAACGAACTTGTAGGGCTCGTTGGTCTTGAACTCGCGTCGGATAAAGAAGATGCCCGTGCGGCGCAGGAGGAGACCGATCGGGAAGAAGTTCAGATTGATCCCGCCTGCGGTGTGATTCGGTGGGAATTCGTTCTGGTACAGCACGTACCGCAGGACGAGATGGTCGGAGTTCGACTTGTGCGACGGCAAGAAGACGAGCGGATGCTCTTCGCCGATGTGGTAAAGCTCACGGAGTTCCTCGGTCGAGTACTCGAGGTGCTGGTAGCCGAGGCTGAGTACCCACGCCATGATGCCGGTCACGACGTCGATGACGTATGGGGAGTGCGTTGCCGCCATCTCCTTGAGGTAGTGGGCGGTCTTGCGCTGCATCTTGTTGAGTGGCACGTCCTCCTTGATGGCGAGCTGGGAGACACCCCGCTGGAAGCCGCGGGACCAGTACAGGTCCTCCCTCAGGAATTTCGGTACCTTGTAGCGTGCGCCACGCAGAGATCGTTCGGCACGCTCGAGGGCGAGCCACGCCTTGAGGGCAATGAACTCAGACAGGGAGGTGCCCTCGGCGGGGACTCGACCGCTTGGATCGCTCCACCGGCGTTCGAGGACGGACTTGTGTGCCGATTGGGCAACCACAATTCGGATGCGATCCGACTGGAACGTCCGAATCCAACGCTGCCGCGCGACATTCGGATCCCTCGGGTCGCCGAAGACGAGGAAATCCTTCAGGGACACACGGCGCTTCCCGTCGCGCTCGCTGGCAAGCCACACGATCCGGAGCGGAATCATGACCGGGTCGTCGTCTTGTGAGACTCGAGCTTCGAGGCGCGGGTCGCTGCGCCTCCGGCGACGAATTCTGCGACTGGCCGGGATGTAGGCGGTATCGACGCCCACGTCGTCAGGCCGATTCCGCTCTACCCAACTCTTGACCAGTTCGCGCTCGATCGAGGTCTCGGCGTCGATCAGAAGCAGAACAGGACCCTCGGCGTCCACGGGCCAGGCGGGCTCGCCGATCAGCGGTGGGTCCCATTGTGCGGGCATCGGTTGCGCCTACTCGTCCTTGCTCGATGTGAATCCGGTGGCAGTGTCCTTCGCCTTGTCCCAGAGGCCTCCGGCCTTTTCGGTGGCCGTCGCTGCGGCACTGCCCGCGGCACCGGTGGCTTTGCCAGCGGCAGACGATGCCATGTCACCCGCACCGGAGAGCGCCGTGGTGATTTGGTCGGCAAGACTCTCAGGGAGCTTGTCCTTCATCCAGTCGGTCGTCACACCGATCATCTCTTTGGCCTTGTCGGCCGTGACTCCGGTCTTTTCGGTGATTTGTGCGATCAACTCGTCCACGCGTCCTCCTCAGTGATGGGTAACGATTGTACCGCAGGGAGTTCCTGGACTTCTTCGTCAATCCCAGCCGAGTTCGTGGAGGCGTTGATCGTCGATGCCGAGGTGATGAGCGACCTCGTGGAGCACGGTGACGCGGATCTCGTTCGTGAGTCCTTCATCGCTCAGACCCAGTTCGATGTGTGGCTCATAGAAGATCGAGATCTGGTCCGGTGCGTACCCAAAGTAGTCGACACCCCGATCGGCGAGAGAGACACCGTCATAGAGGCCGAGAAGTCCCTGCCCTTCGGGACCCTGGTCGTGCGTCGGTCGGTCCTCGACGACCACGATGAGGTTGTCGATCCGCTCTGTGACCCACTCAGGCAGTCCGGCGAGGACCGCATCGACGAGACGAGAGAACTCCCGCCGGTTCACGGTTTCCGCCTGTGGCATGTCCACTCGGCCGAAGGACGGGGGAGCGCGGAGGAGCGCAGCGACGACGCAGGGGGGCAGGTCCGGGTGTTGGGGCAGTGCTGAAACACCATCCGAGCCTAGAACGACCCGCCGCTACACTTTCCGCTCGCGGGCGCTTAGCTCAGCGGGAGAGCGCTGCCTTCACACGGCAGAGGTCGGCGGTTCGATCCCGCCAGCGCCCACACGACGAGAGCCCTTGTCAGGACTGCGAAACGCAGTAGCGGCAGGGGCTTTCCCGGTTCTCCGATTCTGGCCGGAGGTCACTCGGGTCCATCGGGAAACACTGAGTCACACCGTGTTCTGTGGCCCACGGTTTCAAGATCGGCAATCTCGGAACGAGTGTGTTTCAGGAGCCTTGCGAGATCCCGATCGTCCCGGCCGCCCGAGATCCGCTGTTCGAGGCCGTCGACCTGATCTGCGAGCGCCCGGCGGCGTATGTCGACGGCCCGGTCCTGGTTCGGATTCATAACGTCGGACGCTACCGGGCGGCTGTGACAGCGAAGGGCGCACCCATGACGGTCCCTTTGGTGCGGGGGGTGCCGTCCTGGGTGCGTCATCACCGATCCTAGACGGCAAGGGAACCCGACAATGCCGCGGACCACACAGATGGCATCGAACTGTCCGCCGCTATCGGCGGAGGGGTTCGAGTGAACGGAGCACCGACGCAGCGTCGTCTCCCAAATGGGGAAGGTTCGCCGATCGGGATTCGTACAGCGACATTCCGGGAACCATGGTGGAGGAGAACAGTGTGCTTTGGCTCGGCTCTTGGCGGAGATCAATCGTGATCCCGTGTGGGGACACGGACCGTCGCGACCGCGCGAACACGTCCTTCGCCTCATCGGCCAACATGTACCTGATAATCAGACCACCGGCGATGGTGCCAATCGGAAACAAGAGGAGGCCGATAGACGCGAGAGTGATCGCCGAGATTCTCCCCCACGGTCGAAGCCCCAACAAACCAACCGCTCCCGCGACGTTCGCCGCACCGAGAGTCACGACCACCAGAAGACCGAACGATACCCCACTGATTGCGACGTAGCTGCCGAGACCCGTCGTTGACTGCGCCAGTCCCCCGAGATGGGCGAATACCAGAATTGCAGCAACACCCAGCAACGACACCACAGCAACAACGATGAACCAGGCCGCGGTCAGTACGACACCGTCCGGTCTTACCACCAGCCGGTTGGCCGATGACATGCCTGCCTCTCTGATTGCCTGGGGTGAGTATCTCATGAACGTTCCGCGATAGCTAGAGGCAATGGCCACAATCATGCCAGTCCACGCCAAACCGGGCCGCCCATAACCGGCTGGGTGCGATGATCAGGGTGGTGTGGCACGCACCGGTTGGGCGGTGGATCTCCGGTTGAGCTGTTAGCAGCGGCCCGGTTGGTCTCTTCCGCCGTCCCGGTGGCGTGTGCCATCCCCCTGCCCAAAGCGAGTGAAAGGGGCGGCCATGTCAATATGGACGGCTAGGCCCGTGACTTCGCCGAACCAGAAATCTTCAGGATCGAAGCCGCTATCGGGCCATTGCTTGGTCGGGGGACTCGGTAATTCGGGGGGTCGTCGCTGGGCGGCCAGGTCGTATGCTCTCCGTGGATGGAACCCCACTCCTCGACGCCCCGTGGCCCATGGACCTCGACCCGGCCACCGGCAGGGATATGGATGCCGCAGGTGGTGGAAGCTGAGAGAGGAGGGTGGCCAGGGGCGGTACACGGAGGCTGGGGTTGGGGCGACGAGGTTCTTCGCACCAAATCTGAACGGGTCGTAGCCACGGACTCCGACGATGAACCTGCAGCAATAGATAGGCTTCCCAATTTCCGGGGAGGTCCATCAGTATTCAGTCTTTGGTTTCTACCTCACCGGCCCCCGGCAACGGGGAGCCACGCCGCACCGTTCGGATTCGGTACAAAATGTGCATCGGCGTTGCCCTGCGTGTTCGTGTACCGGAAGAACATGGTCGTGTTCGATGGCCGGTACAGCGCCGGGCTGTATTTACCGTCGTTGTTCCAATCCCCGGCGATCAATCGGTCTCCAGGGTTGCCGAAGATGAACTGGGCATCCGCATTGCCTTGGGTGTGGGAGTTGCGGAAGTACACCCAGCCGGTGGACTCACGATGCAACCCGGCCGTCTCGACACCGTCACCGTCGAAGTCGCCGACGAACGGTTTGTCACCCGGATTCCCGAACACATATGAGAACTCGGCAGCACCTAGCCCACCGTCGTTCTCACCAAGCCTATTGATGATGTAGAACGTCTGGTTCACTGGCCGATAGATAGATACGGTATCGCAGCCGTCAGCGTTGAAGTCACCAGCGACCGGAACGTCACCGGAGTTCCCGAAGATGAACGAGATATCGGCGCTCCCCTGCGTGTTGCTGTTCCGCAGATTGACGGACCCGTCGGACTGGCGATACAAGCCGGGTGTCTCAACTCCGTCACAGTTCCAGTCACCGTAGATTGGGTAGTCGCCGGGGTTTCCGAAGAAGAACGACGTGTTCTCCACCCCTGCGGCATCGTACAGATGCCACAGCCCTTGGCCCGGATCCACCAACGCGACAGTGTGACGCCGCGAAGTGACGGTGATGGTCACGTCATCGGACGTGGCCGCCGCCCCGTCATCGGCCGTCAACCGCAGCACATACACACCATTCGTTGAGAAGCCGGCGGTCGTGTCGATCGCGTGCGAATTGGCGAACATCACCGTGCCGGGGCCAGATTGCTTGGTCCACGTCGAAGACAGCGACCCCGAAGGCAACCCGTCATCCGTGACCGTGCCGTTCAACGCCGCACTGCTCGGTAGCGTCACCGTCTGGTTCGAACCCGCCGACACCACCGGGGCCACATTCGGCATGGGGTTGACGGTGATCGTCACATCATCCGATGCGGTCAGTGCTCCGTCGGTCGCAGTCAACCGCAACACATACACACCAGCCACCGAAAATGCCGCCGTCGTATCCACCGCAGCAGCATCCCCGAACGTCACCGTCCCAGACCCACTGAACCTCGTCCACTCCGAAGACAACGAACTCGACGGCAAACCATCATCCGTCACCGTCCCATCCAGTACCGCACTGTTCGGTAGCGTTACCGTCTGATCAGAACCAGCCGACACCACAGGAGCCACATTCGGTGGCGGCACTCCGAGGTAGAGCTGACCGGTTCCGTAGATATTGTCGGGTCCCGTGGTTCCGCGATCGATGACGTGAGTGGTCAGGTATTGCGCCACCGTCTGCGGTGTTGTTGCCACGCTTGCACCCCATACGAGGGCCGCGGCCCCGGCCGCGACGGGCGTCGCCGCACTCGTCCCGTTGAAACAGTCCGGCGCGTAGCTGGCAGTGGGTAGGCAACTCGGAGCAGAGAGATCCGGCTTAATCCGTCCATCGTTCGTGGGACCCTGTGAACTGTACGATGCGATCACGCCTCCGCTCGCGGGATCGATCGCCCCAACCGCCACCGAACCGATATTCGCAGAATCGCCTGCTGGCCCGCTCGCAGAGTATGGATTCGACGAGTACTGGAACGCGGTCTGATTGACCATGAACTCCAAGATGTCGCCACCGGTCCCGCTTCCGGCGTTGCGAAGAAAGACCCAAAGGTACACAACAGGATTCGCACCGCAATCGATCGACCCAGGTATCTCGATCGGTGGTGCCCCAGCCGTCTGATCATTCTGCGAATAGGCCAATACGTCGCTGTCGACGTCGGTGATGAAGATGTCATAGTCGGTTCTGCCGGTCGCCTGCCAGTCAGACCAGCGAAACCCCTGGACGAACCCACAGTAGAACCACAGTGTCTCATCGCCGGGAGCGAACTCCATCCAACCGTCCGCATCGGCGTCGACGTAGCCGCCGCGCCAGTAGCCACCATAGGCAGTGCCGCTCGCGCTCGCATGATTGCCCGCGGCGTTGAACCAGACCATGCCTCGACTGACGGCATCGTCAACAACCGCATCAACCGAGCCTGTGCCATCACCCGGACCATCAAGCTGCGACACGACGGATCGGCTGATGATCTGGACACCTTGACTGTCGAACCAAGCCACCGCTGCGGAAAGATCGGTAACGGTTGCGGCGCTCGCGAGATACAGGGTTGCTCCCGGAGCCATGTCGTGAACGATCTCCGCAACCGCGACCCCATGCCGGAAACCCGCACTCCAAATATCGCAGGCGCCTCCCTCATACCGGCAGAAGGTCCCCGCCGTTGCAGGCACATCGCCAGACGACTGGGCAGCCGACCACACTCCACCGTCAAAGTCGTCCAAGATACCCACCTTGACTCCGTCACCTTGATACCCGGCATTCTGCCACGCGGCGGCATTCGTCGCGGTGACGTGAATATCGCCAATGCCCATGGGAAGGACGGATGCGTCCAGGGGCTCGGGCAGCAGGTCAACGCGCAGGGGCGACCGCACATACTCGACACCCGGTCGCCTCTCGAGCGCTGCGACAGCCACGGGTGGGACCTTGACCAGAGTGACACCGGGAGACGAGCCGAGAACTGAGCCGTCGAGGCGACCGACTTCGCCCTGGATCGCGGCGCGATCTGCCCCGGACCGATGCACAATCTCGACAGTTACACGACCGGATGCGTCCAGATCGCGGGAAAGTGTTCCGGTACGGTCCCGCCCGTCAATCGACATCTCGGGCAAATCTTGAGCGACCTCATCAGCAGACGAGAGCTCGTTCGACGGGGCAGCTGCGCTAGCAAGCGGCATCACCGCCATAATCATCGCAACCGCAGCGAGGAGCCAGGAGACCCTGCCGGTGGGGCTAGGTGGCTTTGTTCTGTGCATGCAACACACCTCTGCATGACAGGAGGAGCGCATGCCGACGATCGGGACCAAACCCGTGTGCACCACGCGCATCCCTGTATCTGCCCAAGTCGACAAGCCTCGGTACCGCCGCAGAACGGGCGCCCTGGGCGCACCGACCACCTAATCGTAGTGCTCGAAGCGTCCGATAGGGCCGAAGTGTCTGCATCTGGGGCGGTGAGACGCACCGCTGCGGCACCCTGGGAGATTGAGCATCCGGTGTGAGAGCGCGGCACCAACCGGCGATTGAGAAACACGCGCCCAACGGGCTACCCGTTCTTCAGTTCGACTCAGCTGGGTCAATGCAGACAGTGCATGTCCCGCTGGGTGCGATGATGTAGGCAGTGTTGCAGGCCCCGGTCGCGTGGTGGGCGTTCTGCTGGTGTTGACGGTCAGCGGCCCAGAAATCTTCGCGGATACGGCCGCCCTGGGGCCACTGCCTGGTCAGGGGTCTGGGCAACCCTGAGCATCGTCGCTCAGCTACACCGCCCACTGTCGCCGCTGCCGGGCAGGGTTCGGTCAGCCGGCCCCTCCGTGCGTAGTAGCCAGACACACCCAACAGCCGGCACGCCGTCTGAGCCGGGAGGCCGTCCGCGACGATCACCTCGACCGCTTCGAACCGCCTTCCGGAGTCGCCACCTGTTCGGTCAGCAGCTCATTGGCACGACGGGTCACCGCCAACTCGGCCTCAAGCTCGGCGATCCTGCGTTTCGCCGCACGGAGTTCAGCGGCCTCAACCGAGGTGAGGCCCAGTTCGACGCCGGTGTCGATCAGCTCTTGTTTCCGCCACGTGTAGATCGTCTGGTCACTGACCCCGAGGTCGGCAGCGATCGACGCCACCGACCCCCCAGCTACACCAGATCCAGGGCTCTGCGACGGAACTCGGGTGGATAACGGTATGGCATGTCGGACCCTCCTTGCGGCCCTCAAGCACCACCGATCCAAGTATCCCAACTCCGCGAAACCAGGGCAAGACCAGAGCCTCCGGAAGACCCGGACCGGTTCAATGCGGTCTTCGGACGGCTGCTGGTGGTTGGTTGTCGCTATCCGAGACCAAAGGTGCCCGCTACCGGTAGCCACGTAGCTTCTCCGACGGTCCAGGATTCGTCGGCGTTCCCTTGCGTGTTCTCGTACCGAAGATAGATCGTCGTGTCAGAAGGTCGGAACAGACCAGGTGAATCAACACCGTCACCGGTCCAGTCACCAGCAACGAACCGGTCACCGGGGTTGCCATAGATGAACTGGTTGTCGGCGTTGCCGGTCGTATTCGTGTTCCGGAAGTAGACCAGACCACTCGACTCGCGATGCAACCCGACGGTGTCCTGCCCGTCGCCGTTGAAGTCCCCAACGAAAGGCTTGTCACCCGTGTTGCCGAAGAGGAACGAATAGTCGGCAGCACCAAGACCACCACCCGCAGTGCCGAGCTCGTTGATGATGTAGAAGCGGGCCTCTGACGGCCGGTAGATCGAAACCGTGTCACAACCGTTCGCGTTGAAATCACCCGCTATCGGGACATCACCGGGGTTGCCGAAGAAGAAAGAAATGTCGGCGACGCCCTGCGTATTCGAGTTGCGCAGATACACGTATCCGTCCGACTGGCGATACAGACCGGGCGTGTCAACACCGTCACAGTCCCAGTCACCCATGAACGGATAGTCACACGGGTTCCCGAAGTAGAAGTTTCCGACCTCCGTGGAGTTGTCGTAGAGATGCCAGACACCGCTCGACGGGTCAACCAAACCAAACGAATCCGTTGCCTTTCCGGTGGTAACACGCACGCTAGGCCCAGCGCTCCAGTTCCCGGCAAGGTCAGCGGCATGAACGGCAAACAAGTATGCGGTCTGTGGCTTGAGGCCTGTGACGGTTGCCTCACGCGTCTCTCTACCGAACTGCGATTCCAGGACGCCGTCCTGGTAAAGGCGATAGGCGCCGATGCCCTCGTCGTCGCTAGCTGCAGACCAACGTAGGTTGACAAACTCGGCTCCGATATCGTGCACGATCAGGCTGTCGGCACTGTCCCACGTCGGCGGTGACGTGTCGGCAAGAATCGGGGACCCAAGAGTCGACAGTCCCCACCCAAAGGTGTTGTTCGGCGGGCTCGAGCCGGACGGAAGCGTTGAAGCCCGCTCAGCGAGCATCCGAGATACATCTCCCGGCAAGGCGAACGGTCTGGCCTGCAGCAATAACGCAGAGGCCCCGGCTACATGCGGCGATGCTGCGGACGTTCCAGCGAAGGACGACCAGGTCTGGGTTGACACCCAGTCTGGGGCGACCACATCTGGTTTCCTGCGTCCGTCAACAGTTGGCCCCTGACTGCTGTATGACTCGATCGCGTCGGGGGTGTAGTAAGGCACAGCTCCGACCGCGATCACCCTCAGGGCATCTGCCGGAACCGTCAGACTCGTCGCAAAGTCGTGTAACTCGAGGTTGTCGGCGCTATTCGATACGAAGGCGTCGAACCGAGCGGCAGGGCCGCTCCGGTGCCACACAGCGAAGCCATAGTCCCGCTCAAAGAAGGATGGGTTTGCCCACGAGACGATGTCGTAGGTTCGATCACCAGCTAGCTGATCCGTGTCCGAGCATTCCAGGATCTCAACGGTTGCCAGATCGTAGAGACAGATGTCGAAATCGGCTGCGTTGTCGCTCCAGCTGACCGTGATGTGGAACGATTCAAAGCCCGCGACCGTGAACCCGTCGAGTTCAACATCGCCAGATAGGTTCGCCCATCCGTCGGAGTCGGGGTCGCTGAGCATCCCGCCCCAGTGTCGCTGGGCGGAGTTGCCAACCGACGTCACCCACGTAATGCCCGCATCGACAGCCCTGGTCACGTCCCTGGCTCGCTCGGATGTCCCGTCGAAGGGCCCAGCGATCGACCCGAGCGACATGTTGGCTACGTCGATACGCTCCGATATCAGATAGTCGACAAGCTCTGAGAACCGCCAGCTGTCGTAGTTGACAAGATACAGTTGCGCACCCGGTGCAACGTCGTGCACGATCTCGGCCACCGCAGTTCCGTGCTCACCTTCACCGTGAATGTCCCCAGTCCAAGTGAAGCTCCGAACGGTAACTGAGGCTGGAAGCTCAGTACCCAACAACGTCTCGTACCCGGCGAAACCGGTATCAACGATCGCAACCTTTATCCCGGCCCCTGTGTAGCCGGAGGTGTGCCAAGGTGGCACCTCAAGGACGTCGAGGCCTTCCGAGACCACATCTTCTTGGAGAGGCGGAATCCTCTCCACCCGTGATGCAACTCCAGACTCGATCAGGGCCTCCAGAGATCTTCCATTCCCGCGAACGATGACGGATGTGCCCGTCCTGTCTCGAATGCTCAGTCCTGGGGCGCCGAATGCGGGCGCCCCAGGGCGGCCAGACCCAGATAGTGTGACGCGAGCGGTCGCATCCATGCCTGGAGCAAGGCCACCCAGGAGGTTGCCTTTGAGCGGCACGAGCAGAGGATGATCGGAGGCATCCAGACTGACCCCTGGCTCCCCACGAGAACGAGCGTCGTCATAGGCCGCGCCCGTGCCGCTCGCCGCGAATGAGAACCAAGAGATCATGCCCACCATCAAGACAACTACCGGCGACACTCGCGGCACACATGCTCCTCAAAGTCAACCGAAGACCGACCCACGTTCCTGGCGGCAAGAACAGCAGCCGAGAACTCCGACACGTCTACTCCCAGGAATTCTAAGTGCAGATATGTACGCCAGTCACCAGATGATAGACGGGAGCACTGGCGCGAATGCGACAGCGCACCCAGTCAACACCAGGCCCCGGCAAACCCTCGGATGGATGACACCACCAGACAAACTCGCCGAAGCGCTGCAGTAACCCCCTGAGACCACAGCCCATATGGGCGAGGCGTCCACCACTGCGAGCGATGATGCCGATGGCGCCTGGCGGGTCACCGTCGTTGAGTGGCAACCGGACCCCGGAGCTTTGGGAACGTTCAGAGGCCGAACGTCTTCAATGACACCAAGTAGGCTCGGTACTCGGAGGTGCCCAATGGGACTGTTGCGGGATCTCGACTACCGGGTGAAGCCACCCAACGCATGGCAGAGAGCCATCCAGGGATTCGCGTCCAGTCGTATGGGTGCGTTGCTGATCTCGAAGACCTTGTACCCGGTGGACAAGGTGCTGTTCAGAGTGACCGGCGGTCGGCTGACACTGCCGAGCCTGGCGGCGGGAGTGCCCGTGATCATGTTGACCACAACCGGCGCCAAGAGCGACAAACCGCGGACCATGCCCCTGTTGGGAATCCCGGTGGGCGAAGACCTGGCCATTATCGGCACCAACTACGGACAGGAAGCCACGCCAGGCTGGGTGTACAACCTCGAGTCGGACCCGTCGGCAACCGTCGAATACCGGGATCGAATCGTCGCGATCACGGCCCGACGAGCCGACGAGGATGAGACCGACCGGGCGTTCGATCTGGCGGTTGGTGTGTACCGCGGATACGCCAGGTACCGCACTCGAGCGGAACATCGACTGATTCGAGTGTTCATCCTCGAGTCCGCCGTCTGAAGCGACTCAACTCGCTGACCTCTGCAAGCGGATCGGTGACGCACACCACGTCGCGTACAAGGCGACCGACGGTACCGGTCCTCCGTGGGCGGGTCGGCATTGGGGGCATATTGAAATGCTCGCCGCCTTGTAGCGGCGCTTTTGAGGCTTCCGGCCCTACTGCGTCCGGTCAACAGTCTTCGTGTCCCCCATATGCTCATTGGGCCAGGAGTATTCGGACGATGGTGGAGGATTCCATGAGGTTCTTTATGCGAGTTGGTTCAACAGTGCTGTGGGGTGTCGCCGTCGTCGCTGTGTCAGTGGCCGCGTACCTCGCCTACTGGAGCCAAATCTTCGCCGCCTGACACCCTGGTCGTGCTGACGCTCTACGTCGAAGCTCGCCCATTCCGCGGGCTCGCGGCGTCAAATGCGAGGCTGTCAACCCTGGGTATGCGGCTCTAGTTGGTTTCGAATCTCACCTGGAGCGTTACCGCCACCTGCTGTTGACCCGCCTCGATGGGCGTCTCGATTGACTGGGCTGCTGAGTCCTCGAAAGTGGCCCGGTAGAGGGGCTGCGGTGGTGCGCTTGCGACCGATTCTGAGATCATCACCGCCTTGCCCAGTGTCAGACCGGCGAGGTCGGCCAGTTGCTGAGCTGTCGAACGAGCGGCTTCCCATGCGGCGTCGCGAGCGGCGGAGATGAGTTCCTCGTCGTCTTCGATCGAGAACGAGACCCCGGAGATCTGGATCTCATCACCGACACCAACGACGGCAGCATCGATCACCGAACCGGCGGAGTCGATGTCGCGGATCTTCGCGGTGACGGTGTTGCTCACGCGGTACCCAACGAGCTTCCGCTCGTCATTCGAGTATTCGTACTCGGGGTAGATCGAGTAGTTGGCCGTCTGAACGTCTTCGGTGGCGACGCCGGATGATTCGAGCGTCGAGATCAGTTGATCGGCGAGTGCCGCCGCGTCGGCCACGGCCTGGGTGACGGTTGGGCGAAGCACCGATACCCCAAACGACATCTGCAGGGTGTCCGGAGTGCCGAACACCTCGCCACGCCCGGATACGGCGATACCACTTGCCGCCGTCTCCTCCGCTCCTGAGTTCTCCACCGTCACACTCGGCGTGCAGGCAGCGATGAGGATCGCTGCTGCCGCCAACAGTCCAATTGCGAGTCGTCTCACGGTTACCTCCGTAGATGCGTCACCTATGTGACGATCGTAGGCCTGTGAGCGGTTCCCGGTCGTTCACGAGGACACGGACTCTTCAGCGGCGAGATTCACGAAGCCTTCATCATCCTCAAGTGCTCAACGTCGTGGCGGTAGCGCTGGTGGCGGCCATCAGCACCGGATCACGCACCCACGAATCAGGAAGGTGCGTCCGGGTGATCAGAAGGCAAGCGCGACGATGGCCCCCATCGCGAGCACGATGCCCACGGTCTGCCCCGGGCGCGGCCGTTCGTGCAGCACGATGATGGCCGTAATGGCGGTGAACGCCGGATAGAGCGATGACAGCACGGCGCTGATTCCGAGCGGCCCTCGCTGGAGGGCGAGAGCGATCGCGACATTCGCTGCCATGTCGAGGTTCCCCAACACAACCAGCGTGCCGAGTCCGCGACCTCCTGGTGGTTTCGCGACCCCACGGGCGCCGGCTATCGCGAGGGCGATCGGAATTGTCATCCCCCGGGCACCGACGAGCGGCCACAGCCCTGACGCCTCCGACGTCTGAGCGAACGCGATGAAGAAGATGCCGAACGCTGTGCCCGCCAGCATCGCCCGTCCGATCATCCGGATGTCAGTAGGTTCGCCGGCGGGGTCGAGGCCGATGAGGACGACCGCTCCGAGGGCGAGAGCGATACCGATCCAGTGCCGCGTGGAGAGTTCGGCTCCCTGGAGGAGATCAGCGATGACCGGGATCACTGCGGTCGTCGCTCCAGCGATCGGTGCAACGATCGTCATCGAACCAGATGCAAGGGTGGAGTAGAGCGTTGCCAGACCGGCGAGACCGATGACTCCGGCCAGCGCCCCCCACATGATGTCCGCTCCGGTCACGGCTGTGGCGGGAACGACGATGAGTCCGATGGCCAGCACCCCGAGTCCCAGTGCTTGGGACCAGGCTGTCACGGTCCACACAGACAGGCGGCGCGTGGAGATGCCGCCGAGGTAGTCGCCGAGTCCGTAGAAGACGGCTGAGGTGAGTGCGAGGATCTGGCTCATTGAGGGACGGAGCGTACCGGACGCAGTTCGGTCGGCGGTGTGGCTGATCGCTGAGGTCGGAGCGTCGGCGATGAGTGTGAGGCGGGAGCCTCGGAACCGATCCGCCAGCTACGTCAGAACTGAGGGTGAGCCAATCGTCGCCGCACAGTCGGCCACTTCGTCGAATCCCGGGAGGACCAGTCCGCTCTGCGAAATCGACACCGCGGCGGCCGCATTCGCGAATGTGATCGCGTCCACCCAGTCGGCACCCGTTGCCCGCTGGATCGCGAGCGCCGCGACGAACACATCGCCGGCGCCTGTCTCGTCGACCGCTTCGACTGCTGCCGTGGGAATGGCCGTGATGGTCTCAACAGCCACGAACAGTGCGCCGGCCGATCCGAGCTTGAGGATGGATCGCTGGACACCCATCGCCGCGAGATCATGAGCCGCGAGGATCGGGGTTGCTTCATCATCGAACGAGCGACCCGTGAGCGTTCCGGCTTCGAGCAGATTCGGCGTGATCACCTCAGCACCCGCCAGGGAGAGTCTCGATGCCTCGTGTGGCGAAGCCGGGTCTAGGTAGACCGGCACACTGGTGTGCTGGGACCATCCGATGAGCCGATCGACGGTGTTGGTAGGCACCTCGCTCTGCGTGATGACGATATCGCACTCGGCCAGCGCATCGAGCGCTGGAACGATGCTGTCCCACGTAAGGCGCGAGTTCGCACCCGTCGTGAACACGAGTGACCGGTGGCGGCCATCGACGAGTTGGATCACGACGAAGCCGGTTGATTCTTCGCTCGTGATCATCACGTGATTTGTATCGACGCCGTCCCGGTTCGTGGCAGCGATGCACAGCCGACCGAACTCGTCGTCGCCCACGCAGCCAATGAGCACGGCGTCGGCTCCCAGTCGCGCCGCGGCACGGGCCTGGTTCGAGCCCTTCCCCCCGGGTTCGATGATGTAGTGCTCGGCGAGGTACGCACCATCCTCCGAACGGTGCTCTCCTCCGAACAGGTGGATATCCATGTTGAGGCCACCGACGACGCCGATTCTCGGCGTCATGTGGGACCCCACGGGGGACATGGATTCAGGCGGAGAGCGTCGTTGCGAGCCATGGGTTGACGATACCTGTGGTCCTGAGCCTCAGAGCGCGTCAACGGCACCTGTGAGACGAGCGATAGCGTCTTCTATCTGCTCGCTGGGAGCAGCGACCGTCATGCGAGCGAAACCTGCACCTTGACGACCGAACCAGTGACCGGGACTCAACGCAACGTGGGCAGATTCGCCCAGCCACCTAGCAAGCTGTGGAACGTCCATGTTGAGGTCGCGGAAGTCGAGCCACGCGAGGTATGTGCCCTCCGGTTCGACGATCCCGATGCCGGGCGGGAGTCCATCCCGAAGCAGCGCGACATTCGACGCAACCAGGGCAAGAAGCCCGTCGAGC
Organism: uncultured Acidimicrobiia bacterium; assembly: GCA_964195545.1. Taxonomy (GTDB): domain Bacteria; phylum Actinomycetota; class Acidimicrobiia; order Spongiisociales; family UBA5794; genus JAHEEL01. The sequence continues at coordinate 18,159 of CAXMQQ010000091.1, read as the reverse complement.
CAGTCGGCGCCGGTGCGGTACGCGGCTTCGAAAGCAGCGATCCCGAAGACGCTGTTCCTGGTCAGGTGGAGTTGCGAGCTCCGTAGTCGGAATCGTCGAGCGACATCGTCGTCTGCGGTCACCAGGAGCGTGTCGGACACGCCCGCCAGGCCGAAGGTCTTGATCGGACCGTGCGTCGCCGCCCATGAGACGTCGGAACCCGTGGCAACCGAAGCGAAAGGAGTGAATCGGAACGGGGGGAGTGCCAGATCCGCGTGGATCTCATCGGCGAGGACGAAGACGTCGTTCTGTGCGCAGATGTCTGCGACTTCGGCGAGTTCGTCGGCGTCCCACACGCGCCCGACGGGATTGTGGGGATTGCAGAGGATCATCACCTTCGTGGTCGGATCAGCGGTCTTCGCTGCCAGATCGTCGAGATCCATCCGATAGCCGTCGTCGGTGAGCAGGAGGGGACTCCGCACCGCCGATCGATGCGCCGAGGTGATGAGAGACTTGAAGTCCGTGAACACGGGGGGTTGGAGAAGAACGCCATCCCCGGGATCGGTGAGCTCTTCGATGAGGACACCGATGGACGTGCCGACGCTGGGGCTGATGGACGTCCTCAGATCGGATCCATCCCATCCGTGGCGGGTCGCCATCCATTCCCAGAAGGCGTCAACGACTGACGAGGGTCGCGTTTCATAGCCGTACCAGGCGGTCTCGGATCTGGCTTGGAGGGCGTCGACGACTCCGGGAGCGAGATCGACGTACGGCTCGGCGATCCACAGAGGTAGAAGACCCTTCGCGTCTCCGAAGAGATGGGTCAGTCGTGCGGTATCGGTGGCGAGGCTGGCGCTGGTCACCGCGTTGTTGGCAAATGGCGTGGCACGCATCCAACGAGCATAGGACCCAGGAGTCTGACGAAGGAATCGGCATGAAGACGGCAGGAATCTACGCCGGATCCCAAGACGGGGAGCGGGTAGCGTTGTGCTCATGCCCAACCATCTCAGCAACGCCTCTTCGCCCTATCTCCTCCAGCATGCCGACAACCCGGTGGACTGGTGGGAGTGGGGAGACGACGCGTTCGCAGAAGCGGCCGAACGCGACGTTCCAGTCCTGCTCTCCGTCGGGTATTCGGCGTGTCACTGGTGCCATGTCATGGCGCACGAGTCGTTCGAAGACGATGATACGGCGCGCTACTTGAACGCTCGATTCGTGAGTATCAAGGTCGATCGGGAAGAGCGTCCCGACGTCGACCGGATCTACATGGACGCCGTCACAGCGACGACCGGTCGTGGTGGCTGGCCGATGACCGTGTTCCTGACGCCAGAGGCGAAACCCTTCTACGCCGGCACATACTTTCCGGATGAGGAGCGCCACGGCATGCCCTCGTTCATGGACGTCTTGCGCGCCATTGACGATGCCTGGATCCACCGACGCGACGGACTGATCAACCAATCCGACGAGATCACCCGCCGCATCTCCGACCGCTCCACCAGCTCTGTAGTCGCACCATCGCCCGGGCAGATTGAACTCGCCGTCGATGCGATCGCGGCCACATTCGACCCATCACACGGCGGGTTCGGGCGCGCACCGAAGTTCCCGCAACCCTCAACCCTCGAGTTCCTTCTCCGATTCGGCGTCCTTCGGCCCGAAAGCGACCGGGCCTCGAAGGCGTTGGCCATCGTCGAGACGACGCTCGATCACATGGCGCGAGGAGGGATTTACGACCACCTCGAAGGGGGCTTCGCCCGCTACTCGGTAGACGACCGATGGCTCGTACCGCACTTCGAGAAGATGCTCTACGACAACGCCTTGCTTGCGCGCCTCTACCTTCGAGCCTGGCAGGTAATGCGCCAGCCCTGGATGCTCGAAACGGGACGCCAAACGCTCGACTACCTGGCCCGCGACATGATCGACCAGTCGGGAGGGATCCATTCAGCGGAGGATGCCGACGCCGCTGGCCGGGAAGGTTCGTTCGCCGTGTGGACATGGGGCGAACTCGTCGAAGTCCTGGGTTCGGATCTCGAGACGGGCGCAGCTATCTACGGGGCAACGCCGGGGGGGAACTTCGAGGGATCGAATATCCTCCACCTGCCGGTTTCCGTCACCGACGCCGCCGAGCGGGTCGGCATTGCCGAGAGCGACCTGCGGCATCAGAAGCGTCGAATCGACGGTCTCCTTCGCGATAGGCGGTCGCTGCGGGCTCGGCCGGGTCGAGACGACAAGGTCGTCACTGCTTGGAATGGGCTTGCACTTCGGACATTCGCTGAGGCCGGTGCGATCCTGAGCAGCGATCGCTACCTATCGGTGGCAGAAGGGATCGCGACCTTCCTCACCGGGCCGGTGTTGAGCGGCGATCGACTCTTGCGGTCATGGCGACAGGGGACGGGAGGGCCCGACGGCTTCTGTGACGACTACGCCGCATCGGCGATCGGTCTCTTCGCTCTGTACCAGGCCACGGGAGAGGAATGCTGGTATCGACACGCCGAGCATCTGACCCGCGTGATGATCGAGCGATTCGGCGACGATGCCGGAGGCTTCTTCGCCACTGCCGTTGACGCCGCACCCCTTATTTCACGACCGAAGAACGTGCATGACAACCCGATACCTTCCGACAATGCTCTCGCAGCCGAAGCACTCTCGATCTTTGCAGCGTTCAGCGGGGATTCGGAGGCGCATGGACGGCTCGAGCGTACGGTCGAAAGTATCGGACCGACCCTGTCGACACAGCCTTGGGCGCACGGTCACATGCTCGGTGTGTGGATGGCCAATGCTGCTCGCGAGATTGCCATCGTCGGCGATCCCGAGGCCCGGCGGCCGTTCCTCGATGTGGCGTGGGAGCGATTCCGTCCGGGTACGGTCGTTGCCACAGGCGATGGGAGCGCGAGCGCAGTTCGTCTCCTCGATGGGCGTCTCGCATCTGAAGGAGGCCGTGCGTTCGTGTGCCGTGGATTCGTGTGCGATCTCCCTGCGGAGTCGCCAGAAGAACTCTCGGTTCAGCTGGGTCCGTCCTGATCCCCTTTCTTCGCTTCGAGCGTCACGACTCGCTGCGGCTCGGCATCCAGGACCGTGATCGATAGGCCTTCGAAATCGAAGGTCTCACCGCGTTCGGGGATCCGTCCGGCCGTGCCTGCCACAAGGCCACCAACGGTGTGCCAATCGCCGGCCGGCAGCAGTACGCCGCTGACCGCTTCGAGATCTTCGACATCGGCTCCGGCGTCGAGTCTCCAACGACCGACTCCCGTGGCACGGATCGCCGGTCGCAGCATCTCGCCTTCATCGGACACGCGACCGACAAGCTCCGCAACGACGTCTTCGATCGTCACGATCCCCGCCGTTCCTCCGTGCTCGTCAACAGCGACGGCAAGGTGCACGCCGCTGCGCTGCATCTCAGACAGCAGTTCGATGACCCGCTTCGTCTCCGGGACGACGAGTTCCTCAGCCGTCACGGTGAGCACGGGAGCATCCGGAGACTCGACAACCGCTGCAGCGAGATCGTGAAGGCGGACCACGCCCTGGATGTCGTCGAGATCGCCTTTATAGACCGGGAGTCTGCGGTGGCCGCTGTGGATCGCAACTTCGAGAGCATCACCGACCGTTGAGTCGACTCCCACTGCCACGATCTCAGTTCTCGGTGTGAGGATTTCGTCAACGGTCCGATCCCCGAGATCGAAGGCCCTCTCCATCAGGTTCCGATCCGTCTCCTCGATCGATCCCTCGGCCGCGGCCTCGAGCGCCAGCTTCCGCAGCTCCTGCTCGGTGACCACCGTCGGAGTCGCAATGCCCGTGCCGGGTGCCTGGAGGTCGGCAAACGCCACCAGCACGTTCACGACGGGCCGGAGCGCCCAAACGAGGCCGGACACGAGCCGAGCCGTTGCCAAGGCGACGCTGTAAGGATGGTGTACCGCATACGTCTTGGGAATCGCCTCGGCGTAGACGAAGAGCACCACGGTGAGAACGATCGAAGCGATGGTGACACCGAGATTGCCGAAGTGTCTGCCGGAGAGCCCGCCCGTGACCGTCGCTGCTCCGATCTGAACGAGGAGCACTACCAGCAAGACGGTATTCAAGACGCGAGGGAGATCATCGACAAGCCCGAGGAGCCTCGCGGAGCGATGGTCACCCTCGGTGGCCCGCACTTCGACCCGCACGCGCTGAACCCTCAGAAGGGCTGCTTCGGCAGCACCGAGCACAATGGCAGCCGCGAACAGAACGAGCAGTATGGAAATGAGCAAGAAATCGGTCCCAGTCATGTCCCAAGTCTCGCGCATTCGGTAGCGTGAGGGGATGAGGCTGGTAAGAGCGACCGGCGTTGGTCTTGTTGGTGCTGTTCTCGCTATCGGAGGTCTGTGGATGATTCAAGATCGACTCATCTACTTCCCCGGCCCGGACCCAGGGCCCGCTCCGGTTCCGTGGGAAGAGCACCGGGTAGAGGCGCAAGACGATGCCGAACTTTCAATGTGGGTCCGAGTCGCAGATGGGGGTACCGACCGACCCCTCGTCATTGTGTTCCCCGGGAACGCCGGAAACCGGGCCGGGCGGGTACCGCTCGGGAACCAGCTGGCTAGCGCGGGCTACGGGGTGATCCTCGGCGAATACCGCGGGTACGGCGGCAACCCCGGAACACCGAGTGAAGACGGGTTGATCGCCGACGCCGTGGCGATCACGCGGATGGGGCGCAGCCTCGGTTTGGGCGATGCCGGCATCGTCTACTTCGGTGAATCGCTCGGCGCGGCCGTCGCCGTCGGCGCCGCCGCAGTAGACCCACCGGACGCCCTCGTCCTCGGGTCCCCGTTCACTTCACTCGTCGATGTGGGCCGCCACCACTACCCGTGGCTCCCCGTTGCCGCCCTGGTTCGTGACCGGTACCCGTCTCTCGAGCGAATCGAAAGCGGCGAAATCAGCGGCATTCCTGCACTCATCATCGCCGGAACGGCGGACGGAACCGTTCCCGTCGACCAGAGCCGAGTCATCGCCGAAGCGCTCGGAGCCACGACGTATGTAGTGTCCGGTGCCGATCACAACGACCCAGCGATCCGATCGGCGCCAGCGATGGTCCGCGTCGTGTCAGAGTTCATCGAGTCGGTGCTCGCCCGTTGAATTCTGGGCGGTTGGAGACAGCGTGGCAACACAGGCGTCACGCGGCGCCTTCTCTCGTGCTGGCGGTGAGCGTCGTCGAGACCCCATGCGCGACGAGAGTGGTAGAGATAACGTCGCCCCCGGAGACGGGAGCGGAATCTCGGAAGCAGCAGTGACAACGCAGCCTCCCCTTGAGATGTCGAGCGCGTTGGACGTGGGTCTGTTGCGGTGGAGCGACCGGGTCTTCTGGCTGACTCGGTCGCTGGGTCCATCATCGCTGGCGGTGTCGATGCCTCGGTCGTCCAGTTCCGCGATCAAGGATGAAGGCCATTTGCCCCTACCCCTCGCGGGCGGTTCCGACTTGACTGCGCACTCAACGAGATGGGCGGCTCAATGTTTGTGCAGTACTACGGCGAAGTAGAGCGACCTTACGGTGACGTCATTTCTCGCTGCCCGCTGGTCCTTGCACAACTCGAGGGTTGGGCGCAGGTGTCATACCGCGACGGAGAGGCGATCAGGGCGAAAGTCGGGCCGCGCGGCGAGGGGTCGCTCGTTGCGAAGGCCGTACACCTCCGGGTCGGGAAGGTCGTCGAATCATCGGACGCTCGTCGCATCCCACTGACATGGGAGGCAACGGGGACCCCTGGACTCTTCCCGAAGATGGATGCTGAACTCGTGATCGCACGTGTAGGCGACGATCTCACCCAGGTCAAGGTCCAGGGTCAGTACGCGCCGCCGCTGGGTGGATTCGGTCGTGCCATCGACCAGGCGTTCCTCCACCGCGTCGCCGAGGCCACAACGAAGGAATTGGCAGACCGCATTATCGAGGAACTGGGTGCAGAGGACCGGTAGCCGATAGCGGGTATCACCCGAAACTCAAACGCTCAAATCCGGCAGCGTCCCCTTCTCCTTGTGTTCGAAGATGAGAGCCGTTTCGATGTGGTCGACCTCGCGCATCGTCGTGAAACCACTGACGGCGAGTTGGCGAAGATGATCAGCGTCGCGAACAACGACGCGGATCAGGAAATCGTTTGGACCTGTCACGTGCGACAGACTGATGACCTCAGGCAGAGCCTCGGCATGGAGTTCGAACGCCTCGACTTCCTCCGCTGAGTGACGCCGCAGACGAACGGCGATCATGGCCTGCAGTCCGATGCCCAAAGCACGCGGGTCGACAGCGGCGTGGAAGCCGGAGAACACGCCCGTCGTCTCCAGGCGCCGCATGCGCTCGGAACACGTCGAAGGGGCGATGCCCGCGCTGGCCGCCAACTCCTTGTTTGACAGCCGCGCATTGTCCTGCAAGAGGGCGATGATTGCGCGATCTGTACGGTCGAGATGGGGAACATTGGCCATTCGACGAATCCTCTCCGGATCGGGTAGCGGCTTCTGGCACGATACCCCACAATGGTGTTTCAAGTAGAGTGTCTGTACGGAATTCGAACCGTATCGACGAACAGCGAACGGAAGGAATCGGAGTGCGGGACGAGTACGACGAAACCGTTGCAGGGAAGAAACTCTCGCCTGAGAGCCTCATGATGAGCTACGGCTACCGGCCCGAGTGGTCGGAGGGCGCGCTCAAGAGCCCCATCTTCCAGACGTCGACGTTCGTGTTCCGAACTGCCGCTGAGGGCAAGCATTTCTTTGCGCTCGCCGACGGTTCCGCTGAAGCCGTCGACGGCGAGAAGCCGGGACTGATCTACAGCCGCCTCAACAACCCGGACCTGGAGATCCTCGAGGGTCGACTCCGACTCTGGGACGACGCCGAGCGTGGCCTTGTCTTCGCCTCGGGGATGGCTGCCATAACAACTTCGATGCTTGCCTACCTGCGTCCCGGCGATGTGCTTCTGCACAGCGCACCGATCTACGGCGGGACTGACCACTTCGTCCACGACATCTTGCCCGAATTCGGCATTCGCACGGTCAAGTGGGAACCCGACATGTCCGAAGGGGACGTCGACGCGGCCCTCGAGTCGATGCTCGACGGAAGACGCCTCGGTGCGATACTGATGGAGACTCCCGCGAATCCGACGAACGACCTCTTCAGCATCGCGATGGCTCGACGGATCGCCGATCGCTACAGCGACGGCGAGCGCCGCGTTCCCGTCGCCGTGGACAACACCTTCCTCGGCCCACTCTGGCAGCACCCGCTGCAGCACGGTGCTGACCTTGTGATCTACTCAGCGACGAAGTACATCGGAGGTCACTCCGACCTCATCGCCGGTGCCGTCCTCGGTAGCCAAGAGATGATGGCTCCGGTCGCCGGCATGCGCACCGTCCTTGGAAACATGGCCACACCCATGACGTCGTGGCTGATGATGAGGAGCCTCGAGACACTGGACCTCAGGATGCGCAGAGAGACGGAGAGCGCTCAGAAGATCGCCGAGTTCCTCGTGAACCACCCGAAAGTGGTCGACGTCGGTTACCTCGGTCTCCTCAAAGAGGGCGATCCGGGATACGACATCTACAAGGAGCAGGCCGACGGACCCGGTGCGATGATCACATTCTGGATCGACGGGGATGAGGATGAGACGTTCCGCTTTATCGACTCGCTGAGCCTCATCCACCTTGCGGTGAGCCTTGGGAGCACGGAGACGCTCGTTGAGCATCCCGCGACGATGACGCATGCCGGACTCGATCCCGACGAGAAGAAGAAGCTGCGGGTCAACGGCGCACTCGTTCGTCTGTCTATCGGCGTTGAGAACCCCGATGACCTGATCCACGACATCTCAACCGCGCTCGACTCGGTCTGAGGAAAGGACAATCGCCATGACGCGAAGCTGGGCAGAACCCTGGAAGATCAAGATGGTCGAATCCCTTACGATGACGACCAGAGAGGAGCGTGAGCGTGCGATCAAGTACGCCGGATTCAATACCTTCCTCCTCAAGGCGGACGATGTCTACATCGATCTGTTGACCGACTCAGGAACATCGGCGATGTCGGATCGTCAGTGGTCGGCGATGCTGGTTGGAGACGAGTCGTACGCCGGCGCGACCAGCTTCTACAAGCTCGTGGCGGCCGTCCACGACGTCTACGGCTACGAGGAACTGATCCCGACCCACCAGGGCCGCGGCGCCGAGCATCTGCTGAGCCAGATTCTCATCACCCCCGGTGACGTGATCCCCGGCAACATGTACTTCACGACAACTCGATTCCACCAGGAGTACGCGGGTGGCATTTTCGTCGACGTGATCGTCGACGCGGCCCATGACCCGTTGAGCGAGTTTCCTTTCAAGGGCAACATCGACATGGACAAGCTCCGTGCGGTCGTCGCCGATCACGGGGCTGACCGTGTTCCATATGTGTCGCTCGAGACGAACGTGAACATGGCAGGAGGCCAACCCGTTTCGATGGCCAATCTTCGAGAGGTCTACGAATACTGCCGGTCCAATGACATCTACGTCATGCTCGACGCGACCCGTGCGCTCGAGAACGCCTACTTCATCCAGCAGCGGGAAGAGGGATACGCGGACCGTTCGATCGCTGAGATCGTGCGCGAGATCGCTTCCTACTCCGACGGCGCCACGGTGTCTTCCAAGAAGGACAACCTTGTCAACATCGGTGGGTTCCTGGCTCTGCGCGATCCGGAACTCGCGCGACAGGCGCGTGCGCTGCTCGTTGCTTTCGAAGGCCTACATACATACGGCGGCATGTCAGGACGCGACATGGAAGCCCTTGCGGAAGGGATTCGTGAGATGGTCGCGACCGACGACCACGTGCGGGCGCGTGTCGGTCAGGTCGTCTATCTGGGCGAGAAGCTCACCGCAGCGGGGATGCCAATGATCCGGCCGATCGGCGGTCACGGTGTGTTCTTGAACGCCAGCGAGATCCTCGATCATCTGCCACAGGATCATTTCCCCGCACAGGCGCTGGCCGCGGCGCTCTATCGGGATTCGGGCGTGCGCGGTATGGAGCGTGGGAACGTCTCAGCGGGTAGAGATCCGAAGACCGGGGAGAACCGGCATCCGAATCTCGAACTGGTGAGGCTGACCATTCCACGCCGGGTGTACACGCAGTCCCACATGGACGTCACCGCCGAGTCGGTGATCGACGTGTACCAGCACCGTCAAGAAGTGAGAGGCCTCCGGTTCACGTACGAGCCAGACTCCCTGAGATTCTTCCAGGCCAGATTCGAAGAGCTGTAGCCGGTCGACGGCCGACGGATCCGGTGTCCGGCACCGAGTACCCGCTGCGGACCGCGGGCTACATCGGCCTCCGGCCGATCACAGCATGATCGGAAGTCTGATCAGGATGATCGCTCCCGCGACCACGCCGATGATCCCCACCAGGTTCACAAAGTGGCGGTTCCAGCGGTTCTCGAGTTTCGACGCGATGCCGGAGAAGAAGAGCACGGCCGCGAACAGCACCGCTGTGAGGACGTAGTTGTCCCCGGTTTGATTGGCAGCGCGAGCGTCGATAGCGGCCTGGTCGGCTACCTCCACGAGTTGTTGTGCTTCTGCGAATTTCGCGACCTGGTACTCGGGCATGTCGAACGGCGTCGCGGGAGCGTCGGGGTTGCCTACGGGATCGGATGCCAGCCAGGCGTCAATTGCGGGACGGAACTCGTCACGGAAACGGTTGTAGAGGAATCCGGAAAGTGTTCCGGTTGTCGGCGCAAACGTGGTTCCGTCGTACGGCTGGATTGTCCCGTTGTCGATGTCGTCGATGTAGGCGGCGATGAAGTCGGTGTACATCGCCACATCGATCTGCACGAGCTGTCCGCCGGCGGTGTCCGCACGAGCGGACTCCGTTCGCGAAGCGCCGGCGACGGAGAACTGGATCGATTGCTCTCCTCCCCATTTCCCGGCTTGGAACGCTGCCCAGGCGGTGAGGACGACAGCGATGGCGAGGACGATCGAGGCGATCGACTCAACTTTGGTGCTGAGGTCGAGCTTCTCTACGAACGTCTCTTCCTTGCTGTCAGCCATGGCGGTGGAGCGTAGCCCACTGACAGCTGGATGGTTGGGCGGTCAGGCGGTCAGGCGTGGACGGTGTTGACGATGTGGCGCTCGAGCATGGACCATGTTGAGGGGTGCGCTAGTTCGTCGCGCATCGAGCGCAGCGTGGCGAGGAAGGACGGGATCGCGGCCTCGACCGACATCGGATTGCCTCTCGTGAGTTCGAGAACGCGTTGGTCTGGTCGGAGGATCAGGACCTCGGTGTCCGGCCACTCTCTCTTGAGAAGATCGACCTCAGCGGCCAGGGCGGTGCGACCCGCTCGATCGAGGATCTCCTCATAGAAGTGGCCACCGCGACGTGTCCCCGTAGCGGCCATCGGTGCCACGATGATGACGAGGTCTAACGGAACGGGATTGGCAAGGAGCAGATCAACGCTTGTGCCGGAACTGACCCCTCCATCAACGTAGTCGCGGCCGTCGATGGAAACCGGTTCGAAGATGAAGGGGACGGCACTCGATGCAGCGACGGCGAGTTTCAGAGATACTACCGGGGCCGCTTCCGTGCCGAACGGCACGCGAGCACGATCCTTCAGATCGTGAGCCACGATGACCGTGGGACGATCGGGCCAGCCGTCGGCCAGGTCTCCAAGACTGTTCTCGACCCATCCCACCATTGCATCTGTCGAATAGACGCCGGGACTCCCCAATACAACGCTGAGGCCGGGGCGCATGATGCTCGGGACGATGCCCCTGCGGACCCAGCGGGTCAGGCCACGTGGACGGATGCGCTGATATACATTGCTCGAGAGCCAGTCGACAACGTCGTCGTCCTTCCTGGAACTGCCGACCATCGTGTCGAGGTTCAGTGCACCGCCGCGAACCATGGCGGCGATGAACGATCCAGCCGAAGTGCCGATGACGACGTCCGCATCCCCTGGATCCCAGCCGGTTGCCATCTGCAACGCGAACAGGGTGCCGAAGTGATACGAGGCGCCTGTGATGCCACCACCACCGAGAACCAGTCCTACCGAGCTCATTTGAAGAGGATACGACGATAGAACAGCAGTTCCATCGACCGTATCGTGGTGCCATGCATCCTGTTCCGTATGACGAGTTGGCAGCTGACGAACTGGTGGAGAGCGCGACTCTCTTCGATGGTCACCCGCCGCTCTCGGGGCACAAGCTCGAGACGATGAGAGGGAATCAGTCCAGAGCGGGCGTGTGGTCTGACGGAGCGGTTCTGTGCGTCCTTGCTGTTGCGGCGTACCACAAATCGGGCGACCACTGGGCGGTCGAGATCGCAGTTGCGCCCGCCAACCGTGATGGGCGAACGGAGGAAGCCTCGATTCGCGTCGGGACTGACCTCGTTCCAGACAGAGCCGCACACAGGTTGTGGGCGTTCCGGACCGATCAGATCGAAGCGGCCGAACGCCTGGGCTACCGAGAAGTCCGTTCGGTGCTCAGGATGGCCGGATCGATTCCGATCCAGACCAGTGAGCGGACTCGACAAACTGAAATCGGCGTGATGGAGCCGGATGACGTCCCAAGCATCATCGCTCTCAACAATCGGGCGTTCGCGGACCATCCGGAGCAGGGAGCGATGACCGCGGCGAGTTTCACATCTCTCGTGGGTCAGCCGGGCTTCGACCCGGCAGGGATTCTCGTTGCCAGGAAGGGGGAACGGATCGCCGGATTCTGCATCACGAAACGTGAGGAGAGTGAGAACGGTGAGATCTTCGTAATCGCTGTGGACCCGATCGATCATCACCTGGGGATCGGCAGGGAATTGATTGAGGAGGGGTTCGACGTGCTTCGGGACGGCGGTGTTCTCACGGTGAATCTGTGGGTCGACGAAGAGAACGAGGCAGCGATCGGACTCTACGCGTCGCTCGGACTTGTCGAGGCGTTCAGGACGCGCGAACTTGCTCTCTCCTGAACGAGAGCAAGTTCGGCGGCTGTTAGCCGAACGGTTGCCCGCACGACGGGCAGTTCGGGTCTTCCTCGCGGGTCTGCGCGAGACACCACGGACAGGGGAGGTCGGCTAGCGATTCCTCCGTTCCGAGGACCGGCAGAACCTCCACAACGCTTGCCGACATCACCGGTCGGGACGATGTTCCGACGGCGACGAAAGCAACAGCGATAAACACCGACGCGATCGCAATCTCCAACATCTGTATCTCCTGGCTCCTACGACCAGACGATCATATGACGAGAGCGCGAAATCTCCCGGTATTTGCGGCGAGCTGGTCGTCGTTCGTCAGGATGCGGCGGTATCGATGACCCGCTCGATCTCGCCGACGGTGTCTGTATGGGATTCGGTGCCGGCATCGGACATGCGTTGCTCGGCCTCGAATATGAGCAACATGGCGGCGTGATAGACGATCCATCGACTCATCTCGACCCGATCGAGCGTCTGCCCGTAGCCATCTTGAAGAGCGTCTGCAGCCCCGGAGCCGGCACGAATTCGGAGGAGCCACACCGCCTTGGACAGATCCCATTCCGACGGTGCGAGCGTCGCCCACTCCCAGTCGACGAGGGTCACCGCCCCGGCTTCGTTGACGATGAAGTGCTCTGGTGTTGGATCCGTGTGGGCAGCACGAGCCTCGGATGCTTCCGGCGCTGGAACGGCAGTCATCGCCGCGTACAAGTTGGCATCGATTCCGACACGCCCCCGATACCGAGCCAGGCGCCTCATGGTCGAGGCGAAGTCCACCTTGACCCACTCGTTGTCGATCCCGCGTGTCAGATTCGTCAGATTCGTCGGGTTGGACTCGTGGACCGAGCGAAGAACTGCTCCCGCTTTGCGGGCCGGATCAATGGTGGCAGGGAGTGATCCGAGGCTCCACTGGCCGGGGTCTTCGAAGAGGGCCCAGGACGGCTCTTCGGTAACGCTGCCGTCGATGCGAACCGGGATGCAGTCGAGATCCTGGAGCGCTTCGATCGCATGCGTTTCTCGACGTTCGCGGGCGGGTGTGCCGTACACCTTGAGCAGGACGCTTGTTCCGTCCCGCCAGATTCGATAGTGGTGATTCTTGGCGAGGGACTTCGTTGGCCGCGTGAGATCTTGGAATCGATTCCCTGCGGCGATACGTTCGGCGAGTGCGTAGGCGTCCATGATCTCTCTCTCGTTTGCGGGTTCATTCTTGCACGCGTCGCATCTCATTGGGAAGGATGTAGCCTTGACGGTTCCCAAACCAAAGAGTGCCCTGCATGTCAATCCAACTCACCCTGCCCGACGGCTCCGTTCGCTCCTACGAGGACGGTGCGACCGGCCTCGACGTCGCTGCTTCGATCGGGGCCGGCCTGGCGCGTGCGGCTGTGGCGGTCACGCTGGATGGCGAAACACTCGATCTGAACCGACCGATCGGTCGTAACGGTGCCTTGTCCGTCGTCACGCAGAACACGGAGGAGGGTCGTCAAGTGCTGCGTCACTCCGCTGCCCACGTGATGGCCCAGGCGGTCCTTGATCTTTTTCCTGGTGCGAGGTTCGCCATCGGACCTCCGATCACGGACGGGTTCTACTACGACTTCGACATCGGCCGCCCGTTCACTCCTGAGGATCTCGATCGGATCGAGGCTCGCATGGAGGAGATCATCGAGATCGACCAATCGTTCGTTCGGGAGTCGCTCTCGATCGATGACGCACTCGAACTGTTCGACGACCAACCGTTCAAGTCGGAGATCATTCGCGGTGTGGACGAAGCCGAAGGTGCGGGGGCGAGTGAGGTTTCGATCTACCGGAACGACGCCTTCGTCGATCTGTGTCGGGGACCGCACGTGCCGTCAACCGGTCGCCTCAAAGCCGTGAAGCTAATGCGTTCGGCCGGTGCCTACTGGCGGGGCGACGAGAACAAGCCGCAGTTGCAGCGCATCTACGGGACCGCGTGGGAAGATCGCAAGGCGCTGCGCAAGTATCTCAATCGACTCGAGGAAGCAGCGAAGCGTGATCACCGCAAGCTCGGTACCGAGCTCGATCTGTATTCGTTCCCGTCCGATCTCGGCAGCGGGCTTGCCGTATGGCACCCAAAAGGTGGTCTGCTCCGCAAGGAGATCGAGGACTACAGCCGGCGAACGCATCTCGCGAACGGATACGAGTACGTCGTGTCTCCCCACGTCGCCAAGGCAGACCTCTGGGAGACGAGCGGCCATCTCCAGTTCTACGCAGAGGGCATGTACCCGGCGATGGAGCTCGATGGGGGCCAGAAGTACTTTGTGAAGCCGATGAACTGCCCGTTCCACATCCTCATCTACAAGTCGAGGAGTCGGAGCTATCGCGAACTGCCGCTGCGTCTCTTCGAACTGGGGACGGTGTATCGCTACGAGCGGTCCGGAGTTGTTCATGGACTTCTGCGAGCACGCGGCTTCACGCAGGACGACAGCCACATATTCACCACGTTCGACCAGATGCCGGACGAACTGCAGAGCCTCCTCGACTTCGTGTTGATGGTGCTTCGAGACTTCGGATTCGACGAGTTCGAAGCCGACCTATCGACCCGGGACACGGAGAAGTCGATCGGCTCCGATGAACTCTGGGACGTAGCGGAAGCTTCGCTGGCAAAGGCCCTCGAGACGGCCGAATTGCCGTACCAGATCGCTCACGGAGAGGGTTCGTTCTACGGGCCGAAGATCGATATCCACGTCAAGGATGCGATCGGGCGCCGCTGGCAACTCTCAACGATCCAACTCGACTTTGCCCAACCCGAGAACTTCGGTCTCACGTACACGTCGTCGGACAATGTGCGTGAACGGCCGGTGATGATCCACCGTGCGTTGCTCGGCTCAGTTGAACGGTTCGTTGCTGTGCTCGTGGAGCACTATGCCGGCGCGTTCCCAGCCTGGCTCGCGCCGGTGCAGGCAAAGATCGTCCCCGTGGCCGACCGCCATGAGGGCTATGCGTTCGAGGTTGCTGCCGTGTTGAAGGAAGCCGGCGTCCGGGTCGAAGTCGACGCAGCCGACGAGACCGTGGGTGAGAAGATCCGAAGGGCGATCACCCAGAAGGTTCCTGCGGTACTCGTCGTTGGGGATAATGACGTGGAAAATCACACGGTAGGGTTGCGGCTCCGCGAGGATGATGCAGAGCAGCGGGGAATCTCACTGGACGAGGCTGTCGCCGGACTGGTCGAGCGCAGCGCTCCGCCGCGTTAGAACCGATTACATGGCACCCGCCCGGGTGGCCGTTCCAAAGCAGAAAGTCTTGAACCTGTGAAGAGTATCGTCAACGTCCTCGCCGCTGCCGTTCGCCGCGCGCCATGGGCTGTCATCACCGTCACCGTGCTCGTTGCGCTGATTCTCGGCAGCTTCGCCGGGAAGTACCAGCCATCGGATGATCCGAACGAGGGATTCGCCCCCGACGCGCCGGAATTGGTTGCGGCCGAAACGATCGGCGACCGATTCGGTGGTGACACGAACCAAAGCGTCATGCAGATCATCGTGTCCTCCGACACGGGCGACGTCATCACCCTGGACGGTCTCGCTGCGACCTCGGCAATTCGTGAAACGATCGTCAACGGGCCGGTCGCACCCTATCTGTCGTCGTCTTCCGAACAGCCGGCCGTCGTGTCATACATGAGTCCGGTGGAGCAGGCGATCGCGTTTGACGCACCGGCGCCTGCAACCGACGAGGACGTGAAGGCGCTGTACGCGACGGCATACGGCCAGATGCCGGGTGAGCAGCAGGGCTTCATCGACGGGATGCTCCCCGCCGGCGCTGATCGCGATGCGATCGTCTCGCCGAGCGGCCTCATGATCTCGTTCACGGTCGGCGACTTCGAAGACGTCGACTACATCGAAGCATCCACGGCGACTGCTGAGGCCATCGCTGAGACGGATCTCCCTGATGGCTATGCGGCCGGGGCGTTCGCTTTCGAGGTGATCTTCTCGGGTACCGACGAGTTCCAGTCCGAGATCGGCCGACTCTTCGCGAGTGCCGGGTTCATCATCCTGCTGGTGCTCACCACGGTCTTCCTGGTACTGCCCGTGAAGCGCAGAAACAAGATCATCGCCAGCGCCGGTGTTATCGCCATGCTCGGGGCGATCCTCATGCTGGTCCTTCCCGGTCTTGCAAAGGGCTACCCGGACCTGTTCCCGTCCACCATCGCCGAGTGGGAGACGTCGGTTCTGCTCCCTGCGGCTCTCGGTGTGTTCACTCTCGTGTTCGTTGCCTGGTCGGTCTCCGCGGGGAAGCTCCGTCGAACGGTCGCCGACACGCTCGTGACGATGGCCGGCATCGGATTCGCGGTGTCGATCATGAACGGCCTCGGGTACTTCATCTACGGCGTTGCCGGACAGATGAGCCAGATCCTGCCGATCCTCCTGATCGGCCTCGGGGTCGACTACTCCATTCACATCACGTCGCGGTATCGCGAAGAAGTCTCGGAGGGAGAGCCGGTCGCCGACGCGGTCACCACAGGGATTCGAACGGTGGGTGTGGCGTTGGTGCTTGCCACCATCACGACCGCCGTGGGGTTCCTGACGAACGTACTTAACGACATCCCGGCGCTGCGAGAGTTCGGCGTTCTTGCGGCAATCGGGATCACGGCGTCGTTCATCATCATGCTGACCTTCGTCCCGGCAGTTCGTCTCCTGCTCGATCGCCGCGGTGAGGCTCGAGGAACGCTCGACCGAGTGAGCCTCAAGGGCGGCGACGCCCGGTTCCTGCCAAGGCTCATGGGACGGACGTCCTGGCTCGCGAAGCACGCCGCAGTGCCAACGCTGATCGTGGCGCTCGTCTTGGCGGCTCTGGGTGCGTTTGGCACCAGCCGCCTTGAGGCGAGGTTCAGTTTCATCGACTTCGTTCCCACGACGTCTCCATACCGAACCACGCTCGGAACGCTGATCGACGACTACGGCGGTGGCTTTGGCGAGAAGACGCAGATACTTGTCGACGGCAACGTCGCGACCCCCGGCGCCTACAACGCGATGGTCGAGTCGACGATGAACATGACAGCGATCGAAGACGTCGTACAGTTCGGGGCGTTCCCTGCCGCTGAGTCTCCGGTCGCTCTGGTGCTCCAACTCGCGAACCCGCAGTCACCATCATTCGATGTCGCCGTATCCCAGGTTGCGGGCGCAGCAGGTATGACCTCGACGAGCTTCACGGTCTCCGACAACGCCGACATGGAGGCCTTGTACGAGGCCCTGTTCGCATCGGACCCCGAGGCCGCAGCGAGAGTGCTGTGGACCGACGATGCCGGTTCGTACTCGTCAGCCCTGTTCATCGTTCAGACACAGGCCGGAGAGGCGAGAGCGGGGGAGTTGCAGGCTGACCTCGAGGAGGCATTCGCACCAGTCGCGGACGCGGGACTCACTGCGGCCGCCACTTCCGATGAGATCATCTCTGAAGTGATCATCGGCTCGCTGCGTGACTCACAGGTCTCGTCGCTGATGTACACGCTCGTAACCGTGCTGATCCTCCTAATCGCGAACTTCTGGTACGAGGTGCGTCGTCCGATGCTCGGCGTTATCACGACCCTCCCGGTCGTGTTGGTTGTCGTCATGTCATTCGGGATCATGTGGGCCGTCGGTATCCCGTTCGGTCCGATCACGGCCACCGTGGCGGCACTCGCGGTCGGGATCGGCATCCCGTACATGATCCATGTCACACACCGATATGAAGAGGATCGCATCCGAAACGACAGCGAGAACGATGCCATCGAGTCGACTCTCACACATACCGGAGGGGCCCTCGCCGGTTCGGCGATGACGACGATCTTCGGCTTCGGAATTCTCGTGACGTCGACGACGGTTCCCTTCCGCCAGTTCGGATTCGTTACCGGCTACACGATTCTCCTTTCGCTTCTCGCAGCGATCCTCGTGTTGCCTTCGATGCTGGTGGTGTGGGACCGCTGGCACCGTCGGCGCGGCGAAGCGACCCTGGACGCCGCTCGGGTCGAGCATTCGCTCGGAGAGGACCACGCGTAGCGTCGACGAAGATCTGATTGCCAGACGAGTAGAGCAGTGAAAGGGTCGGCCCCAAGGGGCCGACCCTTTCACTTTCGTATCACCGCCGTGCCCTATCCGCTCAGCTTCTCGGCACTCAGTACGCCGTCGAAGGCGGCCTGTTCATCGCTCGTCGATGGGAACGTACGTCTTGTCGACGTCGCCGACGTAGATCTGGCGGGGACGCATGATCCGCGTGGAGGGATCCTCCGTCATCTCTTTCCACTGGGCCATCCAACCTGGGAGACGGCCCATCGCGAACAG
>CAXMQQ010000090.1:0-3619 GCA_964195545.1 uncultured Acidimicrobiia bacterium | reverse complement strand
GTAGCCGCACGGGTTGCTGACGTCGGTGAGGGGATTTCCAGCGATGTCCGTGACGATGACCATGACGCCGTACAGTTCAGCGAAGAGATTCGCCACGGCCTGCGTGCTCGATCGGTAATGGGAGGCACCGTCTCCGTTGTTGGAGGAACGGAGCCATTCATTGATCGCGTCACGGGGGAATCGCCATTGCCGACCGATCTTGATCGCCGGCAGGCGCCCTGACTCCGCCATGCGGTAGATCGTGGAACGATCCACGCGGACCAGATCTTGGACGTCACGGGCGGTGAGATACGTGGGTGTCGTCTGCGTGGTCTGCATCAGTGTGGCTGGGTCGCATTCTGTGCATGTCGATTCTGCACATTGTGCATGTTATGCATATTCGAGTTCGGCTGATTCGCGGGATCAGGGCCGAAAGACCCAACATCGGTCCGCGAGGCTCAGATGCGTATCGCCGCGCCTGACGAGGCGTGACTGTGGAAACCGGGAACCTCGAGGGGGGCGCTGTGCGTCCTACCTGTGTACTGGACGAGGAAGGTCTACATATGAACAACACGACGAATATCCCTGCACTCCATGCACCGATTCTCGATGAGCGGCCCTGGGCGGTCTTCTCGGCATGCCGAGAGGCGGATCCCACCATTTTCTTCGCAAGCACCCGCGACAACGAGCGCGCCGCTCTTGTGGTCTGCGCAACCTGCACGGTCAAAGATGACTGCCTCGATTTCGCCTTCAATTCCCGGGAACGCTTCGGTGTGTGGGGTGGCACGACGGAACGGGAGCGGAAGAGGATGATGCGGGCGAGGTGACAGCCGGGATGCCACCTCTTGTATGACCGGGTAGGGTTTCGGCCTATGTCTGATGTTTCATGGCCCGTTGTTCTTGACCGATTGATCGCCGGATCCGACCTCTCTCGCGATGAGGCCTATTCGGTGATGAACGAGATCATGGGGGGCAAGGCATCTGAGTCCCAGATCGCCGGCTTCCTCGTCGCTCTCCGTGTCAAGGGAGAGACGTCCGAGGAGATGACCGGCCTCGTCGATGCCATGGTCGACGCCTCCGTGACCGTCGATGTCGGGGAACCGGTGGTGGACTCTGTCGGAACCGGGGGAGATGGGTTCGGGACGTTCAATATCTCGACGACCGCAGCCTTCATCGCCGCCGGCGTTGGCGTGAAGGTCGCCAAGCATGGCAACCGTGCCGCATCATCGAAGACCGGTTCGGCCGACGTGCTCGAAGCGCTCGGTTTCGATCTCGAGATGGCTCCTGATGACACGGTCGCGATGATCCGGGACGTCGGATTCGGGTTCTTCTTCGCCCCTCGCTATCACCCCGCGATGAGGCACGCTGGCCCCGTCCGATCTTCCCTCGGGATCCGAACGGTCTTCAACTTTCTGGGCCCGCTCACGAACCCGGCCGGTGCGAAGCTGATGTCCGTCGGCACAGCGGATCGGCGCATGGCCAGTCTGATGATCGAGGTGTTGAAGAACCGTGGTGCGGAGCGAGCCTTCGTCTTCTACGGAGAGGACGGGCTCGACGAGCTGACGACGACCGGTCCATCGTTCATCTACCGGCTCCGAAACGGTGAGGTCACGACCGCCGAGTTCACGCCAGAAGACTTCGGAGTTCGGCGTGCCGCACTCGACGATTTCAGGGGTGGGAACGCCGCCGAGAACGTGGAGATCCTGCTCGGGATCCTCGATGGCGTGTCCGGCCCCAAGCGGGACATCGCGGTCGTCAATGCGGCGCCTGCGATCGTCGTGGCCGGTCTCGCCGATGGTTTCGTTGAGGCTGTCGATCTCGCCAAGGAGTCGATCGACTCCGGCGATGCCCGTGCCGTACTCGATCGTTCGATTGCGTTCACCAACGACCGCGGATAGAAGAGTCCCCGTATCCTGCCGGCTCGGGTACGGTTGACGGATGCGGAAGACAGGCCTACTGATAGCGGCGCTCACCGTTGTCGCCGCCTCATGCGGTGGCGGCAGTGATGCACCATCATCCACATCCGGTTCGTCGGAGTCGCCCGTGACAACGTCGCCCGTGACGACCTCACCGGTGACGACGTCCCCGGTGACCACCTCGCCACCTGGGGTCGAGGCGCCCGCAACAACGGTCCCATCGGTTGAAGGACCGGCCGCTCCAGACTTCACGCTTGCCCTTGGCGACGGCGGAGAGTTCACGCTCTCGGCCGAGCAGAAGCCCGTGTACTTGATCTTCTGGGCCGAGTGGTGAAGCGTCTGTCGACGGGAGTTGCCCGTCGTTGATGCCGTCGCACCGGACTACGCCGACACGGTGCGGTTCATCGCTGTGGCTGGACGATCGGGACTCGATGCGACTGTCGCCCGCGCCGAGGAGCTGCTCTCGAATACGGAGTGGGGTCTCGACGACTCGATCTGGGACCTCTACGGAGTTCGAGGCCAACCCGTCTCCTTCCTGATCACCGGCAGCGACGTGGTAGTAGGCAACTGGTTCGGCGCAGCCGGAGAAGAAGAACTACGCCGAGCCCTAGACGAACTAGTAGCCCTCGGCGCCTAGCCATCTAGTCCCCCCGCTATCTCTCCTCCTCCCCCTCAGGAGGAGGGGGTCGAACAGTTCCGGTCCACAACCAGCGACCACCAGACACGTCCCCCCGGCTGCGTCCCTCTTCTTCCTCCCCATCAGCCTCAATCCACGGAGTCCTGGATCCGGATCTGCCCGGAGTCCTTGGCAGAGAAGGTTTCCCGCGGCTCCGAGGCCACACCGAATTCGTGGCTGCACCAGCGGTGGCGAAATTCGCCGGCTGACTGGGAAATCCGCCGATTCTCCACCGGGAAACCGTGGATTGAGGATCAGGGGGAGGTGCCGCCCGTAGGGCGGTGGAGGGGGTCAAACAGTTCCGATCCACAACCAGCGACCACCAGACACGTCCCCCCGGCCGAAGGACGGGGGGACGCGAGGAGCCCGCGACGAGCAGGGGGGCTTTGGGAGCGGACATCGAAAGATGTGGCCCAGCGCGACATCTTCTTCTCGCAGGAAGCCAGACGCCTACTGAGAACGCCTCGGCACGACAACCCCGTACCAAACCACTCCGACAAGACCGACCACCAGCGCACCCGCATAGAACCACTTCGGCCCACCCGAAAGCGACGGCTGGAACGGTTCCGTAGCAAGCCTCACCGCAGCGGCAGCAACGACGGCAAGCGATGCCGGCACGCCCGCTGAAGGTCGCCGATACGCCTTCCACCAGGCCAGCGCAATGGCTGCGACAACGAGGAGGAGAGCTGCATAGATCCCCACTGGATGTCGGGTCACCGTGCTGCCCTCCTGCGCAAGCGCCCACGGAAGATCAGAGGTCGTGCCCAAACACGTGCCGCGCACCAGGCATCCCGCAGCCCAACCCGCTAGCCCGGCGACCGCAGCCGCAGAGATCCCGTCCGCCATCGCGACCGGCTCCCTACGAGACTGCCACAAGAACACGACGGCAGTGCCGATCGATGCCCCAACGGTCGACACTCCCGACCTCACGAGCAGGATGTCCAGCGGATGGGCGATCGGATTCACACCATCGATGAGCATCGTCACGATCCGCCCGATGAAGATCCCGATGACGGCGGATACCAGCGCTGTTTCCCAGAGGTTCCCC
>CAXMQQ010000089.1:0-2907 GCA_964195545.1 uncultured Acidimicrobiia bacterium | reverse complement strand
CCAACCACTCCAGATACCATTGACATGGCTGCCCCTTTCTCTCGCTTCAGGCAGAAGGGGTGGCACACGCCACCGGGACGGCGGACCGAGACCAACCGAGCTGCCGCTAGCAGCTCAACCGGACCCTCACCGCCCGACCGGTGCGTGCCACACCACCCACATCATCGCATAGCGACACACCCAGCCGGATATGCGCGGCCGGTCTTCGACAGCCACGCGGATGATTCCTGTGAACAGCGAGTCGGGTTCTACTACATTCGACGTGGCCCGGTCAGCAATCTCGGAGGATCAGAATGGCAATGTCGAGCAATCCGTATGGGCCGCGTCCTGGTGGCGGTATCAGTCTTCCTGATTACTACCTGCCGACGCCGTCGGTGAAGAACCGGAACGTCTACTTCGGTGGCACAGAGCCGCTCGGTCCGGGCGAGATGCGCGTGTCGTTCCTTGGGAGCACGCCGTGGCCGCCGACGCGCACGCAGTCGGGCACCTCGATGCTCGTCGAGCTAGGCAACAACGGGCCGCAGCCGCGCCGTTTCTTCTTCGATCTCGGGAACGGCAGCGTCAAGAACGCGATCGCATTGCAGGTTCCGCCTGCGTTGATCAATGACATCTTCATCAGTCATCTTCACACTGATCACTACGCCGACCTCCCCTACAGCTACCCGTTCACCGCGTGGTCCGGTCGGTGGCAACCGCTGCGCCTCTACGGTCCGTCGGGTCGCACGAAGAAGCTTGGCATCAAGTACATGGCCAAGCACATGCGCAAGATGGCGAAGTGGCACGAGGAGAACTTCAACCACACGCCGATGGGCGACGGCTACGAGATGGACGTCACCGAGTTCGACTGGAAGGACGAGAACGGGATCTGCTACGACCAGGACGGCGTCGTGGTGCGTCACTGGCCCCGTTCGCATGTCAAGGACGGTGCATCAGCGTTCCGTCTCGATTGGGAGGAGTACGGTCTCTCGTTCGTCTGGACAGGCGACGGCCGCCCGGACGAGATGACCGCGAAGTACGCTGCCGGTGCCGACGTGTTCGTCTCCGAAGGCCAACTTGACACGCCATCGTTGCAGGCGCTGAAGTTCGGTATGCCCGAGGATGTTCTCCAGTACACCATCGATTCGTGGCACACGATGTACTACGCCGCTGGGTATCTGTTCAACGAGGTTCAGCCGCGCATCGCCGCGATCAACCACTACGAGGCCGGGGGCGGGGCAACCGATGCCGAGTCGATTGCAGAGATTCGCTCGCACTGGGACGGCCTCTTCATGTGGGGCGGCCCGGACGTGCAGATTCTCAACGTGACGAAGGACGCGATCTGGGCACGTGAAGCTGCGCTGCCTGAGGGTGCTGCGGTCGCGTCGATGGACCCACGGATGATGTTGCCGCCCGGACAGCCGTTGCCGGACAAGATCGAGATCCCCCGGCCGAAGATGCCGCGCGAGGAGCAGCAGGAACAGTTCCTCCGCGACATGGAGATCGATCCGCATCTGTACTACCCGGACGACGCCTACCGGCCGCCAACCCAGACGTGGCCCGAAGAGGGTTGGTTCCTCGAACCAAAGAAGATGCTCGAAGCCCGCGGCATCGACGTCGACGCCGAAGAAGACGAGTAGCCGGGCACGTGTCCCGATGGTCGGGCTGTCCCTTGGTTGGGCAGCCCGACCTGCGACTCCTTCATGACTGATCGCATCCTCGCTCCCGGTCCGCGTCTCGATCCGATCGTTTCGCCGACCGGTGAGCCGATACCCGTCACCCTGCTCACCGGGTTCCTCGGGTCCGGCAAAACGACACTGCTGAATCGGATTCTCAATGGCGACCATGGCCTCAGAGTCGGTGTGCTCGTCAACGACTTCGGTGCCGTCAACATCGATGCCGATCTGATCTCGGCGGTCGAGGAGAACACGATCAGCCTGAAGAACGGTTGTGTGTGTTGCGAGGTCCGCGACGACCTCGTCGATTCCCTTGAACAACTACTCCTCGGCGATCGCGGCATCGACTACGTGATCCTCGAAGCAAGCGGTGTCGCCGATCCCGAAAGCGTCGTCATGACGTTCCTGGACGCCAGATACGAGCACCTCCTCCGACTTGACAGCATCACGTGCGTCGTCGACGCCGAGGGCCTGTTCGTCGACCGAGACAACGAAGCCCTGACCATGCTCAAACTCCGCCAGATCGGATTCGCCGACCTCGTCATCCTCAACAAGACCGACCTGGTAGGCACAGAGAACGTTGCCACGATACGCGCCTGGATCGATTCACACCTCAACCGAGTGCGCATCGTCGAAGCTGAACACTGCAACATCCCACTCGACGTACTGCTCGCCGTCGGTCGCTTCGACCCCGCACACGCCCAGCAGCTCCCTCCACATCTCAATACCCGACACGAGACGCCGGACTTCGATACCTGGCACTACGAGACTGACAATCCACTCTCCGAGAAGACTCTACACAAGGCGATCCGACGCCTACCGGCCGCCATCTACCGCTGCAAAGGATTCGTCTACCTCGCAAAACACCCGAACGATAGGTACGTACTCCAAGGCGTCGGACGGCGAACGACACTCACATCGCTCGGACCGTGGGGCAACCAGGAACCTCGCACCAGCCTCGTATTCATCGGCGGTCACAACTCAATCAACACTGAGCATCTGAGAACAGCGCTCGACGCCTGCACCGTCGCCTCCTAGACCCCGACACACCCCGCCCATAACGGCACCTATGGGCGGCACGTCAGACCGTACAGAATGCCGGATATTGGCGGCTTAGGTTCTATGCGGGGAGGATGTCGGTGGGTTTCCAGGTGTGGTCGAAGTAGCCGTCGATCGGACCGTAGATGCGGAGGATGGTGAACCAACCTTTGCCAGGGACGGTCCGAATCCAGTTGCCTTCGTTACCGACTGGGGG
>CAXMQQ010000088.1:0-6491 GCA_964195545.1 uncultured Acidimicrobiia bacterium | reverse complement strand
CGGCTGAACCCCTCCGGCCTTGATGCCGGGAGGCGTCCGATAGTTGAGCACCTGGAACGGCGGATGGCCGGGGAAGAGCGGCATCCCGGTGAATCGAGGAACCGACAACGAGTAGGAGCGCCCCTCCTTCACCATCTGCGCCGCCTCGACGACCTTCTCGGCCGGCATGTCCCTCACGGGACCAACATGCTGAATCTCACTCATCTTTCCTGCTCCCTCATGGCTTCCCACACTCGCTGGGGCGTCAACGGTAGATCACGAATGATCAGGCCGGTGGCATCACGGACCGCCGCACCGACGGCCGGAGCCGTACACAGCAGGCTTCCCTCGCTAACGCCCTTGACACCGTATGGGCCGGGTCCGTCGCGATTCTCGATACTCGCGCTGATCAACTCGATCGGTAGGTCCTTGCTCGTGGGGATGCGGTAGTCGATGGCGCCCAGATTCCTGGTCCGCCCCTCCTCGTCGAGGATGTACCCCTCCATCAGCGAGTGGCCGAGACCCATGATCGCTGCGCCGTCGTCCTGCCCCTGCACCTGCTGGGGGTTGAGGGCGGTACCGACGTCGCCAACCGTCACGTGTCGGAGGATCTGAATCTCACCGGTCTCGTCGTCGACCTTGGCTTCGATGGCCGTGCAGTTGAACTCGAAGAACGCGGCCGATCCCGAGAGCGGGTGGCCGGGGACCTTGTCCTTCCGCATCTCGCCGTTGCCGATCACCTCGCCACCGAGCGGGCCGAGCCCTGCGGTGACCACGTCCATGATCGGCAGGTCTTCGCCAGCGATGCGCACGCCGCCGCCGTCGACCTCGATCTCGGACTCGTCCACATCATGAATCTTGGCGGCCATCGCCTTCACCTTGGCATGGATGTCCTTGCACGCCCGATACACCGAAGTTCCCATTAGCACCGTTGACCGGCTTGCCGAAGTCTGCTGGTCGTATGGCACGGTCCCGGTGTCGCCCATGACAATGTTGACGTTCTCGAGGGGGATCCCCATCTCTTGCGCAACGATCTGGGAGAATACGGTCCTAGCACCTTGCCCCATGTCGGATGTACCGCTGAAGACGATCGCGCTGCCGTCGCCCAGCAGACGCACCGTCGAGTAGGACAGGCCCGTCGTCGGCCCGGACTTGAGCCCCAAAGCGATGCCACGGCCGTGCCCTTCGGGGAGCGGCGTGCTCCAGCCGATCAGGTCGGCAGCCTTGTCGACTGTCTGCATCCACTCGCCGTCCACCGGGGTGTCGCCAGGGACAAACTCGTAGCCCTTCTCGGGCAGATTGCGACGTCTGATCTCGAGCCGGTCGATGCCGAGCTCGATTGCTGCCTCGTCGAGAGTCGATTCGCGCGCCCAGGTGATCTGTGGAACGCCGAACCCACGAAACGCCGTCGTCGGCGCCGTGTTCGACAGGATCGTCCGTCCGATGATCTTCACGACGGGGACTTTGTATGGGCCGGCAGCCAGATAGGACGACTTGCTTGCGACGCGGTCGGCAATGTCGACATAGGCCCCGATGAGGTAGTTCGTCTCGATATCTTGGAACACCAGGATGCCGTCATTCGTCAATCCTGTTCGCACCCGGACGCGCGTCGATGGGCGCCGGACGGCCTGGAACGTCTCCTCGAGCGACATGACCAGACGCACCGGACGACCGGCCTTGAGCGCCATGTAGCAGAGCAGCGGTTCGAGCTTCGGATGCTGCTTGCCACCGAAACCACCGCCGGGGTCCGGGGCGAACACCCGCATCTTCGAGAGCGGAATACTGAGGAGCCTCGCAAGCGTCTTTTGGAGCTGGAAAGGATGCTGGATCGTGCTCCAAACGTTCAGCTCGTCTCCGTCCGGCTGCGCGATGAACGCGTGTGGCTCGATCGCGAAGTGGGTGACCATCGGGAACTCGTATTCCCGTTCGATGATGAAGTCCGCGTCAGCTTCGACGTCGGAGATGTCACCCCAGCCGAAGTGGATCTCGGTCTTGATATTCGTGTCCGCGCACGGCTCACCGACCCGGAGCGACGGGTCCTGAACGAGTGGTGCTTCGGGGGCAAGCGCCGCAGCAATCGTGTGCACATTCGGCAGAACCTCGTATTCGACCTCGACGAGAGCAGCGCCCTCTTCGGCGGCCTCCTTCGTGTCAGCGGCCACCGCTGCGACCGGTTCGCCGTGGTAGTTGACCGTGTCAACAGCGATAATCGGGCGGTCCTGGAATTGGGGGCCGAACCGTGGCATCGGCTTCGGAAGATCGTCCGCCGTCATGACGAGTCGAACGCCAGGGACCTGCTCGGCCTTGCTGGTGTCAATCGAGATGATCCGCGCCTTCGACTCGTTGATCGTGACGAGTTTGGCGTGCAACTCGTCGACGAGATGGATGTCGGCAACGTATCGCTGTGCACCCGTGACCCGGTCACGACCGCCAACGCGGTTGGGCGACGATCCGACGTATGTGTTGGATGTCATTCCTTCCCCGCTTTCGCGGCCACGAGGACCGCTTCGGTGATCTGCAGGTAGCCGGCACAGCGGCAGAGGTTCCCACCGAGGCCTTCGTGTACGTCCTCAATCGTGGGATCGGGGTTGCTCTGGAGCAGCGCATGTGCCGACATCAACTGGCCCGGGATACAGAACCCGCACTGGGGCGCGCTGAGGTCGAGGAAGGCCTGTTGCAGGGCATTCAGGTGCCCATCGCTGGCGAGTCCCTCGACGCTGGTCACGTCGCTTCCATCGATCTCAACAGCAAGCATCAGGCACGAGTTCATCGGGATGCCGTCGACGATCACAGTGCATGCGCCGCACTCCCCGACCACACAGCACTCCTTGGTGCCGGTGAGTCCGATCTGATCGCGAAGAACGTCGAGCAGGGTGTGATTCGATGCAACCTCGAACGCCCAATCGCGCCCGTTGATAGTCGTCTCGATCTGAATCGTCTCGCTCATGACACTCCTTGCAGTTCCTGCAGACGCTTAGTAGCCCTGCCGACGGCGCGGGCACCGAGCACCCGCAACATCGCATGTCGATAATCCGGGCTCGCACGCATCGACCGCACCGACGGGCTGGCGTCGGCGAAGATATTCTCGAACACGTTTGCCTTTGCATCTTTGACAGCGTTCGGATCGGCGAGCACGCCCGTCTCGTCGGTGCGAAGGAAGGCACGAGGGCCAACACTCCCGAATGCGACCTGGGTCACTCCGGCGTCATCGACGGTCGCGCACAACGTGACCGACGCCAGGTCGGTTCCCTTCCTGCGGGTCATCCGCTCATAGGCGCTGCCCATCATCCTCGATGGGGTCGTCAACTCCAGGGCAATTGCGAGTTCGCTCTCCTGGAGATCGGTCTTGCCCGGACCAACGATGAAGTCATTGATCGGCACCCTTCGCTTCCCGCCGGGTCCGGCGACCACGATGACCGCCTCGTAGGCGAGTAGCGGCGGCGCCGTATCGGCGGCAGGCGAACCGTTGCAGATATTCCCGAGCAGCGTTGCCCGGTTCCTGATCTGCACCGACCCGACCACAAAAGCTGCCTCTGCCAACGCCGGGAAGTGCTCGTTGATCCCTGGATCGTTCACGACCTCGGTCATGGTGGCCGTGGCGCTCACCGTCAACGTGTCCCCGCTCCATGTGAGGGTTGGATACAACTCGGCAATCCGCTTCAGGTCGACGACGACCTTCGGCTGGCGGTATCGGTCCCGCATCGCGATCACCAGATCGGTGCCGCCTGCGAGAATCTCAACCTCCGGGCCGCTCGCGGCGAGCACCCGTAGCGCCTCGTCGAGCGACTCAGGACGTTCGTAGGAGAACTCCTTCATGTCGTCACGCTTCCTTGTTCGTCAAATGACCTTGTCAACCTCGTCCATGAGCGCCTGCGGATCGGCGGCCCGAATCATGTAGAACGAGCGGGGAGCGCAGAAGCTCTCCGTGAATTCAGCCCGCGCCTTGCGCAGCGCCTCTGTGTCGGTCAGCGGCATCGTGTGGCCTATTGCCAGCAATTCGTTCGTGAGGAAGTAGTTCTGTAGCGAGTGGAAGTTCTGGAACTGCGCCTCGAACTGGCCGAGCTCGGCAGTTGTCGGGTCGAAGTTGCCGTCGATGGCGGGGACGATGACGATGTCGACGTTGCTCGGCTTGTCATAGTCCTCCCACGTCGGCATCTCGTCACCGAAAAAGATCTGGGCTCCACGCTCGGGAGCTGCCTTGTCGGCACGCTCGGTTCCCTTGGCGCGGCTCTTGATGAAGACAGTCTTGGACCCCATGATCACGGTTCCGGTCTCATCGATCACCGTGGTCTCCGTCGAGATGAGGTCTCCACCACGCCGGCACGCCTCGATCTGGCACATGCTCTTGCCATGGTTGGACTCGCCGCCAAGGAAGAGGACGGTCTTGCCCTTGTAGCGGACGGCCGACGAGTGGAACGGATGCAGCCCTTCGGCCTCCATGCGGAGCGCGAGCACGGTCACGATCGCCTTCTGGATCGGTCCCTCGGCCCAGTCACCGTTGAAGCGCATCGTCTCGCCATCCCATGTGACCGACTTCACGGCTGCGTCGCGGTCCCAAACGAGGTCGGGTTCGCTGAGGATGAAGTCGGACTCCAAGGTGACATCCGCTAGGCGGTAGTTCATGAAATCCATGTTCTGTAGCACGTGCTCGGGA
Source organism: uncultured Acidimicrobiia bacterium (assembly GCA_964195545.1). Classification (GTDB taxonomy): domain Bacteria; phylum Actinomycetota; class Acidimicrobiia; order Spongiisociales; family UBA5794; genus JAHEEL01. The sequence goes on along the minus strand of CAXMQQ010000088.1, from coordinate 1,858 downwards.
ACCTCAGAACCGACCACGTCGATCCGAATTCTCGCGGTGCTTGCCGACATTTCCTCGGTGAGCATTGCCATGATGATTACTCCTCTATCTGTTGTTCGTTCTCTGTGTCGTCAAATGCGGGTGGCGTTGCGGCGTCCGGCAATCGGGTTGAACCGTTCGGCCCTTCGGGGGTATTTCAGGTGTGGTCACCCGCGGGCCCTCATCAAATTTCTGATCCGCGGCACCTCATCGTTCTCGGGGTCCTCGTATCCACCCGTCGACGCCGCCGCCCCCCATGATCTCTTGGAGTCTGCCTAACCCTCGGCGGCCTCCTCGGAGGCCGCTTGGCGGACCCGATCGATGCCTTCGAGCAGGACCGCTGCCTCAGCTGCGTGCTCGCGGCTCAGAGTCGCTGCAAGCTCAGGGTCCTGATCCCGAATGGCAGAGAGCAACGGCTCGTGCCTCTTCGAAAGCCAGTGCAGGTCGATGCCCGGCACCGAGGCTGTGACGTAGGTTCGGGCGAATGGTTCGAGCATCGACCACTGTCGTTCTAGCGTCGGGTTGTGCGCCGACGCGATGATCCGGGCGTGGAACCGGGTGTTGTTGAGGGCCTGGTCGTGGGCATCGCCTCTATCAGCCGCCTCATCCATCGCCAGGTACAACGCCTCGAGATCGGCAATACACTGCTCGGTGCGCCGCTCGGCTGCCAGCCGGCCACCCAGCGCTTCAAGTTCGGCCCTCACTTCGATGGCTTGCGTGAGTTCTTCCCGCGTGGGTTCGCGAACCCTCGCTCCTTTGTGGGGCTTCATCTCGACGAATCCAAGGATCGCCAGATCACGAAGCGCCTCGCGCACCGGAGCCTGGCTCACACCCAGTTCGCGGGCGACCCGGGTCTCAACGATTCGAGACCCGGGCGCCAACTCTCCTTCGAGAATCCACGTGAGAATTCGATCTTTGACGCCCTCGGAGAGCACCTCTCTCGTCACGGGAGTCGATAGATTCTCTTGTAGATTCGTCATATCAGCTTTCAGGTCCTTTCAGAACCTGCTCCTATCGCTAGAGGATCTCGACGACGCCATTCGTACCATCGACCCGCAGGCGGTCGCCGGTCTTGATCTCGCGGGTGGCAACACCAGTGCCGGTGACACCGGGGATACCAAACTCACGAGCCATGACGGCCGGATGCGCAACCATCCCCCCGGCGTCGCACACGATTCCGCCGATGATGGCGAACAGCGTGGTCCATGCAGGATTGGTCATCTGGCAGACCAGAATGTCGCCCGGCTGCACCTCGTCAAACTCTGCCGGCGAGGAGACGACCTTGGCGATGCCCTCGATGATGCCAGGAGAAACACCCAGACCCTCGATCCTACCCGCGGTCTCCGTGTCGAACCCGAGCTTCTCGGGGAAGCCCCAGAGGTTCAGGTACGGGAACTGCAGCTGGTCTTCGGTCGCCGTGCCGATGAAGTCCGGTGGACGGATCTTCTCATGCTCGGCACGAGTCGCACGCCGCTCGGCGACGATCGCATTCGCATCGAGCAGGCTCGGATCGCCCATCAAGTAGCGAAGCTCGTTGTACTTGAGATAGATGACGTCATCCGGCTCATTGAGTAGACCCATCTCGACCAACTTCCGACCGATGCAGATCAGCACCACACGAGTGTGCTGGTGCGTGCCCTGATCGATATAGAAATGGTGGTCCGGGGTGAGCGGAGCCATCTGCAAGTTGATCTCGCTGGCTGCCTTGAGTGCCTCGAGCTCGTCTCCTTCTTCGATCCCCTCGAGCAGCTCCTCGGCCGCAGCCTTGATGTCTACCTCGAGATGGGCAACGATCGGACGGTGGTCATAGTCGGAGTCCAGATAGCCTTTGAGCATGTCG
>CAXMQQ010000087.1:0-4856 GCA_964195545.1 uncultured Acidimicrobiia bacterium | reverse complement strand
GGAGCCGGGTATCGGATTCGAACCGATGACCTTCTCTTTACAAGAGAGATGCTCTACCTGCTGAGCTAACCCGGCGCACGTATCAGGATACCCAGCCGCGGGCTCTGGAGACCTCGAATACGGCGAGCGCCGTAGCCACAGACGCATTGAGACTCTCCGCCGGACCGGCGTGCGGAATCCGGACAACTTCGTCACAGCGTTCGGCGGTCAATCGATGCAGGCCCTTCCCCTCGGCCCCAACGACGAGAGCGACCGGTTCAGCGAGCAGGTCGAAGCCGAACAGTGACCGATCCCCTGCCCCGTCGAGACCGACCCGCCATACGCCGAGCTTCTCCAATCTCCGGAGTGCCTCGGGAACGGAGGACACCTCCACGAGAGCAACTTCCTCCAACGTCCCGGCAGCGGCCTTGAACGCTGCGGCACCGATGGGAGCCGATCGTCGTTTCGGAACAACTGCTGCCCGGAATCCGGCAGCGACGGCAGATCGGATGGACGCGCCGAGATTGCGCTGGTCCTCGAGGTGATCGAAGACCAGCAGGGCGGCCGGATCGGTTGCTGCGACAGCATCTTCCAGTGATACGACCTCCTTGGGCCGGCACACGGCCACAACACCCTGAGGAGCGGACGTGAGAGCGATGTCGCGAACATCTTCGACGTACTCGACACGGGCTCCGGCAGATCGAGCGTCGTCGGCGAGGGCCGTGTACGTTGGCCGCTTGAGGCGACGCTGTTCGATTCTCACGGTCTTCGCGCGACCGGCTTGCACCGCCGCGACAACAGCGTGGAAGCCTTCGACCCTATCCCCTATGCCAGCGCGAGCCATCAGGCGCATCCTCCACCACGATACCGATCGATCCGAGGTCGCCTCGGATCCCATCCGACGTGGGCCAGTCCCGCTCGGCGCGGGCTCGATCCCGAGTCTTGAGCAGGTCTTCGATCGTCCCCGATCGCGCACCGTACTTCTTGGCGATCTCAGCGATCTCCGGTTCGACGTCGCCAAGATCGGAGGTCTCCTCACCGAGTCCGAGCACTACAACGATCTCGTCGTAGGCGGCGACCAAGACGCCTGCGTTTTCGCCATCATCAAGGCGACGGTTGCCCTCACGAACCAGATCGAAGAGAACCCCGAGGCCTCCGGCTACATCGAAGTCTTCGTCCATCACCGCCCGGAATCGTGTGGTGAACTCCTCATCTGGCGTGTCCTCGATCGACCCCTGTACGCGACGTCGAAATCCCCAGAGACGGTCGAGCGCCGCTTCGGCATCTGCGAGACCGTCCAGGGAGAAGTCGAGGGGTTTCCGATAGTGGGTGCGGAGGTACACGAGACGGACAGCCGTCGGTCGATGGGTGTCGAGCGCTTCGAGAAGGTCGACGACATGGCCCGTCGACTTCGACATCTTCTCGCCCTCGAGATTCATCATCCCGTTGTGGAGCCAGTAGGTGGCGAAGGGTGCTCCCGTCGCGGCCTCTGACTGCGCGATCTCGTTCTCGTGGTGTGGAAAGATCAAGTCGTGGCCGCCTGCGTGGATGTCGAATCCGACGCCGAGGTACTTGCGCGCCATGGCGGAGCATTCGACATGCCAGCCGGGGCGTCCGACGCCCCACGGTGCTTCCCAGAACGGCTCACCCGGCTTCGCCGCCTTCCACAGGGCGAAATCCAGTGGGTCTCTCTTCCGATCATCAAGGTCAACACGTGCCCCGGAGCGGAGGTCATCTGGATCGTGCCGTGAGAGCCTGCCGTACTCCGCATAGGACCGGACCGAGAAGTAGACGTCTCCGTCGACCGTGTAGGCGTGGTCGGTCTCGAGAAGTTGACCGATCAACTCCAACATCTCTTCGATGTGATCAGTGGCCCACGGTTCGACCGTTGGCTCTCTGACGCCCAGTCTCCGATGAGCCTCATCGAAGGCGGCATATGCGCGCTCGACGATGGTGTCCGTCGACACCCCTTCGCCGATCGCTGCAGCGATGATCTTGTCGTCGACGTCCGTGACGTTGCGCACGTAGGTCACATCGAATCCGGACCACTCGAGGTAGCGGCGGATGACATCGAATACGACAGCGGAACGGCCGTGTCCGAGATGCGGTGCCGACTGCACGGTCGCCCCACAGACGTACATCCCGATCTTGCCTTCATCGCGCGGTCGGAGTTCGACGAACTCCCGCCCAAGCGTGTTGTAGAGCCTCATGAGTCGGAATGGTACAAGGGGATGTGAGACGTGAGACATGAGACGTGGGGAGTGGTCACAGACCGCAGGTGACAAGGCGCGGGCAACAGGCAGGGTGACACCCATCCTGCTGCTATCTGTCCGCCGTTGGCCGTCGGCTGTCTGCTCCTTCCCTATCATGGCTCCGTGCTCATCTACGGACATCGAGGCGCCATGACGGATGCGCCTCCGAACACTGTTGAGGCGTACGAACTTGCCATCGGGCAAGGTGCCGATGGCGTTGAAGTCGACGTCCGCAGGACCCGGGACGACGCCATCGTGATCTTCCACGATGATCGATCAGCGCCTGAAGCGACACCGTTCGTCGACCTTGATCTCAGCGAAATCAGGGCAACGATGCCCTGGGTCCCGACGCTCGACGAGGCGTGGGCCACACTCGGACCGAGTGGCCTTCTCAACATCGAGATCAAGAATATCTACGGCGAGGCTGACTACGACCCCGTCCAACGAATGGCCACCGGAGTGGTTCGGTGGATCGCCGAGCACGACACGGGCGAGCGGATTCTCGTTTCCTCGTTCAACACGCAAGCGCTTGACAAGGTGAAGACCCTCGATCCGGCAATCCGAACCGGACTCCTCTCCAGGTCGTGGCTCGATCCGATAGTCGTCATCCAACAGGCTCGCGACGGAGGACATGTTTCTGCGAACCTCTCACTGATCAGAACATTGGATGGAGCCGAGCAGATCGTTCAGGCGGCGGGAGATCTCGACATCCTCGTTTGGACGGTGAACGATCCCGCTCACGCCCTAGCTCTCGCCGATGCGGGCATCGCCGGCATCTTCACGGACGATCCCGGATTGATGGTCGACGCGCTCAGCGGTAGAGAGTGACTGCGGCCGCAACTGCGATGCCTTCGTCCCGACCGATCGAACCCATCCCATCGGTGGTCGTGGCTTTGACAGACACGGAGGAACGATTGATCCGCATGGTCGCAGCCAACTGATCACGCATCTCGTCGCGATGGGGTCCGATCCGGACCGATTCAGCGACAACGGTTACGTCGACGTTGCCGACCAGATGCGCTCGGTCCTCGATGATCCGAACCACCCTGGCCAGCAATTCCATCGAGTCAATGCCATGCATCTCGGGGTCAGACGACGGAAAGTGCATACCGATATCGCCCAGTGCGAGCGCTCCCAGGAGTGCGTCTGCCACGGCATGAGCAACGACGTCGCCGTCGCTCGTCGCGTCCATACCTCGGGTTGGGTCTACAACGACACCCGCGAGAACGACGGGTCCGCTGCCGCCGAAACGGTGGGCATCGAACCCCCAACCGACCATGATGCGTGAGTCAACCATGACGTCCCGATCGTAGTGCTTGCACTACCGCGAGGTCCTCGGCGTACGTCACCTTCAGATTGGCAGGGTCTCCGTCAACGACTGCCACGGTACCTCCTGCCGCCTCAACCATAGAGGCATCATCCGCGGCGTCTCCATCCGCTACGGCGTGAGCGGATCGCAGCGCCTCGAGATCGAACCCTTGGGGTGTCTGCACGGCAACGAGATCGGCACGGTTCACGGTCTCCATCACGAACTCCCCTGCTACCCGCTTGAGCGTGTCGCGAACCGGGACCACAGGGACGACGCCCGCCACATCACCGATCACTAGGCGGTCGATCACCGCCTTGACAAGAGCCCCAGTAATGAGTGGTCGTGCCGCGTCGTGGATGAGCACGAATCCGGAGTGATCGGAGATCGCCGCCAGTCCGGAAGCGACGGAGTCACGTCTGCGCTCGCCCCCCGGTACGGCACCTTCGACATCTCCAACAACGACGAGCCTGTCAACGCCACCTTCGAGAAGAGCACGCTGACTCTGCTTCCAGAGTGGAACTCCGTCGAGATCTATGTCGTGTTTCTGGCGACCGAAGCGGGTCCCGCGGCCAGCCGCCAGCAGAATTCCCCAGATCGGCAGTTTGGCATCCATGCCCGAATGCTATCGGGTCGCCGCCCGACGTCAGGCGTCTTCGGGAATCTCGACGTCCGGAAGCGCACGCTCGAGGCGCTTCGTCGCTTCCTCTTCGGAGATGTCGAGGGAGAATTGCAGCTCGCTGATGATGATCAAGCGGGCCTTTGCCAGCATCCGCTTCAGGGCCGGCGAAATGCCTTTGATCTTCTGGGCGTAATCGAGATCACGAATGACTTCAGCCACCTGGAAGATGTCGCCGCTGTTGATCTTTTCGGTGAGCACCTTGTACCAGCGACTCCAGTTGGATCCCGCTTCCTGAGGCTCGCTTCGAAGCGTCTGGAAGACCTGCCTGGACTTCGACTTGGAGATCACGGGACGGACACCACGTTCCATGGCCGATGCCGCTGGGACGCTGACGATGAGCTGATCAGTTGCGATCTCAAGTACGTAGAAGTCCTGCTTCGTGTCCTTGAACTCGCGCTTCTCCTTGCGAACGATGGTCGCCGCACCATGATGTGGGTAGACGACATTGTCTCCAACGGAGAACGGGTCGGCTTTCAGCTTCGGCTTCTTGGCAGCGGGGGTCGGGGTCTCAGCGCCCTTCGTGGCCGCCTTCTTCGCGGGAGCCTTCTTCACCGCCGCCTTCTTCGCGGGAGCCTTCTTCACCGCCGCCTTCTTCGCAGGAGCCTTCTTCGCAGGAGCCTTCTTCACCGCCGCCTTC
>CAXMQQ010000086.1:0-34343 GCA_964195545.1 uncultured Acidimicrobiia bacterium | reverse complement strand
CGACGACGATCGACCGTGTCGCAGAGATCGAGGCCATCTTTCAGGATCTCGAAGAACGCAGGCTCCAAGCCCTCTACGAAGGCGACGAAGAGACCTTCAAGACCCTCTTCGCCAACGAGCAGTACATGGAGAGAAGCCTCGCCTTGTTCGACCTTGTCGAGTTCGTCGATCATCCGCTGCCGGGCCGCGTGGAAGTGCTGCAACTCCTCCATCTAGGGGACGGATGTCTCGCGGCGGAAGTGGAAACTAGGTATCACGGCGTACTCGCGGAGGGTTTGACCGCCACAAAGATCGTGGTGCTTGAAAGAGTCAACGACGGCTGGGGCATCTCCTATACGGGGGAGGGATGGGAATGCGAAAGATCGCATCCGCTTTCACCCTGATCACAATTCTGATTGTCACCTGTTACCTGTCACCTGTTGCCAAGGCCGATGACTGCTATTACGACCCCGGACGTGGCGAACTCATCTGCTCCCCCGGCGGCCCCGGCACCCCCGGCGATCCCGGGGATCCTCCTCGCGATCGTCCGCCCATTCGCTACATCTACACGTCCACCGACCCTGTGGTCGGTGACTGCTACTACGGGTCGCGGACACCGGGTGGTCTCGACACCTGGGACCCGGCGAACGACCCCGCTGTCATTCGCATCACCACGTCGCTGCCGGTCTGTCCGGCGGTGCCCAACGATCCGCCGGCCACGGTGGCCTGGCGGATCTTCCGATCGTTCCCGCTCGCCTTGCCGACGCCCACATTCGAGCCGTTTGGATCGGGAATCACTGGACTCCCCACCTATCTCGCAACACCGGATCCGGCAGACATCACTCACACGGAGCTGCTGCCCGACGGTCGCACGTTGAACGTGATGGCGAGCGTCGCGGCGCTTGTTGTCAACTGGGGCGATGGCGCCGGGGCGAATTTCGATTCGTCAGAGGCCCGGTCGTATCCGACCGGGGGCGTCACTCACACGTACACGACGAAGACTTGCGATGTCACCTATCGGCAGGAGCATCCGTCGGGTGGGAACTGCCATCCGACGCTAGAGGCGTATCCGGTTACGGCGACCTTCACCTGGGCGGGCCGCTACCGGGTCGGAGGTGCCTGGATCGATCTCGGTATCTTGAATAGAACGGTCACCGTGCCCTACGACGTCGACGAAGTCCAGGGCGTGCTCGAACGGTGAGGAGCGCCGACGAACTCTGGGCTGGGGAAGCACCTATACGCCCCTGCGAACCCAGGGTTCGCAGGGCACTTAGGCGAGGGGGTCGAGAAAGACGACGGGGATCTCACGGTCGGTGCGGGACTCGTACTCGGCGTAGCCGTCGTAGGCCTCGAGGACCCGCGGCCACCAGACCGCCCGCTCATTCGGGGACGCCGTCGTCGCCGTGACGGGCCACCGATCACCGAGGACCTGAACATCCGCCGTAGGTGTCGCGAGCAGGTTCGAGTACCAGTGAGGGTGTTCATCCCGGCCGCCCCACGATGCGATGACGACGACGCGCTCGTCGTCGCGGAGGTAGAGGAGGGGCACCGTGTGCGGTCTCCCCGATCGTCGGCCGGTGGTTGTGAGCAGGCACATGTCGTTGTCGACGAGTCGTCGACCGATGGCACCGCCGGTCGTCCGGTAGAGAACGCGGTGAACCGAAGACATGTACTTCGCCGCTCGATCTCTCATCGACTCGTGGTCCTTCCCCGTGCTCTCGGCCACCGAGTTGACGGTAGTGGCAAACCGACCCGAGCCGTGAACGATTCGTATAGGGTGAACCCGGTCGTGGCATGGCACCAGAACGGCGCCGTGGACATCGACGAATCAAGCGGCATACCTGCCGCTTTGCCAATGAGGAAGGATGGCTCGTGAAGAGTCTATTTAAGTACCTGGCGCTCCTCGCCGCGGTGATGCTTGTCGCAGCCGCATGTTCGAGCGACGACTCTGATTCTGGGACCGAGACGACTGAAGCTGCCACTGAAACAACAGCAGCAACCGAAACGACCGAAGCTGCGACCGAGACGACGGCTGCGACGGCGACGACAGCGCCACCCACCGAGAAGATCGACATTGACTTCTGGGTAGCGTTCTCCGATGAGGCCCGTCTTGGTTTCTCCGAAGACAGGGCTACTGCGTTCAACGAGAAGCACCCCGAGTACAACGTTCGGGTGACGTCGTTCGCGTCGTACAACGATGCGTTCGATGCAGCCGTGCTTGCTGTGGACAGCGGAGAGCCCCCGGGACTCATTCACTTCTTCGAGGCTGCCACCAGGCAGGCACTCGACGCGGTGGACGGCGACCTCAACCCGATCTTCAAGTCGGTCACCGACGCGATTGCCGGTCGTACCGAAATTCTCGGCGAGCCGGTCGTGCTCGACTCGGTCGTTGACGCGGCACGCAACTACTACACGGTGGACGGCTCGTTCTATTCGATGCCGTGGAACACGTCATCGACGGTGATGTTCAACAACATGGACATCCTCAATGCAGCCGGTATCACCGAGCCGCCCGCGACGTGGGCCGAGGTTGATGCAGCTTGTGACGCGATCGCTGCGCTCCCCGACGGACCGAGCGGTTGTATCACGTGGCCGAACCACTCGTGGTTCATCGAGCAGACTCTTGGCCAACAGGGTGAACTCCTCGCCAACGCCGACAACGGCCGCACCGACCGTGCGACTGAGGTGTACCTCGAGTCCGACGGCATGATGGCTTACCTGAACTGGTGGAAGAGCCTCGACGACAAGGGCTACTACACCTACACGGGTCTCCAGCGTGACTGGGATGGCACGTCGAACGCGTATCTTGCCGGAGAAGTGGCGATGCTCGTCTACTCGAGTTCGGATACGACGTTCTTCGACACGAACGCCGCCTTCACCAACGAGGCCAGCTTCATGCCATACAACGGGGATACCGACTATGTCGGCAACCTGATTGGCGGTGCGACGATCTGGATGCTCGATGGCATGGAAACGGCGACGGAAGATGGAGCGCTCGCGTTCTTGAACTTCTTCTCGAATCCCGCCAACGCAGCCGCATGGCACCAGCTGACGGGGTATATCCCGATCACGAAGGACGCCGTTGATCTTCTCGAAGCAGAAGGCTGGTACGACGAGAGCCCGAACAGCAAGGTTGCCTCCGACCAACTCGCGGCAGCCCAGAACACACCGGCATCGCTCGGTGCGCTGCTCGGCAACTTCGTTGGCATCCGTGACGTCATCACGATCGCGATCGAGGACATCCTCGTGAACGACGTTGACATCGCCACTCGTATGGCCCTGGCCAACGAGGAAGCGAACAAGTCACTGTCCGAGTACGAACTCCTCTTCGGAGGCTGATCGAATCGCAAGGGACTGGGGGCGGAGCCTATGCTCCGCCCCCAGATCCAACCTTCCACGCGGAGCCCCGAGTGAGCGCTGACAGTTCATGCTGATCTTCGGATTTGTCGTCGCTGCCATGCTCGGGGTTCTATACGTGTGGCTGAATATCGAGAGACGATCGCTTCAGCGATACGCCATCGGCTCCGCCGTTGCCGTGGTCGGGGCAGCGATTCCCAACTTTGCGATGGGACGATGCGGATTCGCTGAGGGAACCTCCGGCGTTGACCACCTTCTTTCTCTCACCCTCATGTGGGGAGCCGGCTGGATCGCACTGATCGCTCTCAGGTCGTTCTTCGATCGGACTGACGGGAAGGCCAAAGAGAGCGCCGCGATGGCCGGTGAGATCCGCACCGGCGGGTACCGCATGGGTTGGTGGGTGCCGTGGGTGCTGCTGTCACCGACCCTCATCATCCTGATCGTGTTCCTGTACTACCCGGCGATCCGAACGTTCACGCTCTCCACCAAGCTGGCGAAGCTTGGCGCACCCAGGTCTGTCGAAGTCTGTCTCGGCAACTTCACCGAATTGCTCATCATGGATCCTGTGAGGCTCGTTGCCTACCCGCTGGTCGCCATTGCCCTCATCTACGGTGCTCGGTTCTGGATGAACCGCTCCGGTCCCGGCACGTGGAGCCGGAAGGGTGCGGACGTTGCCTCGGTGATCGGGATGCTCTCGATCTTCGTGGCGATGTACCTCATGTTCTCGCCCGGTGGCGGCGGCCAGGTCGCGTACCGGCCGGTCTACGTCAACACGCTCATCATCACCCTGGGCATCGTCGCCTTCGGGATGATCGGTGGTCTAGTCGTCGCCTACCTCGCCTTCCGCAAGATCCGCGGCGGCAGCGCATATCGGACGCTGCTCATCTGGCCGTACGCCATCTCTCCCGCCGTTGCCGGTGTGCTCTTCTTCATGATCTTCGATCCGACGGCCGGGATCTTCACGCACGGAATGGACGTCGTTTTCGGAATCGACGTGCCGAACTACCGCGAGAGCGCGGTGCTGGCGCAGGCATCGATCATCCTCGCGAGCGGTTGGAAGATCCTCGGGTACAACATCCTCTTCTACCTTGCCGGACTCCAAACCGTCTCGATGGATCAGGTCGAGGCTGCCGTGATCGATGGCGCCTCATCCTGGCAACGCTTCTACAAGATCGTGATGCCTGCACTGTCGCCCATCACTTTCTTCCTGCTCGTGACCAACCTCGTGTACGCCTTCTTCGAGGTCTACGCAACGATTGACTTCATGACCAAGGGTGCGCCCGCCGGCAAGACGTCGATCGCGATCTACGAGATCATTCGGGTGGGTGTGAACAACGGTGATCTCGGTCGAGGCGCCGCCCAATCCGTCCTGCTGTTCGCTGCGGTCATCGCCATCACCCTCTGGCAGTTCCGAACGACCGGCAGCAAAGTCAGTTACGGGGGCGCCTGATGGCTGGACTCACACCGGGAGTGAAGAGGAAGACGTTCTTCAGAGGTCGGCAGTGGACGTTCCACCTGGCACTGTCGTTGACGGCTTTCGTCATCGCGTTCCCTTTGCTCTACGCAGCGCTGATTGCCACCCAGAACAACACGGAGATCTTCGCGTTCCAGTTGACGCCCGGCAGTGCCCTGAAGTCGAACTTCGATGCGGTCTGGTTCGGAAGAGACTTCGCCGGTGCCATGTGGAATTCGACGATGCAAGCGATTCTGGTCACGACGGGAAAGACCATCCTGTCGCTCCTTGCCGGCCTGGCATTCGTCTACTTCAAGTTCCGGGGAAAGTGGCTCGTGTTCTTCCTGGTCCTGGTCACGCTGATGATGCCGACGGAAGTCATGATCCTGGCGATGTTCCGATTCGTCTCGGAGATTGGATGGCAGGACACGATGGCGTCGATCACCGTGCCATTCCTGGCATCGGCTACCGGAGCGTTCCTGTTCCGCCAGCACTTCGCGAATCTCCCTGCTGAATTGCTCGAGGCGTCTCAGATCGATGGGGCTTCGCCTATCCAGTTCCTCACCAAGGTGTTGATTCCGCTGTCGTGGAACGTCATCGCGGCGCTCTTCGTGATCCAGTTCGTCTACACGTGGAACATGTTCCTGTGGCCGAGTCTGATCATCAGAGATGAGTCGAAACAGGTCGTGCAGGTTGCCCTGCAGACACTGACAAACATCGTCGGCGCCCTGACTTATGGGCCGCTCATGCTCGCCGCGATCATCGCTTCGATCCCGCCGGCGATCATCTTCGTGCTGATGCAGAAGCCGTTCATGAGCGGCTTCGCGATCGGCCAGCAGAAGTAGGTCTTTGGACTCCCGTCCGTCCCCGGATAGACAGGTACGATCGAACTATGGCACTTCGAGACACCGCGCTCGCGAAGCTCAACGGTGGCTCCTTCGACGTTCTCATCATCGGAGGAGGAATCAACGGTGCCGTCTCCGCTGCCGTCCTCGCCGGGCGGGGCGCAGCCGTTGCGCTCGTCGATCGCGGCGACTTCGGGAGCTTCACGAGCCAGGAATCATCGAACCTCGTCTGGGGCGGCTTCAAGTACCTGGAGGGGTACGAACTGTTGCTCGTCCGCAAGCTCTGTGTCTCGCGCAACCGGCTCATCAAGTCCTACCCGGACAACATCAAGCCGATTCCGTTCTTGGCCACGCTCGATCATTCCTCTCCGCACCCCGCATGGCTCGCCGCTCTCGGTGCCACCGGGTACTGGGGAATCGGAAGCTTCCGCACACACCGTCCGCGATACCTCAGCCCCGAGAAGATCAAGGCCCTCGAGTCCGTGGTGAACACCGAAGGGGCCGTCGGGGGAATCGAGTACTACGACGCGTACCTGCCGGACAACGATTCGCGCTTCGTCTTCAGTTTCGTGCGGTCCGCCCTCGACGTCGGTGCGACGGCCGCGAACTACGTCGAGGCGGTGGGTGCCGAACGTCGGGATGGACGGTGGCGGGTAACGCTCAACGATGTCGACTCGGGTGGCGAGCCGTTCACGTGCACAGCCCGGGTCGTGATCAACGCCGCCGGCCCGTTCATCGATGGTGTGAGTAAGGAGCTCGCCGTCCAGAATGATCATCGGATCGTGTATTCGAAAGGGATCCACCTCATCGTTCCCCAGATCACGCCCGACGAGCGAGTACTTGCGTTCTTCGACGACACGGGCCGACTCTTCTACGTCATCCCGATGGGTCGACGCTCGGTGATCGGGACAACGGATACTCGCGTCGACACGCCGTACACGGAGGTCACCGACGAGGATCGGGGATTCCTGATCGACCAGATCAACGCACGGCTGGACCTGGCTGAGCCCCTGACGGCAGCAGACATCATCGCCGATCGCAGCGGAGTGCGGCCGCTCGTTGTCGCTGCCGGCGGCGGCGACCAACAAGACGTTGACTGGACGAAGCTGTCGCGCAAGCACGAGATCGAGACCGACGACACCGCACGTGTGATCTCGATCTTCGGAGGCAAGCTCACCGACTGCCTCAACGTTGGTGAGGAGATCGCCGTCGAGGTTGAACGGCTAGGTATCCCGCTAGAGAAGGACACGCACACCTGGTACGGGGAGCCGGCGAAGGCGACCCGTGAAGAGTTCTACCGCCAGGCCCGGCTGATGCGTCTCGACGAATTGCGGCACAAACCGAACGTGGAACCACTGTCGGACCGACTCTGGCGCCGGTACGGACGCAGAGCGTTCGAGATGCTCGATGAGATTCGGCAGGATCCGTCGATGGGGGAGGACATCATCGAGAGCGCCGACTACCTCCGGGTGGAGTTGTGCCTCGCCGCCGAAACTGAAATGGTGACCAAACTCGAGGACTTCCTACGACGCCGTTCGAAGATCACACAAGTAGTCCGGGCGGACGATGTTCGCTCTTCGCCCGGCCTCCACGAGGCGGCGGTGATCCTGTTCGGCGATCAGGCCGATGAGCGCCTGGCGGAATACTGGGGTTCGCTGCGCTCGCCGTACTGAGCACTGAGTGCCGGGAACCCAGTGTCGATCTAGTCGGTTACCACTCCAAGGGCTTGGTCGAGGTCGGCTATCAGATCCTCGACGTCTTCGACGCCTGCGGAATAGCGGACCAGGCTTTCGGGGATGCCCATTGCGGCCCGTTCATCCGCCGTCATCTCGACGTGACTAGTCGTCGCCGGCGGACCGACGATGGTCTCGACGGCACCCAGGTTCGCTGCAAGATGAGCCAGTTCGAGACGCGGGAGCACAGCGCGAACCGCGTCAAATCCGCCACGAATGGAGAACGACAGCACACCGCCGTAGCCCTTCATCTGGCGGGCGGCGATCTCATGGTGGGGATGCGACTCCAACCCCGGGTAGAAGACCGCCTCGACGGCCGGATGCCCCTCGAGGTGTCTGGCGATGGCGAGAGCGTTCGCGTTCTGACGCTCAACCCGCAGGTGCAGGGTCTTGATGGAACGCAATAGCAGATAGGCAGCGAACGGATCGAGGGTGGCCCCGTTGATCTCCCGGTAGTGGTAGATCCGATCGATGAGTCCCCGACTTCCACACACGATCCCGCCGAGAGCGTCTGCGTGCCCGCCCAGGAATTTCGTCGCCGAGTGAACGACGAGGTCTGCGCCGAGTTCGAGGGGGCGCTGGTTGATCGGCGTCCCAAACGTGTTGTCGACGACCACAACAGCACCGACCGCGTGTCCTGCGGCGGCGAGACGTTCGAGGTCGAGAACTTTGAGTGTGGGGTTCGTCGGCGACTCCAGATACAACACGTCGCAACCCTCGGCGATGGCAGCCTCGATCGCGTCGTGGTCGTCGGTAGAGACGAGGTCGACTTCGATCCCGAGGGGAGGGAGGAACTCCAGGAACAGCTTCGTCGTTCCACCGTAGGTGTCCTTCACGGACACGACTCGATCGCCGGGCCCGAGGAGGGTGTGGAGAGTGCCCGAAATTGCAGCCATTCCGGTGGCGAACGCCGTTGCCGTCTCCGCTCGTTCGAGGGCAGCGATCCGTTCCTCGAACACCGCAACGGTCGGATTGGTGTTGCGGCTGTAGATATGGCCGGGAATCTCACCGAGAGCGACCGAGATCCACTCATCGACATCCCGATAACCGAAGCTCACCGATTGCACGATCGGGACCTGTGTCGACCGCTCCCACATCGGTTTGTCCTCGCCGGCCCACACCGACAGCGTTCCATCTCCGTATGCCATGCCAGTCACCTCTCGCTCGATTCGGCCACGCTACCAATCACTACGCTGCTCTCGGCAAAGGAGTCGGACCATGGATGTGCAGCGGATCGCCAATCGGGCCCTGGAACTGGTTGCTACAGAATCGGTCACCGGCAATGAACAGGGCGCAATTGGTCTCGTGACAGCGTGGTTGGAGCCTGTCGCCGACGGGGTTGATGCGTGGGTGACACCAATGATCGAACTGGAGAGCGATCCGGGCTATCCAGGCCGTGAGATCGATCGGAGCGAGGTACCGGTCGTCGCAGCTCGAATCGCGGGGAACCGCCCCGGTCCGACGATCGTATTGACCGGCCACGTCGACACCGTGCCCGTGGGCGACCCCGGCCGCTGGACGAGAGATCCAGCCGGAGAGATCGACGGAGACACCATCTACGGCCGCGGTGCCGCCGACATGAAACTCGGACTCGTTGCTGCCGTTGAAGCGTTCACAGACCTGGCTGAAGAGGGTCGCGACTTCCCTGGTGAGGTCCGCCTCGTGGCCGTTCCCGGCGAAGAAGACGGTGGAACCGGGACGCTCGCAGCGATTCGCCGAGGCTGGACCGGCGACCTGGTAATCGTCACCGAGCCAACGTCGGGCCTGGATGGTCCGCAGATCGTCGTCGCCCACGGAGGCGCTCTCACCTTCACAGTCGAGGTGGAGGGCCGTTCAGCCCACGGAGCGACGAGACGAGAAGGTGAATCGGCACTCGACCACTTCTGGACGATCCACCGTGCACTTCGAAGCATCGAAACGGAACTGAACGCTGGTGAGACGAACCCGGCGATGAGCGTCCTCGACCTGCCGTACCCCACCACCGTGGGCATCGTCCACGGTGGAGTCTGGGCATCGAACGTGATGGAGCGATTGACGGCCGAGATCAGGGTTGGTGTCACGATCGACGAGACGATCGAGGAAGCGGAGGACCGGTTCGAACGTAGCCTTCGGCGTGCGATCGCCGGAGATCCGTGGCTCGACGAGCACCCTCCCCGGATCGAGAGAACGGGTGCCGCGTTCGGCTCGTCGTCGATCGACGCGGCGCATCGACTGGTGGCCACCCTGAGTGATGCTGCGGCCGTCGTCACGGGTGTCACACCATCCACGATCGGAGCCCCCTACGGATGTGACATGGCACTGTGGACGAGGATCGGCGGCGCGGCAACGCTCGTCTACGGCCCCGGCGATGTCCGAAATGCCCACGCGACCGACGAGCATGCGTCTCTTGGAGAGGCCGGCAGCGTCGTCACAACCCTCGTCGAGACTGTTCAACGACTCCAGTCCACCACTCGGGTGTAGTGAAACTGGCTTCCCGACGCTCTAGGCTGTCAAAACCCAAGGAAAGGGAAGATCGATGGACAATATCGATTGGGCCGAGCTGCTGTTCAAGTTTGACGGCCGCATCAACCGAGGCAAGTTCTGGCTCGGGATCGTCGCGATCTGGGCGGTCTTGTGGCTCATCGCGATCGTCGCGGGCATGACGAACTCCTCAATCCTGTGGACGATCTTCGGACTCCTCAGCTTGCTGGTCATCTGGCCGTCGCTTGCGCTCTCGATCAAGCGGTGGCACGACCGAGACAAGTCCGGGTGGTGGGTCTTCATCGGACTCGTGCCGCTCATCGGCCCACTGTGGGCCCTGATCGAGACCGGCTTCCTTCCGGGAACGCCGGGGACGAACCAGTACGGTTCCGACCCGCTCGCCGGCATCTAGAAGAGACATCTCAAACAACACCGACACCATTGGATCGCTGCCTTCTGCGAAGTCCGATGGTGTCGGTGTTGTGTGTGTGGGCGCTGGTTCTGTCCAGAACCACGTCAGAGGTGAACTTCGGCACAAACGATCCAGCGTGGCAGACTGCTTGCTGTGACCCACACGCATGAGTGGCCGGGGGAGTACGCCTACTGCCCCCACTGCACCACCGAACTCGAGATAGCCGACGTTCATGGGAAGCTGAGACGGCGATGCCGGCTGTGCGGGTTCGTCCACTGGCGGAATCCGGGGGTGGGTGCGGCCGTCGTGGTGTTCGACGACGATGGCAGGCTGTTGATGGTGCGCCGTGGTCCGACCGCGACCCGCTCCGGTCTCTGGTCGATCCCTGCCGGTTTCGTCGACTACGGCGAGGAGATTCGCGCTGCAGCGGCGAGGGAGCTTCTTGAGGAGACTGGTCTGGTGGCCGAGATCGGTGACGTCGTGTTCGCTGCGTCGAACTTCCATGATCCCGCCAAGTTGACAGTCGGAATCTGGTTTTCGGGCAAGGTCACCGGTGGGACGCTTGAGGCCGGTGACGATGCAGACGACGTCGGTTGGTTCGCCCTCAACGAACTGCCGCCACTGGCTTTCGACACCGACAAAGCCTTCATCGAAGAACTGCGCTGACCGTCAACCGTTCTTGAGTTTCTCGATCTTCTCCGTGAGCTCCAGCCAGGAGGTCTCGGCATTGTCGAGTTCGACGATTGTCGCGTCGAGGCGGCGTGCCAATTCGGTAGCGACGACGTAGTCATCGGCCGCGGCATCGAGTTGTACGGCAAGATCTGCTCGGGCCTCCTCCAGGCGGGGGATCCGTTTGGTCAGATCCTCGAGCTCCCGCTGTTCCTTCCAAGTCGGCTTGGTACGTGGCGCCGTTGACCGTTGGGTCTTGTCTCCGGCGCTGCGCTGTGAACCGGTCGGCGCTGTCTGCCGGGTGGCCCAGTACGAGGGCCAGCCTCCGGGATGGTGCTGCACGGTGCCGTCGGACTCCACGGAGAAGATGTCGTCGCACACCCGGTCGAGGAAGTAGCGATCATGGCTGGCGACCACGAAAGCCCCTGGCCATGCGTCGAGGTACTCCTCGAGCACTTCGAGCGTGTCGAGGTCGAGGTCGTTGGTCGGCTCATCGAGGAGCAACAGGTTGGGGGCTTCCATGAGCGTCAGGAGCAGTTCGAGACGCCGTCGCTCCCCACCGGAGAGGTCTTCGAGAGTGGCGCTCTGTGCATCGGTGCCGAACTGGAACCGCTCGAGGAGCTTCGCTGCGGAGATCCGGATGCCCGATTCGAGCAATGTGGTTTCGGCGCGTTCGCGGACGGCGGCGATCACCCGAGTGTCGGGAGCAATCGGCAGGGTTTCCTGCCCGTACCAGCCCGGGACGACAGTCGACCCCATCGACACCGTGCCCTCATCGGGTGCGATTCGCTCGGCGATGAGACGCAGCAGCGTGGTCTTCCCGGAGCCGTTGTCGCCGACGACTCCGATCCGGGCATCCGGCAGGAGGTTCAACGTGATGTTGCGTAGGACCCATCGATCGTCGTAGCGCTTCCCGACGTCATCGAGGTTCACAACCTTGGATCCGATTCGGCGTGACGGAAGCTCGATCGAAAGCTCCGGGTCGACCGGTGGCCGCTTCGCCGCCATCAACTCGTGGACGGCGCTGACACGGGCCTTCGACTTCGACGTGCGAGCTTTCGGGGAGCGCCGAAGCCAGACCAGTTCTGTGCGGAGCCGTTGACGGCGTCGGTGCTCGACGGTGGCTTCGTGCTCCTCCCTGACGGTTCGTGCCTCGAGGTACTGCTCATAGGTGCCCTGATGGGAATGCAGTGATCCGTGGTTCACCTCGACCACGCGGTTGGCGACCCGGTCGAGCAAATAGCGGTCGTGGGTGACGAGGACGAGCACTGACGTGCGGGAGAGAAGGTGCTCCTCGAGCCAATCGATCGTGTCGACGTCGAGGTGATTGGTCGGCTCGTCGAGGATCAGTAGATCGCAATCTGCGGCGAGTGCCAGCGCCAGAGCGAGCCGCTTGCGTTGCCCGCCCGACAGATCAGCGACGGAGATGGACGAATCGGCGAGGCCGAGCCGGTCCGCCATGGCGATCGCCTCACGATCATCACCCACGACGTCGCCGACGGATCTCCCGGCCGGGAACTTCGGATCCTGCGAGAGGGATGCGACACGAAGGCCTGTGCTCCGCACGATATTGCCGGCGTCGGGTTCCTCGGTGCCGGCGATGATGCGCAGGAGCGTCGACTTGCCGGATCCGTTCCGGCCGATGACACCGATACGCTGCCGCCTCCCGATACCCAGCGACACCTCTGACAGCACCGGTGTCTCCGGATACGACTTGGAGATGGATTCAAGACTGATCAGATGCATCGCCTGCAGTATGCCCTTCTGGCTGACTCTTCCTCCCCTCAGGGTGAGGTGCCGCCGGCTGTTTCTTCCTCTCCTCAGGGTGAGGTGCCGACGAAGGAGGTGGAGGGGGTCAAGCCCAGTAGGCGACCGCCGCATTGAACAACCTTGGGATAGATCAGAAGTTGATGTGGTCCGGGTGTGGTCCGACGCGATCGTCACGATCCATGGCGTTGATCGTGACCATCTCAAGGGCAGACAGTTCGAATCCGTAGAGATCGGCATTCTCTGCGATCCGGGACGGGGTCACGCTCTTCGGGATGGCAACGACACCACGTTGGAGCATCCATCGCAATACGACCTGTGGCACGGTCACGCTGTGAGCGCCGGCGATGGCGGCCAACTCCACGTCGTCCAAGATCAGGCCCTGCTTCAGCGGACCCCACGCTTCGATCTCGATGCCGTGCTCGTCGCAGTATTCGACGAGATCGGGACTCTGGAGATGCGGGTGGAACTGGATCTGGTTGATTGACGGAACGACGTTGGCGCTCTCGAGGAGCAGGTCGAGGTGATGGGTCAAGAAGTTCGACACACCGATCGCTCGCGCCTTGCCTGAAGCCTGGATCTCCTCCATCGCGCGCCACGTCTCGACGGTGTTCGCCGGCTTCGGCCAATGCACGAGGTAGAGGTCGACGTAGTCCATGCCGAGCCGTCCAAGGCTGGCATCGATCGCCTCGAGTGTGGGCTCGTAGCCCTGGTCACTGTTCCACAACTTGGTCGTGACGAAGATCTCTGAGCGGTCGATGCCGGATGCAGCGATCGCCCGGCCGACGCCCTCCTCGTTGCGATAGATCACGGCGGTATCGACGTGTCGATACCCGAGGTCGAGGGCCGCGGCCACAGCCTGCTCAACGTCTCGTCCTTCCTTGACCCTGAAGGTGCCGAAGCCGAGAAGGGGAATCTGGACGTTGCCGTGCAGCGCAACGGTGGTACCAAGGAGGATGCTCATGGAGAGAGATTCCCACATCCGGTGCGCAATCAACAGCGAGTTGCGCTGTTCTACGGCTCGCTAATAGTGTCTTCACTGATGGGCGACTACGACTCTCAACGGGGACGAGGCGACAGTGGCGGGCCGCAGTGGCCTGTTCATCGGAGTGAGACGGCCGTCTTGTCATGGGGGGGCTATCTCGACCGGGCTCTGACCTGGGGTCTCGAGCCGTTGGAGCGCGACGAGATCCTGCATGAGCGCGCAGCGGATCGGTTTGAGCATCTCGCCGATCCGGATTCGTCGATATCGTCGGTCCTTGCGCGGTCCATCTGGAGCGCCGTCGGTGACATATGGTTTCGATTCGTCGGGGTAGAGACGTCGGCACTTCCGTTGGCAATCGTGTTCGCTGTTGTTGGCATCGGAGCGCTCGCTGATGCGTTTAGCAGAGGCATCACGCCCATCCTTGCCGGCCTCAACATCGTGACCGGAATCGGTTACCTCGCTATGGCTGCGGCGGGACTTCGCCAGCCACGCAAGCTGCAGCGCACTTGGCTCCTACCCGGTCTGGTACTCGCATCGATCGGAACGATGGCCGGTGCGATCACTCTGCCGCCGACTCCCGAGGCGGGTTTGTTCGGTTGGGTTGCAAAGATCGCTCTCGCCGGCGTGGGAACTGGGCTTGCGGTCGTTGCCGTGACCCTCATTCGCCCTCATTTCGAACGTGTCTGGATCATCCGGGGTGGGGTGATCATCTGGGGATCGGCACTGTTCATGGCAGTAGGGGAAGTCGGCTGGACGATCGCCGACGCACCGATCTACTCGAGTCGCTGGTCGAGTCTGATGGTTGCATTCGCCTGTGTCGTTGGTGCGACGGTCATCGCCCGTCTTCGCAATATCGAGGTGGCCTGACACCGCCTCGCGGGACCATGGGTTATCCTGTCGTAGAGACAGGGGGGAGAGACAACATGAGACGAAAAGGGGACACCGAACTGGTCACGAACGAGGTGAAGCTGTTGTTGGCAGCCATCTCGATGACGACCTCTGGTGATTCCGAGTTCCACGGCTACTCGCTCGCAAAGGAACTGGCGCGTCTCGAAGGTGCCCAGACCCCGATGTCACAGTCGACGCTGTATCGGGCGTTGCGAAGACTCGAGGAACGCGGAGCCCTGCACAGCAGGTGGGAGTCGATCGAGGAATCCCAGGCGGAAGGCCGGGACGGCCCACCCCGGCGCTACTACACGGTCACGGCGCCCGGCGTCGCTGCGGCGAGAGATGCCGTGGCGAAGTCCGAACAGGCCAAGCTTGCGAGCCCCTGGCAGACCTGGGTGCCGAGCTTCGAGGGTCAGTAGCTTCCACGGCGTAGGAGCGCCCAACGGACGCTCCCTTGCTCATTGACTCCGATCGCCAACACAGTCTTGCTTCGATAGTGACGGGGTTTAGGGCAGAACCCAGTTCCACACCACAGTGACAGATCGGCACGTGCCGGATAGTTACAGGGTGAATGGTGTCCCACCAAACGGGGGACGCGGCTCCCCCCGGGATCGTCAACTGTGCCGAAGAAGAGGCCACAAGGACCGATCTGTGGTCTCGAGGTCGGTCAGGCGGAGTGGGTCGACTCCGCTACCGGCTGCTGTTCGATCAGGGAGAAGAGGGCATCGGGGCGGAGCGGTTTCTCCAACATGGCATCCATGCCGGCACTGTGGCCGCGAGCCGTGTTCTCCTCGTCTGCGAAGGCCGACACGCCGATGACGACCGGGCGTCGGATCGATCCGACGTCCTTCTCACGGATGATGTGGCTTGTCTCGAACCCATCGACTCCGGGCATCATGATGTCCATGAGAATGACATCGAACTGGTCTCTCTCGAACATGTCGACTGCTTCGTTTCCGTCGCACGCCGATTCAGTCGAGTGGCCTCGCTGCTCCAACATGCGGGTCATGAGGAAGCGACTTGTCGGACTGTCATCGACAACGAGTACGTGAAGGCTCTGACGTCCGTCCCGGAGCCAGTGCCGCGTGACCAGAGCCGAAGAATCTCCCGACTCCGCGAGTGCTCGTGTCGCCTTGATTGCGTCCACGAGATCCCCGGGATCCATCGGCTGGGCGAGGTAGCCACTCGCTCCGTGTTTCCGACATCGTGCGGCGTCGCCTCGTCGGCCGGTCGAGGCGATGGCGACGACAGGGACGTTCGGAGCAAGTTCGCGGAATCGATCACAGGAGGCGAATAGGTCATCACGGGAAGCGACGACGGCGAGCGCCGGCACGGCCTCCTTGTTGCCGTTGGTCTGCCTGGATGCCGCCCATTCCTCAACGCTCGAGTTCACCACATACTGGAGTTCGGACTCGCTGAGCGTCCTCACGATCGAGCGGCGGTCCTCCAGAGCATCGGCGATGATGAGGATCGACTCTTCGAATGGAGCCCGGTGATCGATCTCGGGGCGAGCCGCCACCTCGTCGGCGCCGGTCTCGAGCCTGAGAGTGAACTGGATGCTCTCAGGTGCTCCGGGTTCACTGGCGAAGGTGATGTGGCCGCCCATCCTCGACACCGTCTCCAATGCGACCGGGATGCCCAGCACGCCGTGGCTTCCGATCTCCAGGAGGTCCCCATCTGCACCGGAGGACTCGTCCGCGGCTGCGGCAAACTCATCGGCAGGGGGCGGGTCCATTGCCGTGACCTCGAAACGCAGCGTGGCAGTCTCGGGAGCGATCTCCGTGACGTCAACCTTCAGGAGGACGCGATCAGCGGAACTTCGTTGGGCGACGTTATCCACGAATCTGACAAGCACGAGACGCAGGCGATCCGGGTCGCCGATGAAGGAGTCGGGCACATCCTCTGAGACTTCGTCGACGACTTCTACGCCATCCGATGTGGAGGCTGAACCGGCTATTCGCCGTACGCTCGAGACGATGCCCTTCAGGCTGAACAGGGCGGCATCGAACTGGAGGCGTCCGGACTCGAGCAGAGAGAGATCGTTGAGGTCGTGAGCCAGCGTGAGGACGGTGGTTGCCTGGTCTTCGATTGCCGCGAGTGATTGTGCGGCTTGGGCGGGGAGGTCGGATCCGAGGGTGGTCCGAGCCGCCTCCAGAATCGCGGCGGCCGGATTACTGAGGCGCTCAGCGATGTGGGAGAAGATCAGGGCTTTCGTCGGCGTCCCGCCATCGACCGCAACTCCGGCACTTGTCAGGCGAGCGAGCGTCCTTCGCTCTTCAACTGCCCGGCGCAGACACTGTTCAAGGTGCTCGGACCCGATACTGTCTTCGACGATGTAGCACGAAGCGCCCGCCCCGACTGCTGTTACACCCGTGCCGTGGTCGCCGGGTTCCGCGACGAAGACGATCGGGACATGGAGACCCTCGTCGGTTATCCGGGCGAGGAGGTCAAATCCGGTCCGTGCGCCGATGTGATGGTCGACGACGCAGACATCGTGTGTCTCTCCGAGGATGGCTCCGAACCCGTCGGCCAGGGTCGTCGCTCGATCAACGATGTAGTGGCCGCTCTCGATTCCGTTGGCCAGCTGCTGTAGGACACCCGGCATTGCGTCGCCGTCGCCAACAATCAACACCCGTAGCGGGCGCAGGTTGGTGGAGTCAGACTCGACCGGCGACTCCGAGGTCGCCCGGTCGGGCTGATCCGATGCTGAATCATTGACGTGGTTCGGCACAGCTCTCCGCTGGTTGCTTGATGTCCGTCCAGGGTGTATCGGCTCGACGCAGGCGAACCTTCAGTTGTTCCGTATCGCACGTGGTGGCAGTGGCCTTTTTGCCAATCGACCGACCGCGCCGCGCACCGGGAATTGAACGGAGCGACTGCAGCGACACCTCCGACAGCCCAGTGTGTGTTCCACAGGGGGATCTTGCCCCGGTAGAGACGGCGCAGAGTTTGACCGGGTTCCTCGACCAATTTCCCTCGTTTGGTTGGGTGTCCGATCACCCCTTCTCAACGATGCTGTCCCCCCGGTCATCAATCGAGACCGAGAGGACAGATCCAGCACGCTCGTCGTTGCTACATCGCCATGAGGGCGACGCTCGCTTCAGTCATCCAGGCATGTGCGATGTGGGCAGCGTCGTGGCGTTCTTCGATCGATCCGCTCCCGTCGGCGACTTCGAGGAGAACGGTCGCTTCATCGAGGTAGCCGGTGAGGGCGGTGATGTTCTCTCCCGCAGCCTCGGCCCATCCCACAATCTTGGTGAGACGCTCGAGACGCAAGGCAAACCGCTCGAGATCCCCTGCGAGGTGGCGTTCGTAGTCGGGGGTCTCGCCATTGCGAGCGGCACGGTGCTCGATTCGCTGGAGTTGACGCTGTGAGATCACGGTGCCGATGACCTCCGCGGACTCATCGAAATCCGCGATGGCCTCAAGAGTGTCGCCGATGGCGGCGATCGCTGCAGCCTTCTGTTCATCGGTGGGTCGGTCCGAGTCAGCGATCCGGTCTTCGAGGTCCGCGGCACGCTGTGCGGCCTGGTCGCGCAACTCGTCTGCGGTCTGATCGATCCACTCCGGTGTGAACGCCCGCTCGGGGCGGGGATGCTCAGCCGGTCGATCGCTGTCTACGGCCAGGGCGGGCAGAGCGCCGATGGCCACCGTTGCGGCGATCATCGTCACGAGGATCGTGGTCCGTCGCTTCATCCTGTTCTCCTTTGATCGGGGATTCTGACAACCACGACGATGCCCGATCGATATGAGGCGGATGCGAGGGAGATGTCAGCATTGTGTGAATCCCCGCCAGTTCGACGAACTCGTCGCCTGTTACTTCGACGGCATGGCTGCAGACCGTTCGGACCTCAATCTCGGCTCGTAGCAGGCGAGCCTTCCGCCGATCCGAATCTCTATCGACCACTTTACGCGCACGTAGCGCACCGTTATCGCTCCATATCGTTGAATACGACCACTGTCCGTGTCCGTATCGAGAAGTCGAAGGAGAACCCATGACCAGCCCCTCACCGAGAAAGAGCCAGACCAGGTCGAGCATGTTCACGATCTCATTGATCCTGGGACTGCTCCTGATCCCGCTCAGTGCGGTCGCAGCAACCGCTCTCATATCGAACGACGGCGAGACGGACGAAGGCGAGGCGGCCGTGATCGTCGTCGACGTTCCCGAGACGACGATCACCACCACGACGGAGGCCGTTGTGGCCGAGACCGTGTTCGTCACGGAGCCACCGACCGCCACGCGAGGAGATCTCGAAGTCGCGTGCGGAGAAGAAGGTCTCGACCTCGTCGAACGAGAAGCGGCAGAAACGATCACCGACCTCGAGCAGGCAGCTCTTGATGCCCTCCGCCAGATCTGTGCGGAAGAAGGCCTCGAACTCCCCGGCCCACCCGCGCCACCCCCCGTCGTGCGCACCGTGAAGGTCGTGGATTCCTCCGCTACAACCACGACCGATGGCACGGTTCCGGATGATGCATCGGTGTCCGGTGACGACGATCAGTACGACGACGACCATGACGAAACAGACGACGACGACGAAGCAGACGATCACGACGAAGACGAAGAAGATGACCACGATGACGAAGACCAAGAGGACGACGAAGACGATGAGGACGGCGACTGATGCGCTCGTCCCTCACTTCGACCGCCGCGGGACTCACCGTCGCCGTCATCGGCCTGGTGCCGTTGCTCTGGCTGATGGACTCCACATCGGTTGAAGAGCCGCCGCCGGCTCCCGTGATCGAAGCCAACATTCCGCAAGCTCCGATGGTGACGGCCCCTCCGCCCAAGCCCACTGTTGTCACCATCGACTCCCCGGCACCGGGTCTTCCCGGTGTCGGGGGGGCCGTTACTCGGGTTCTCTACGCCAACGGCTACGCGCAGAGCATGGCTCCAGAGGACGTCGGCGAAGGTCTGCCGCCAGCCGTTCTGGACCTGCTGATCGGGAGGGGCGCGACTCTGGCTGTCGCAGTCGACGGTCCCACCGAGGACACACCGTGATCCTGAGGAGACTCTTCCCGACGCGCTGGGCGAAGATCCTGGCCTGGACGGGCGCCTCGCTCGCATGGGGAACAACGCTGATTGCTGTGGCAGCCAATGCCGCGGCCACCGATACCACAGAACAGCCGGTGGCTTTGGTTGTGATCGATCCTCCGACCACGACGACCGTTGAAACCACAACGACGACCGCTCCTATGCCGGACATGCCGGAACGCGGTCTCGTCGTAGTGCGGTATACACCGGTTCCTCCACCTCCGCCCCAGGTTGTGACCCGTACCGTCGTGGTCGCCGGCTCTTCCGGCGGTGGCGGGAGCACCGCAACTGCGGCCCCGGCGCCCGCCGTGACCGCACCTGTGAAGAGCTCCGGATCATGATGCGGATCGTCTTCCCTGCGATGGGTACGACGGTGGACGTGACCGCTCAGACCGATCGCGGCATCGCAGCGACCCACCAGTTGTTCGAGCATGTCGAAGCCAGGTGCAGCCGATTCCTGCCGGAGAGCGAACTGACGCGGATCAACGACGATTCAAGGTCTCGGATAGCCGTCTCTCCTGAGATGGCGAACGTCCTCCACGCCGCCGAGCATGCTCGCTCGATCAGCGGCGGATTCGTCGACGCTGGTGTCGGTGGCGCCGTCTATGACTGGGGCTACGATCGAACCTTCACCGCCATCCCCGACGGCGACAACCAGGTCGTAGCGAAGCACCTCGCGGCCCCGGAGTGGTCCGTCGACGGCGCGGTCCTCACGCGATCCCCCGGAACAAGGATCGACCTTGGCGGAATCGCAAAGGGATGGACCTGCGACCGGGCCGTCGAACGAGGTTTCGCGACGGTCGCATCGGCAGGTGGCGACGTCCGATCTGCCGATCCAGACGCAACCGTCGAGATCACCGACCCGTGGGACAACCCCGCCACGACGCTCCATCTCGGCGTTGGCGGACTCGCCACCAGTTCGGTGTCCCGCCGTCGATGGACTGTCGCCGGCGTTGAGGCGAACCATCTCATCGACCCACGAACGATGAGCCCGACGTCCAGTCCGGTGCTCTCAGCCACCGCCCTCACTTCAACAGCCGTCGAAGCCGAAATTGCGGCCAAGACCATTCTGCTGCGGGGCACCGACGGTCTCGCCTGGGCGGACCGCCAGCCCTGGATCAACGCAGCGCTCGTCGTGTGGATCGACGGAACCGTGTACGGAACAACCGGTCTGGAACTCGCGGCATGAACATTGAATGGATGGTCATCAGGGGCTCCGGCATCGTGGCGTTTGCGCTTCTCTCAGCGTCGAGCATCTGGGGCCTGCTGGTTTCGACCAAGGTGCTGGGCCGCTCGGTCAAAGCGAAGCCGGTCACGTGGTTCCATGAATCGCTTGGCCTTGGCGCCCTCATCGCCACCGTGGTGCACATGGTCGCTCTCACGATGGACGACTACATCGAGTTCGGCTGGGCCGACGTGCTCATCCCCGGCATGGCCTCCTGGAACTCGATGGCCGTGTCGTTCGGTGTCATGGCGCTCTACGGCTTGGCCGTCGTGGCTCTCTCTTTCTATGTGAAGGGCATGATCGGTCAGAAGGCCTGGCGGACGATCCACTTCCTCGCGTTCGGCACATTCCTCGCCGCCCTCGTTCACGGAGTCATGGCAGGAACGGATTCCGGGCACCCGAGCGTCGTCGCTCTGTACTTCGGATCGACGCTGCTCATCGTTGCGCTCGCGGCGATCCGGATGATCCAGCAGCGTGCGGGCAGTGGTGACTCCGGCGTTCGCAGATCCACCGGCTGCCGTGATCTAGAACCAATGGAGACGAAGCGGACTCCGGTCGCCGTTGGGGACTGATTGCCTCTCGTCGCCGGTGCCGCCGTCAGTTGACACCGGGCGCTCAATCGGTGTCGTTGGGCTCGATCCCCGCAGCAGAAACCGGCGGTGTCACGCTGGTAGCCCTCTGACGCGTCGTGATGAACACGCCGACGAGCACGACGAGCAGACCGACCGCGGCCGACGGATCGAGCTTCTCGTCGAGTACGAGTGCGCCGAGCACAACAGCGACGGCGGGGATGAGGTATGCGATCAGCGACACGGTGACTGCCTTGGTGTGGCCTAGCATCCGGAAGTACAGCCAGATGGGGATGGCGCTCGCCCAGATGGCGAGTCCGATGATCCCCGCGATCGCGATCGGCTCCGGTTCTACGGTCCACGGTTGCTCCAGCACGAGGGCTACGGCTACGGCCACGACACCTGCGACGAGTTGCTGACGCATCGCGAGACGGGGGGCATCCTGCGGCCCGATCCACCGGGCGTAGACGGTCCCCGCCGCGTAGCTCAGTGCGACGGCGACCATGGCGAGCTGGCCTGCGAGATCTTGACCTCCGAACGATGCCGGTGTGACTCCGATGATGAGGCCTACGCCACCGAGGCCGACCAGGACGCCGCCGGCCTGGATGCCACTGATCCGTTCGCTGGCGAGGAAGAAGTGGGCGAGGATCACCACGAAGATCGGAGCAGCTGCGCTCAATATCCCCGCCGAGGAACTGTCGAGCCTCAGCAGTGCCCATGCAGTGAGGACGTTGGGCAACCATCCACTCAAGGTTCCAAGCACCACCGGCGGTATCCAACTGCCAGTCGTTCGCTTGGCCTCCCTTCGCGTCGCTCGCACAGCGATCCAGAGGATGGCGGCAGCGAGCAGTCCTCGAACGCCCGACATCGTGAACGCCGGCACCGAGGGAACCGCCACCTTCATGAGGAGGAAGGTGCTGCCCCACATGAGGGCCAGCAGGCCGAGTTCTGCCCAGACCCGAGCCTGGGTCGTGTGCTGATTCTCGTTTTGTGCGATCGGCTGCGTCATCAGATTACGTTCGGTGCGGGGATTCGGAACACTACCGATGTGGCGCTGGATTGATGTTCGGGTGCGTGGACGGCTCCGGTTCCGCTCAATTCGGCTTGAATCGGTCCGTGACCACTCCGATGAGCGATGCCCGCCGCACCATGTTCGGCTTCATGTTGGTCGTTGCGATGGCGGCGGCCACGTTCACCCCGGCCTCGCTGGGGATTCTTGCGACCTTCATCATCGATGACCTGGCGATCAGTCGTGCGGAGCTTGGATTCGCTCTCGGGCTCGTGAGCGTGGCAGCGGCGGTGCTGTCTCCGGTAGCGGGTCGGATCACCGATCGGATCGGAGGCAAGAAGGCGCTCATCGCACTATTCGTGACGGCCGGTGCGACGTTCTTGGTCCTCGGCATGGCCGTCGCCTATGCCGTGCTGTTGGTCGGCGCTCTCACCGGTGCCTTCGCTCAAGCCACGGCGAATCCGGCGACGAACAAGTTGATTGCTGAAGATGTGCCCGCCGGTAGGCGGGGTGTGATCACCGGCGTGAAGCAATCCGGAGTGCAGGCAGGGATCTTCCTCGGTGGGCTGACCGTGCCGACGTTGGCGATCACCCTCGGATGGCGTGGGGCCTATCTGATCGTCGCTGTGGTCCCGTTGGTGTTCGCCGCGCTGGCAGCCTGGACGATCCCTGCCGCGCCGAAGACATCGGCCGAACACCGGACCAGGAGTCGTGGGCCGCTGTCGCGTGCGATCTGGTGGCTTACCGGCTTCGGGTTCCTGATGGGATTCTCCGGTGCGGTCACCTTCCTTGTCCCGCTCTTCGCTGAAGAGGTGCTGGGCTTCTCTCCGGTCGTTGGTGGGTTCGCCGCCGCTGTGATAGCACTCGTCGCCGTGGCGGGAAGGATCCTGTGGAGTCGCTATGCCGAGCGATCAGGAGCGTTCCGCGGATCATTGGGAGCGATGGCCGTCCTGTCGATCGTGGCGGCTGCCTTCTTTTACGCGTCCGGGGCGTTCGCTGCTTGGCTCTTGTGGCCTGCTGCCGTGCTGATCGCTGTCGGGTCGAGTTCGTGGAACTCGGTTGGCATGGTGGCCGTGATGGTGGAAGCCGGCGTGGCATCGACCGGCCGTGCATCGGGGATCGTGCTGTTTGGCTTCCTCACCGGACTTGGGATCGGCCCACCGATCTTCGGCGCGATCATCGACCAAACGGGCTCCTACGACCTCATGTGGCTGCTGTCTGCTCTCGCTGCGGCCGGGTCTGCCACTGTTATCTTGGCCTGGCGGCACTCGGTTCGGGAATCTGTCACCTGACGGGCGTATGCGGGACTCGCCGTCCGGGGATTCGTCGACTGATCGAATACCCTCTCGATCATGAGAAGATCGTCTTCGGCTTCTCCTCGAGGACGCCGTCGACGTAGATGTCGAGCTTCTCGTTGTAGAAGGCGACGTATCCGGCGACCTCCTGCGATTCGCGCAATGGAGTGTCGTACCCCCACACGACGTCGTCGTGGGCGTCGCCGGTCGTGTTGATCGACCAGTAGCGGGCGGTGCCTTTGTACGGGCACTGCGTTGCCGTATCCGTCGCCATGAGGTACTCGAAATCAACGTCCGTCTTCGGGACGTAATAGCGGGCCGGAAGGCCCGTCTCGAACAGGAAACGGGGCTTGTTGGACTCGGCAACCGTGACGCCGTCTACCTCGACCCGAATGGTCCGCGAGCTCTGGAGAACATCGACACGGGTGTGTGGGTCACGGGCGTGGACGTAAACCTCTTCGTCCTCTTCGAACCAGGCGTCCATCGAACGCCACTCGAACGCGACGTAGTCGCGGAGATCCTCAATTGGTGAATCCGTGTGCCGGTAGGCAGCCTGGTCTGCCGTGTGACGGTTGCTCTTCACGTCGAAGACCTCGGCCGTGCCGCGACTCGGGGATCGCTTCGTGTGTTCCGTCGGGAAAAGGGAATCCATACGAACGTCGTCTTGGGGGAAGTAGTAGACCGGGTAGTACGGCTTCTCCCAAACCAGCTTCGGGTTCGTCGAGTCGGCGATGACCTCACCGCCGAGATATGCCCGAATCCTCTTCTGCCCATCCTCGATCCGAACGCGTCCGCGGCCCATCAGTGTTCCCTCTCGTAGGTGTGTGAACGGAGAACTCGAAGAACGCTGGATCCATTCCCTGCAACGAGGCAAGACATGAGAACTGAGACTTGAGACGAGAGCCCTGGTTCCCCGGTCGGGAGGTTGGACAGGGAACATGACGCAGCAAGACGCGCGACGCTTCAGCCACTACCGATGACACCCGACGAAGCCGGGTCAGACCAGTCGGTCGTTCGGAGCGACGGTCACGGTCATCGGTCCGACGTCGAGGGTGACGTCTAGGTCGCCTCGGTGGCGGCCGGTCTCGACGAGGACTCCGCCGCGGAGTTCGCAAGTGACGCCCTCAACCTGCGTCGGTTCGAGAGCGGTTGTTCAGTCGGCCCAGGCTGAGAGGAAGCCTTCGAGTCGTGGGAAGGCGATGTCGTAGTAGTCGGAGGGGTCGTCGAGGAGGTTCGCCACGTAGTTGACGAAGCTGATCGTGCGTGCAGCCATGAAGTGCTCGAGTTCACCGTCATATGTCACGGGCCACGGAGCGATCGACCGATACCCCTCTTCGAATGCCGCTCGCAGGCCTGCGTAGTTGGGGTGATTGCGTTCGTAGAACAGCGTGATAGCGACGTCCTGGACCCGGTGTCCCCAGGTGACGTCCTCGAAGTCGAAGACAATGAGACGGTTCCGGTACGCGTGGACGTTGTCCGGATGGAGATCGCCGTGGATCACCTGGGCACCGGCCGGATCGAGGCGTGCGAATGCCGTTTCGACGACCAGTATTGATCGGTCGAGGATCTCCCGCCGACCCCCCGTGACGTAGTGAGCCATCTCGGGATCGAATACAACGATCGGGTCGACCGCCTTGTCCCAATAGAACACACGATCCCACGCCATCGGCGGGTGCGGTGGGGTGAATCCTGCTCCGTGGAGATGGAGGGCAGCGGAGAGCTTCCCGAGACGGTGGTATCCGGCTTCGGTCGGGTTGGCTCCGAGGATCCGTCCCGGCACCCAATCGAAGAGTGCGCACCGCCGTTCTCCCGGCACACCCGGCCCGGTGGCGTGGACGTAGGGACGACCGTCGGAGGTCGGTACGAAACGCACGACTTCGAGGTCCGTCTCGCGGCCCAGGGCATCGAGCCACGCCAACTCAATGTCGACGTGTTCGTCGGAGTGGTCCTGATGGAGGTCGATCCTGAGCGCATACGGACCGTCCGGGGTGTCGACCCGGAAGAGGACGTTGGCGAACCCGCCAACGAGTCGGAGACGGACTGGTTCGATCGGGAACTCGTCGAGTGCGGTGATGGCCAGGTTCCGAAGTCGCCGGATCTGACCTGCTTCGGTGAGGGTGTCCCAGTCACGCACAGCTTCACGGCACCGACTCGGACGAGCAGATCGAAGGAGTGGACGACGTCTCTTATCCTACGGACGGTTGCTCCACGGGAGATGACGTGCCGAAGAGGTGCTCGCTTGGTTGAGGTGGGTGCCGTGGTGCGCCACACGATTAGCGAACTCGACTTCGACCACTTCGCGTTGGCGATGGCCGATCCGGAGGGCAACGAGTTCGACATCGTCTGACCCCGGCATGTGGATGCCGCTCCGTCTCAGGCACCTACCGGAACGGGCATCATTTCGTAGAGATCGATGGCGAAGTCGCCCTTGCCCTCGCTAAGGAACGGGTGGTTGTCGGCGAGCGCTCGGGCTGCCTCCATGGTGTCGGCCCGGACGATCGAGTATCCCGTCAAGGTAACGGCGGTCCCGGCGGAACCATCGTCAACGATCGATGACGACGGACCGAACGGCGTGCCGATGTCGGTGAGGGCCGACCCGACGCCTTGCATCCACTCGGCCCACTTGGCCATGACGGCCTGCATCTCCTCCTGGGTCATGTCCGCCATGTCTGTGGCGTCGCCTTTGTAGACAATCATGAACTGTGCCATTGCGCATACCTCCCCGGTAGCTCGTGCATCTTCGACTCTACGCGCTCATGACGCGCATGATCGGGGAGATTTCGACACAATCCGACATGCACCTCGGGAACTAGGACTCCTTGGTTGGCCCAAGCTTGGTGGTCGCCATCGTCGGCGCAGCGAAGGATCGACGAGAGAGTGTCGGCAGCGGTGGACCGGGAAGATAGATCCGTTGAGACATACGAGTTGAGCGCAGGCGCGGGTCTCACACGGCGATCCAATTCCCGATGCTGAGATTCAGATGCCCCGCACGATGGGCGGGATCTCTTCGAGGCTGCCGACGCGATACGTCGCGGTGGCCGACCGAGTCGGCGACGGGTTTGGGGCGTACCAGCAGGTGTCGATGCCGTAGTTGATGCCGCCGGCGATGTCGGAAGTGAGACTGTCGCCGATCATCAACGTCATCTCCTTGTCCGGGTGGCCGAGTCGCTCAAAGGCGACGTCGAAGAAGCCGGCGTGTGGCTTGGCGATCCCGATCTCGCCTGAGACCACGATGGCATCAAAGTAGGGGTCGAGGTCGAGCCGGGCGACCTTGTCCCTGACAACCTGGCCGATGCCGTTCGACACGAGAGCGAGTGTCGTCTGTGACTCTAGTTCCTCAAGAAGCTCCCGAGCCCCCGGGTACAAGCCTCCGTGGGCGCCGAGTCCAACGGTGTAGTCGTCGGCGATCGCCCGGGCATCGGCCTCGACACCGGCCTCGGCGAACAGCTGCTCGAAGCGCACTGTGCGAACGTCGTCTGGTGTGATCTCGCCGGCCTCGACACGAACCCACAACGCCTTGTTGATGGTGACGAAGCGCCCGTGAAACCCGTCTTCAACGTCAATCCCGGCATGGTGGAGCGCTGCCGAGAACGCAGCCGTCTCGGACGCGTCGAAGTCGAAGAGGGTGTGATCAAGATCGAAGAGGAGAGTGGTGTAACGCATGTCGTCCGGTGGTGAGGGGCGCGGATGGTACGGCGATCTCGCGCCGGACGTTGCAGGTGATGTCCACATACTCGTGATCGGCAGCAAGGCGACTCGGGCTACCTAGCCGGCTGACGAACTTCCTGAGACGGTCACGTTCCCGATGAAGCCGACGAGCGTCCGGTCGAGGAGTACCTCCTGGAGCGAGCGCCAGGTTGTCGAGGTGATCGTCAGGTTCCGGGCGGCCGAGATTTTCTGGAACGTGATCGGGAGGATCCTCGGAACATCGGCCCAGGCTGCCCAACAACGATAAGGCGGGTTGGTCGAACGCGTGTGACCCCTTCTCATGCGAGTACCAGCCGGGATGGCCCATACGCAGTTTCGGAGATGTGGGTGGCGTTCGGGGCCGGTTTGCTCAAGTGGCGGCCTGGGGCGCCGACAAACCTATGACTGTGCGTATAACCGTTCTTGTGGCCGCCCTATCGATGTTCGTTGCTTCCTGTGGCGACGCTTCTCCCACCGCGCCCGACGCTTCGCCGACTGGGGACTGGAGTCCCGTGACGAGCACCCAGGCTGGACTCACCGGCTTTGCACAGACCCGCGGGGACCAACTCCTGATCAGCACCGGTGGGGGGATCCGGGGGTTCGTTGCCGGAGTCAACCTCGGGTCCACCATCCCGGGGCGCCAGCCGGGCGAGCAGGCGATCGGTCGGGAGGACTTCGTGCGCTGGTTCCCCCAAATGGCGGACATGGGCTTTCGGGCAATCCGGGTCTACACGATCATGCCGCCAGCCTTCTACCAAGAACTTCGGGAGTACAACCTGGCAAATCCGGAGGCCCCGTTGCTGTTGATCCACGGAGTATGGATTCCGGAGGACCGGTTCTACGGGACATTCGACTTGTTCGATTCGGAGATTGTCGCCGAGTTCAGAACAGAGATCGAGAGAGCGGTCGAGGTCGTCCACGGCGACATCGTCGTACCGGACCGTCCGGGCCACGCCGGCGGTGCGTATGACGCCGACGTCTCTCCCTGGCTGATGTCGTGGGTGATCGGGGTCGAGTGGGATCCCTTCGCTACCTCGGCATCCGACACCGCCAACGCGGGCGAACCCGCATATCGGGGCGACTACTTTGAGAACACCGCGGACGCTTCTCCCACCGAGGTGTGGCTCGCCGAGATGCTCGACCACCTCGCCGAACTCGAGGCCGGACATGGAGTGACGATGCCGGTGACGTTCGTCAATTGGCCGACCACCGATCCGCTTCACCACCCCGACGAGCCAATGGAGGGAGAGGATCTGCTCGGCGTCGACCACAACCACGTGCGACCGACCTCGTTGTGGCCAGGCGGCTATTACGCCAGTTATCACGCCTACCCGTATTTTCCCGATTTCCAGCGGTACGAAGAGGGAATCGCCGGATTCAAACTGGGCGACGAGGACGACAACTACGCCGGGTACCTCACCAAGCTGAAAGAGCATCACGCCGGCATCCCGATTGTTATCACCGAGTTCGGCGTTCCCTCGGCCATGGCCTCAGCTCACTTTGGGCCGCAGGGCCGCAACCAGGGTGCGCATAACGAACGAGATCAGATGCGGATCAACGCCGACCTGGTGAGAACCATCGAAGAAGTGGGCCTGGCGGGTGCACTTGTGTTCGAGTGGATCGACGAGTGGTTCAAATTCACTTGGAACACGACCGATTACGAGCTCCCTCCCGACCGAAGGAGCCTGTGGGCCAATCTGTGGACGAACGAGGCCAACTTCGGAGTCGTGGCAACCGATCCGGGGTCGGTCCAGGGAGTTGCCCTCGACGGCGACGACGGAGAGTGGACCGAGAACGGGTCCCAGGTGATCCTCGAGTCCACCGGATCGGTACGTGAGGTCAGGGCGCTCAAGGATGAGTCATACCTCTACCTCCGAATCCGTACCGACGGTTCCGATCTGTGGCTTGAGACACCGGTGGTGATCGGATTCGATGTCATTCCCGGCGAAAGTGGCGGGCTACCGGGCACCGCCGAAATCGACCCACAATCTGACTACGCGGTCGTGCTCGATGGGGACGAGGGACGCATGCTCGTGCGGGCTTCCAACGATCCTTATGGCATTCGGTATGCCTGGAAGAGGAACTATGAACCGGTGAACCCCGCCGACTTCCAGGAGGGAAGCGGCGTCTGGAATGTTCATCACCTCCTCGTCAACCACCCGCTCGTCGATCCTTCCACCGGCGAGAGCCTCGCAGCCGAGGTGATCGCCCCTGGAGAGATGGTCTTTGGGACCTCCGACCCAAGCGACGAAGAATTCGACTCCCGGTCCACCTGGTCAGCCGAAGGTCAGGTGATCGAAATCAGGGTCCCGTATCAGGCGATCGGCTTCTCCGACCCGTCTTCCTTGCAGGCATACCGGGTCGGCGCTGACGGCAGCATCGTCACGGAGACGGTCGAGAGGGTCGGCATCACGGTCGTCGTCGGTGATGAGACGTTCGAAACGTCTGGCTTCGCCTGGGAACAGTGGCAGAAACCGACGTGGCACGAGCGGGTCAAGGATGGTGCCGAAGTCTTCGCAGAAGCGGTGATCGCCGCCAATACCGGCTGAATCGCGTTGAGGACGATCTGGATGAGTCGTGTTTATGGCTGCTCGGGCCGCTCACATCCGGCGGCGACCGAACCGGTCTCGTGAAGCCCAGGTACGTGATCGCGATCCACGACTGGATCCTCTCAGAAGGCCGCAAGACCTTCACGTGCCGTCTTGCGGGAGTGGCACTCTCAGCGGACGGCCTTGAGCTCGTCCAGATCGAAGGCTTTACGACCACGACCCTGTCGCTCTGATCTCAGCCGTCTGACTCCAGCTGCCACACTTCGATCGTCACGGTGCCCGAACCCCTGCCGACGGTAATCGGCCACGACTTCTCCGTTCGTTGCCCGTCCGCGGTGAACGGCATCTCGAATCCCTGAGGGAACTCGCCAACGATCAGCGCAGGGTTGGTGACGAGCACCCCGACGATCAGGTAGGAGAACACTTCGTTCGACTGCGAACCCGGCGGGAAGCACTCGGGGTCTGAATAGGACCCTGTGACCTTGATATTCGAACCGGCAGGGTCGAGGCGAAGCGTGCCGCCGTCTTCGGGGCTCCCAGAGGCCAGATCGCCGTTCATCCATACGGAGTACGTTCCGTCGACGGTCCACTGCTGCGGACGGTTCGTCGTGCCAGACGCGCTGATCAACACGCATGGTACGGCAGGGTCGCCCCCGCTGACCTTCCCCGTTCCTGCACCGATGATCTGCTGGAAATCCGGCTCGACGAAGAACTCGCCCTCTGACTCAGCATGAATCACCGCTGAGTCGCTGGAGTAGTCGCCGGCTGTCCACGTCGACTCCATGTCGATCGTGTAGCGGTATGCGAACATCGGGATTGCGATGGCGGTTGTTGACTCGTCCTCGTCTTGTTCTGTGGTGACTTCACCTACCGCGGTGTCTGTCTTTGCGACGAAGGTGACCTGGTCGGTGCAACCACCGTCCCCTCCAGTGAACGTGGTCGTGAAGTCGCCGCCGTTGGCGTTCCCAGACGTGGGTTCGAATGTGCCGCAGGTACTGGAAACTGCGTCGATCGCACCTTCTGCTGCCTCGCCGGCGAGATCGGTCAGCGTGTAGGTGATCTCCCGTTCTTCACCAGAGGCAACCTTGACCGTCTCCTCATCCACCTCCCCACAGATACCTATCTTCTGCAATGCCGAAGCAACGTCCGCCCCGATCGACACGTCGAACAGTGCAACATCTGACTCGGCCTCGAAGGTGTTGCGGTACGGGACGCTCATCGTCCGCATATCCGTTGCGACAACCGAAAGGATCGCTGATCCGCCTACGTCTGTCACCCGGAGGGTGATCAAGTAGTCGGCGCCGACAGCTCCGGCGACACTGGCGGTATCGACCTGTTCCTCCTCCGGCGTTCCGAGCAGTTGTTGCTGTGCCGCGAGTGTGAGCAATGCACCGAGTTCTTCCTGAGTGATTGCTTCGACGCGAGGCAAACGCTCGGTGAAGATCTCTCTGGCCGCCTTCCTCACGATCACGTCGAGGTACTCGCTGTCTCCATTGCCCCATACGAGCGCTTTGCGGCATGCGTCGTCGGCGCTGGATCCTGCGGTCAGGAGATATGGTGCTGCGAACACGCCACCACGTGGTGCGGCACCACGTATCGTGACGTGGGATGCTTCGAGAGCGGTGAAGAAGAGGCAGGTGTACGTTCCCTCGACAGTGCCTGAGCCAAGTGCTCCGTCGTAGGTGGCGGAGAACATGCCGCCGACGGCGTCGAAGTCTTCGATCCTGCCCTGTTCGATCTCCACGATCGCCGACCCGCTCGACTCGCCGTCCTTGAGAACGTTGATGATCTGGAACTCTGCCTCGTACCTGCCGGTCCCCGAGAAATCCGGGATCGTGACGTAGTAGAAGTGTGGGTCCGATCCTGAATCGGTGAACTGCAGTTCGACCTCTGAGCCGGTCGCCGAGCAGTCTGTGATTCCCTCGTGGGAGAACTCGATATCCCCTGAAGCAGTCGCCGTGAATGCAAAGGCGTCGTCCAGTGTCAGGCCCCCGAGGTAGGTGCGGGGTGCAGGCCCGGTATCCACGGTCTCGTCCATTGACCCGACATCAAGCAGCTCTCCGCACTTGACCTGCACGAACTGCGGTGATGCTGCGGTTGCGTCGGCTCCCCGCGCTGCGCTCACCATGACGGTTCCGGGACCCGCTGGAATTGTGAATGCTCCGTCATCAGTAGCGAGCCGGCTGGTCTGGATCCCGGATTCGATCCATACCGCGCTCACCGATCCCGAGTCGACGAGATTGCCCGTGACGCCGGAGGGATCATCGCAGGTCTGGACGTGGACCGAGGCGGAAATGACGGCTGGTGGCTGCTCCGTATCGGCGTACATGGTGAGGTTCTCAGCGGTATCGGCGATGGCGCGTACGGTTCCCGTGAATCCTTCCGGCAACGTCACCGATGTCGCTCCACGAGGGATCCCTTCGCCTGGATCGCCTCCGAAGGGGATCGGTGCGAGGCCCGCGAAGGCATTGGGAACGAGACGCTCGGCCGCCTGGCCCGGCCTCGTCAGTTCGAGTGCGACGGTGAGGCCGTCAGGAATGTCGAACGTCGTGACGGTCGCCTTCTGCCGGGTGCCAGTGGATATCCACCTTGGCGTGCTGACCCACAGGGAAGGTGTGTCGGCTACACCGACCACGCCCAGTGCGCCACCCTCCACATCGTCGGTCGCCTCAAGCGTGTACGTGCCAACGGTTGCTTCACCCGGGACCGCGATCATTGCCGAGCCGTTGCTGAGATTGGCGGAAGCGATCACCGTGTCGCCAGCTCTCATCACAACCGGTCCATTGTGGCGCGGATCAGCGGTGACGGTGAAAGTGTCCCCGGGGGAGACGATCGGCTCGGAGGGCGTCAGGATCGGAATGGGAGGGACTTCGGTGTCGATCGGGTCGGCCGCGCTCGATGAACCGTCTGAGGTCTGGTCCGGATCAGTCGACCCGGTTTCCTGATCCGATGCAGTCCCCGATTCGCCGACCGTTGTCTCCGATGCACTCCCCGATTCGTCTGCAGCAGTGTCCGATGGCGTGCACCCTGATACCACAAGGGCGACAAAGACAAGAAACGCACCAACACGCGAAGGCTTCGCGACCATGTTCATCTCCCTCGATCAATCTCCGCTATCGATGTTGGCAGGAACAACCCACTCGGTTCAGGGCAGGACCGTACCATTCATGGTGCCAGGCATGTCGGAACCCGAGCTGATCGCCTCGAGTACCGCCGACATCACAACAGCCGTCAGCTACCCCAGCGGTGCAGGAACGGGGAAGGTCAGTGGGGGAGGGGGTCCAACAGGGTTGTGGACCGATCGTCCGTGGAACGGGAGGTGCCCAGTCCTTGGGGGGTGGGGCACTAGCGCTGCCGGTTCCAGACCTCTGGTCGCGGGGCCGTCGAGCACGGATGTGTTCGCTTGTGGTCTATCCGCCGACGACAAGGAGCAGTGTGGCACGCGCCGCGTCAGGATCATGGGAGCAGAGCCAAACACCGGCGGCGCACTGTCGGGATCGACCCGGGCGCGGACCCGCACATCGAGGCGTGGCTCGAACGGCAGGAATCGCTTGGTCCGCCGGACCGCGTGCCCACCGCTCGATCCAACGGGGCACCGCGGTGCTCGATTGACGGTGGGTGGAGGAAGGACGGCACAACACGCACCCGCGACTACGTGGTACTGCGCCTGCGCCGGAACGAAAGAAAATGGTCGGCCCTCGCTGTCAGAATCGACCTTGCGAGTGACTTGCCCTAGGTTGTGGGGGTGAGCAACGCCCCCGACTTCACTCTCCTCGACCAGTCTGGCGAGCCCTGGAGTCTGTCCGACCAGCGCGGTCGTGCGGTGGTCCTGTTGTTTCTACGCGGGGACTGGTGACCGTACTGCAATGGCCAGCTGGTCAGCGTGGCATTGCGGCATGACGAATACTTGAACGCTGGCGCCGTCGTCGCAGCAATCGACGTCGACTCGCCTGGTCAACACGCGGCCGTGGTTGACAAGTTGAATCTGCCGTTCCCGATGCTGTCGGATCCGGATCGGAGTCTCTCGATCGAACCGTACCGTCTGCTGAACACCGAAGACCCGCGCGCACTGGCGATTCCTGCGACCGTCGTGATCGATCCGACCGGTGACGAGATGCTGCGATTGGTTAGTCGGGATTTCGCGGACCGTCCGTTCGAGGATGTGGCGCTCGACGCATTGAAGGGTCTGGGCCTGGCGCCTGCGGAACAACCTGCCCCAACATTGGGAGATCTAGCACCCGGTCCAACGGCAATGCCGTTTGGTGATCTCCGCGTCTACTTTCGCGGTGCGAAATTTGGGGCGAAGGCGATGGGGCTCCGTACCGGCGCCATAGACGAGGCTGACCGGTTCGCCGCCCTCATGGATCACTACGTAGAAGACACGGCGACGATGTATCGGATCATTCGCGACTCGAAATGAGCTGACCAG
>CAXMQQ010000085.1:0-23971 GCA_964195545.1 uncultured Acidimicrobiia bacterium | reverse complement strand
GGCAATAAGGTCGTTCGATCAAGCGACCGGTACACTTCCGCGCAGCGGCCACGACGGCCGTGGTAATCCGGGGTAGCTCAGTTTGGCAGAGCAGCGGACTGTTAATCCGTTTGTCGTGGGTTCGAGTCCCACCCCCGGAGCTCGGCGGACCATCGAGGCGCAGAGGGTCCGATTCATTGCGAGAGAGTCAGAGACACCGGTTCGAGATCGATTGCTCCCATGGTGCCCATCTCAGCATGGGACACGGGCTCTTACTGTCCCTCGTATCCTTCGACGACATCTTCGACGATCTCGAGTTCAACGCCTGTGGACGCCAGGATCTCAGGAGTATCGCCCCCGGCGTGATATCGGCGGCGAGCGACAACTCGGGAAATGCCGCTGCTGGCGATGAGCATGGCACAGACCCGGCACGGTTCCATCGAGCAGTAGATCGTCGTACCCTCGAGCGACAGGCCGTAGCGGGCAGCCTGGACGATGGCGTTCTGCTCTGCGTGGACGGTCCGAACACAGTGCTGGCGGACACCCCCGTCATCATCCATGACCCTCTTCAGGTCGTGGCCGACCTCGTCACAGTGGGGCATCCCGGAAGGTGATCCGACATAACCCGTACAGATGATCCGCTTGTCTCGCACGACGACGCATCCGCTCTTGCCCCGGTCACACGTGGCTCGGGATGCCACCTGATCGACGAGGTCGAGGAAGTAGTCATCCCAGCTCGGTCTCATGCGCTGCTCCGTGGTTGCGAGGACCGCCAACGATACCGGATGGACGATGCGAGGTGTCTGCCCACGTCCTGCTCCGGCCCACATGCAGTGCTCGCCTCGTCCCTGCTCCCGGAGGCCTTGCTGGGAGACAGCCGCATATAGTGGGTCCATGCATGAGAACACTCAGCCAGGACTCGATGCCAGGGAGCAGCGGAACGCGAACCCCGACCGGCTGCTGGCCTTCACCGACGGTGTCTTCGCCATCATCGTCACAATTCTCGTGCTCGAACTCAAGGTCCCCGATCTCGGATCCGGACAGTCGCTGGGCGAGTCGTTGGCTGAGATCCAGCCGACCTTCGTGTCATTCGTTATCAGTTTCCTGCTCGTCGGCATGTACTGGGTTGGGCATCGTTCATCATTCGCCCAGGTTCGATACATCGATCGCAACACGACCTGGCTGAATCTCCTGTTCCTCATGGCGGTGTCGCTCGTTCCGTTTGTCGCTGGGGTGTTGGGCGAATACCAGACCGAATCGGTCGCACTCCACTTGTACGGCTTGGTGCTCATCTCCGTAACCGTGTTTCGCATCGCTCTTGACTCGTACGTCTACCGGCATCCGGGGTTGCTCTGGCAGCAGTCGAGCGAGCAGGTCCGGCGATTGGGGAGAATCACGGCTGCGGCACCGCTCGTCGTGTACGCGCTCGCGATGCTTGTTGCTACGTGGTTCCCGTCGCTCAGCCTTGTGCTCTACCTTTCGATACCGCTGCTCTACTTCCTCTTCGTCACAGTGCTCAAAGCGGACCCGAGAACGAGACTCGCTGCTGAAGATCTGTCGTAGCCGGCTGCAGCGGATCGATCTGCTCCGAACAGCGGCTTTGCACAAGAGTCGAAACGCAGAATCGCCCCCACCCGGAGGCGGAGGCAATTCTGAGAGGCCGAGAGCCTCTGGCTTGTCAGTTGCGGCGGCTACGCCACTGCTGCTTCGTCTTCCGGCTCCTTCATCACGAAGGTGTAGTAGATGCCGCCGATGATGCCGATGGCGCCCAGCAGGATGAGGATGAGCGGGATGTAGACCCCGAACATGTTGAGCTGGTTGATGCCGTCGTTTGCGTCGTTCACCGCATCCTGGACGGACGCCGCTGTCGTCACATATGTGAGATGTTGTACCTCGGCGAGGGCGATCGGTGCCGGAGCGCCCGGCACGGCAAGTGCCACCTGGCGGGACTCCAGTACGTCGATGTCGATGAGGACGCCTGTGTTCGGCTCGACCCAGTAGGTCTTGTCGAAGGCGAACGTGTAGGTGAGCGGAACGGGATCGGGCATCGCTTCAAGGACCGGTCCAAGCTGCGCCATCATCTCAGCCGGCAGTCCGAACAACGGAGCCAACTGCAAGAGCAGATCCTTCGGGAACGCGGCCGGGAACCGAGCGAGCAGCTCGGGATCCACGATGACCGCGGGCTCCTCGGCTGCGTGGTACTTGTATGTGTTGATTCCACCGCGCTCTTCCTCGCCCATGTAGGAGAGGACCGTGGTCTGCTGCGTGTCGCCGTTCCAACCGATGTAGTCCGTGCCCTCGGTTCCGATAGGCCAGCCGATAACAAGGCCCTGGCGGGGGGTGATCCGTACATCGCCGGAGAAGTCCGCGATCGCGTCCATCGTCGTTCGGTTGATCGCATAGATGGTCAGGGACTCGTCGATCGGTCCGGCCGGGGAACTCATCAGAGCGTGGTCCGAGACCACTGCACCGTCGTTGCCGCCAACTTCGACGGTCTTGACTGATCTCGCGATAGTGACGGGAACGTCCCGCAAGAACAGGTTCGCCATGTCGCCCGTCTCCAACGCGGCGGCGTTCATCATCACGCCCAACTGACCCTCGTAGTTCCGCGTCGAGTCGACGTCGGCGGGGAACTTCGCTTGAGAGGGGAGCACGACAAACTTGACCGCCAGCCCTCCCAAGACGAAGACGACTCCGAGTACCAGGATCACCCACCCGATTCCTTTGGTTTTACTCATCGATCACCTCATTCGATTCGTGGACGTTCGGACCGTCCGTATCCGACATCGGAGGATAGTCGGCAGGACGCAAGGGCACTGGTAGTGGACCCCTTGTCGAAATCAGCCGTATGCTTGCCTACCTGCGAGAATCGCTCATATTCACTACGAAGGATCCATGATGTCCGGCAACGCCACCTTCAGCATGACCGACACCGCCATCGTCTCCATAGCCCACGTGGAGGCACCCGAGGTGATGACCTCAGCCCAATTCGACGAGATCCTAGCCGACACCTATACCCGCCTTGGCACCCAATCCGGATTGCTCGAGAGTCTCGCAGGCATTCGAGAACGACAGTGGTGGCCCGATGGGTATCTCTTCACCGATGCCGCCACGGCCGCTGGGCAGAAGGCCATCGAAGCGAGCGGAATTCGCTCCGA
This sequence comes from uncultured Acidimicrobiia bacterium, assembly GCA_964195545.1. Lineage (GTDB taxonomy): Bacteria > Actinomycetota > Acidimicrobiia > Spongiisociales > UBA5794 > JAHEEL01. The sequence continues at coordinate 20,834 of CAXMQQ010000085.1, read as the reverse complement.
CCAGATCGGGCTGCTGATCGACACATCCGTGTGCCGCGATCGACTCGAACCGTCATCGGCCGTGACGGTCCACCACGCTCTCGATCTGCCCAGCTGGTGTCTCAGCTTCGATCTCTCTAACGCTTGCCTCGGATTCGTCAACGCCCTCCAGGTGGCAGGAAACATGATCGACAGCGGCCAGATCGACTACGCGTTGATCGTCGACGGGGAGGGGAGCCGGCAACTCCAGCAGAGCACTCTCGATCGTCTCGCCGGCCCCGATGCGACAATGGCTGACCTTTTCGCCGAGTTCGCATCTTTGACGCTCGGTTCGGGGGGTGCCGCAGCCGTTGTTGGCCGTCACTCCGACAATCCCGGCAGCCACAAAGTCGTCGGTGGGATCGCGCGAGCTGACACCAGCCATCACGGCCTCTGCGCCGGGGACCTGGAGCAGATGCGAACCGACACCAAGTCTCTCCTCGACGCCGGTCTTCTGGTCTCGAAGCTGGCGTGGATCGACGCGGACGAACTGGGTTGGCTGGATGCCGATCGCTACATCATCCATCAAGTATCACAAGTCCATACACGCATGCTCTGCGAGTACCTCGGTATCGACACCGACAAGGTGCCTCTCACGTTTCCACGTATGGGAAACGTGGGTCCGGCTTCGATTCCGATCACGTTGTCGCTCGAGGCCGATTCGCTTGAGCCGGGTGACATGGTGCTTCTCTTGGGGATCGGTTCGGGCATCAACGCCGCGGCGATCGAACTGACCTGGTGACCAGCGGGTCGACGTCGCCCGCAGTTCTGCCCGACCGCGGTCTCGAAGGACTCGAACCGCGGTGGTCGCGGCTCATCACGACGCCAGAACTCGACGATTCCGGCAGAACGTGGCATGTGCTCGACAACCAGGTTGCGAGACCCCGAGTCACCCTGCTGTGCGTCCACGGCAATCCAACATGGTCGTATCTCTGGCGTGACCTGATCGCGAATGCCCCATCCGACGTTCGGGTGATAGCGATCGACCACCTCGACATGGGGTACTCGGAGCGCACCGGCACCACGCGACGCCTCGAGCAGCGCATCGACGACCTCTGCGCACTCACCGACGAAATGGGACTCACCGGACCGATCGTGACCGTCGCCCACGATTGGGGCGGTCCGATCTCACTCGGGTGGGCGCAATGCCATCAAGACCAACTGGGCGGCATCGTGCTGATGAACACCGCGGTTCACCAACCCGCCGAATCGCGCGCCCCGACCCTGATCCGAATGGTCCGGACCCCGGGGATGCTGGAACGGATCTGCACGACGACTCCGGCGTTCGTTCGCGGAACGATGGCGCTCACCAGGCCACGGGCCGCTCGCCCGATCCGTGATGCGTATGAGGCTCCGTACCGGAGCGCCGACCGGAGGGCAGCCATCGCTGCCTTCGTCGAAGACATCCCGCTCGATGAGGCTCATCCAACCCGGCTCGTGCTCGACCGTATCGCGGCCGACCTCGAGCAACTCGCCAACGTGCCTGCGCTGTTGTTGTGGGGACCATCGGATCCGGTCTTCTCCGATCTGTATCTGCGAGACCTCGCTCTACGGCTGCCCAATGCCGACATCCATCGGTTCGTCGGGGCAGGTCACCTCACACCCGAAGACGCCGACGTTGCATCTGCCGTCTTCGCCTGGCTCGATGAACCCGAACGTTCGACCACGCAGGTTGCGGCGGAGCGGGAACGTGAGCCGCTCTGGGCGGGTATCGAGCGAAGGGCAGGTGATGACACCGTCGCCATCGTCGAGATGGGGAACGGCGGGGAGGAATCCTCGATCTCATTTGCCGGACTCGATGCGGACGTCAATCGAGTCGCCGCAGGTCTTACCGAACTCGGCGTTGCGCGCGGCAGCAGAGTGGCACTGCTCATTCAACCCGGCATCGATCTTGCCGTATGCCTCTACGCCTCCTGGCGGGCCGGTGCGGTCGTCGTGTTGGTCGACGCAGGTCTGGGGATCAGAGGCATGAGCAGAGCACTGGCAAGCGCCGATCCAGCCTTCCTGATAGGCAATGCCAAAGCCCTGACTGTGGCACGAGTCATGCGTTGGTCCGGCATCCGAATCGCATCAATCCCGCTGGATCCGTCCAGACGCCGGTTGTTGGGAGTCCGGGCGACGCTTGACGAGGTGCGTGCCCGGGGTGAGGGATTGGCGGTGCCAACGCCACCGTCTTCGCTCGACGTGGCAGCAGTCGCGTTCACCTCAGGAGCAACCGGACCAGCGAAGGGTGTCGTGTACCGGCACCACCAGCTCCAGGCCCAACGGGATGCGATCGTCGATCTCTACGGCATCCAGCCGGAGGACAGTCTGGTCGCGGCATTCGGACCCTTCGCCCTCTCCGGGCCCGCTATCGGTATCCCATCTGCCGTTCCCCACATGAAGGTCACGTCACCGGGGAGTCTGACCGCCCAAGCCCTTGCGGATGCCGCTACCGCAATCGATGCGTCGCTCGTGTTCGCTTCTCCCGCGGCCCTGAGCAATGTGGTTGACACGGCGGCGGACATGTCTGCGAGTCAGGCCGAGGCGTTGGAGGGAATTCGGGTCCTGATGTCGGCCGGTGCGCCGGTACCGGCTGCAGTGTTGCGAGCTGTCGGCGAGTTGATGCCAGACACGGAGCTGCACAGCCCGTACGGGATGACTGAGGTGCTTCCCGTCGCCGACATCAGTCTCGCTGAGGCCGAAGTCATTCCCGAGGGCAACGGTGTCTGTGTCGGAATGCCCATCTCCGGCGTCCGGATCGCGATCAGCCCGCTCGATGCCGAAGGTAAGCCGACAGGTCCGCTCACTGAAGACAGCGATGTCGTCGGAGAGGTGTGCATCCACGCCGCTCACATCAGAGACGGGTACGACAAGCTCTGGATGACCGAGCATGACGCCTCCCAACCCGCCGGATGGCATCGCAGCGGGGACGTCGGGCACGTCGACGAGGCGGGGCGGCTGTGGATCGAAGGGCGGATCGGGCACGTCGTGACGTCGCCGGACGGTCCCGTTACTCCGGTCGGGATCGAGCACGACGTCGCTGAACTCTCCGGCATTTCCCAAGCTGCCGTGGTGGGTGTCGGCCCACCCGGCACACAGCAGGTGGTCGTGGTGGCGGTAACAGTGGATTCCCGTCGTCGAGCGGATCTCGCCGACGAGGCATTGGCTGATCGAGTGCGAGCGAAGGCGGGAGACGTCGACGTTGCCGCAGTATTGGTTGTTCCGTCCCTTCCCGTCGATAAGCGTCACAACTCGAAGATCGACCGCACCCGCGTAGCGCGATGGGCGGAAAGGGTGCTCTCCGGTGGGCGGATGGGCCGGATATGAGGGTGCTTGTGACCGGGGCGACGAGCCTCGTCGGACGTGCCGTCGTGGCCCATCTGGAGAAACGGGGAGACGATGTCTCGGTGCTGCAACGACAGCGGAGTGGCCTCGGGATCACCGAGCATCTTGGCGATATCGCAAACCGCACTGCCGTTGATGCCGCAGTGGGTGGAGCGGATGCTGTAATCCACGTTGCCGGGCGTGCGGCGGCAACAGGGGCGTGGACGACGTTCGAAGCGACGAACGTTCAAGGCACGCGCAACGTCGTGAGCGCCGCGGGGGCAGCAGGAGTTGCCCGCTTCGTCCACGTCTCCTCACCTTCGGTCGCTCACAGCGGACGGTCCCTTATCGGCGCGTCGGCGGGTCCCGCAGACCCGGATCGTGCCAGAGGTCATTACGCCAAGAGCAAAGCCCAGGCGGAATTGATCGCGCTCGCAGCGAACTCTCGAGACATGCCGGTTGTCGCCATACGGCCCCATCTCATCTGGGGACCCGGCGACACGCAGCTTGTGGGACGTATCGTGAACCGGGCCGAGTCGGGCCGTCTCGCCATGGTGGGGTCGGGTGCAGCGTTGATCGACACGACGTACGTCGACAATGCCGCGGACGCGCTCGTTGCCGCCCTCGATAGCGCCCCGACGCTGGGGGGGAGAGCGCTCGTGGTCACCAACGGTCAACCGCGACCTGTTCGTGAGATTCTGAGCCGGATCGTCATGGCCGCCGGTCTAGCGCCGCCCCGGATCAAGGTCCCCTATCGCGTAGCGCGTACGGGTGGTCTCGCCGTCGAGCAGATCTGGGATCGGCGCTCGACCCAGGACGATCCGCCCATGACCAGCTTTCTCGCAGAACAACTCGGCACGGCTCATTGGTTCGACCAACGCGAGACCCGTCGAGCCCTTGATTGGGAGCCGGAGGTCACGCTCGATGAGGGGTTCCGGCGATTGCGGCTCTGGTTCGAGAACGAAGCCGTAGGCAAGGCCTAGTTCGGTGGCTCGTACGCCTTCGCACCGGCAGAGATCCGTTCAACAATCCAGTTCTCCGCAGGGGGCAGCGGGCAGGTGAACTCCTCGTCGTAGACACACCATGGGTTCTGGGCTGTGTTGAAGTCGATGGTGACCTCTCCGGCCGTATCCGCTTCGACTCCCACGTACCGGCCGCCGGCGTAAGCCTCTCTGCCAGCGGTGCCGTCCCTGAACGGGATAAATGCACCGCCATCACCGTCGTCGAGCACGGTCAGTCGATACGTTGACGTGCCGATCGTGGCTTCGACGACGCCGAGCATCGTGTAGGAACTCTCGATGCCGATGGAAGAGGGCACAGGGACTTTGTGGGGTTCTGTCGGTTTGTAGATACCGGTCAACTCCCAGGCGGGGTCAGGAGGGAAGTAATCCAGACCCTTGAAGCTTGGGCGGTGCTCTTCAGGAAGCGGGGAGCTGTAGTGCCCGATGAGGAAGGCATCGCGCTCCGCCCGCTCGCTCAACAGCCGACTGGTGTCCATGGGCAACGAGGCTACCGCAGCCGGGTCGCCCATCTAGTGCTGCACCCTACGACGTTGTCTCTTCGGGCGCCGCGGTCGTGGACGTTGTCTCTTCGGGCGCCGCGGTCGTGGACGTTGTCTCCTCGGGCGCCGCGGTCGTGGACGTTGTCTCCTCGGGCATCGTGGTTGTCGTCGGTGCCGCCGTGGTTGGTGGTGTCGTCGACGGTGGGCTCGAGCACCGGGCAGAACCGGACACGGTGGCACACGAGGCGACCTGGATCTTCTTGGCGCTGCCTCGATAACGCGTGTAGAACGGCTCCCGCTCAACAGTGCCATCGGGGTAGGTGATCACGCGGGTCACGGTCACCGTCCAGCCCTCCGAACCGCCCGTGACGACTCGCTGGGTGCCCGGACTGAGCGCAGGATTTTCCTCGTAGATCACTCGGGGCTCCGTGAAGTTGCGTCGATCGGAGCGTACCGAGGCGACCTTCAACCCGCCGTTGTTGCCGAAGAACAGCACCGTGACCGACGTCGCGGTGTAGGCGGTCCTTATGATGACCGGTGCGTCGGTGTTGTTGCGGAAGATGACATCCGGGTGCAAGTATCCGAGGGTTGCTTCCCGCCCTTCCGGGTACTTGGAGAAGTAGATGCTGTGCGCCTGATGCTCGATGTCTTCGTAGCCACCGAAGAAGACGGCATTGAAGAACGTCGTGCCGAACTGGCTCACGCCACCGCCCACGTTCACGGGGCTGTCGCAGCAGTAGACCTCGCCGTTGATGATCGCCGCGTCACGCACGTAGCCTTTCGCCTCGGTGCGCTGGCCGACCTTCTCGTTGATCGAGAACGTCTCGCCCGGCCACACGATCGAGTCGTCGACGGTACGGGCCATGGTCTGGATGTTCGTGGCCCTGGGTCGCCCTGAGATATACCGCGTCGTGAATCTCGATACGAGTCCGAGCGGTCCCCACGCCGCGACCTGTTCTGCGGTGATCCGTGGTTCGAGGTCGATCACCATGGGGAGGTCCCCGCGTCCCCCGGTGAGCGCCGCCTCGTACAACGCCTCGGCGAGGGAATCAACATCCGCGCGAGTGCCGTTCTCCGGAGGGGTGACCGAAGCGCGACCGCTGGCGACATTGGTGGCGATCTGGACCTCAATCGGTGGCCGCTCGAACGCGGCGAGGCGCGAATCGAGTGTGGTAGCGAGGATGCCGGGGTCGAGGCCAACGTCGATATGTGCAGGCGGCGTGGTCACAATGTCGATCGTTACGGCGGCGGCTAGTTCAGATCGCAGCACGATGAGTGTTGCGTCGACCTCGGTGCTGTGGAGCGTGACCGGACGGCTGATCATGGTCTCGACGGTGGCGGCAGCTTCGTCGAACTCCTGATTCGAGAGCACGGGTACACGGTTGACCAACGGGATGTCAACTGACCGTTCCACCCCGTCGAGCATGGCCGATTCGACGATGTTGCGAGCTGCGATGCGGTCGATTCGCATGCCGGCAGTCGGGTACGTGACGAGGACTTCACCATCGAGGATCGCGATGTTCCCATCGAAGGCCGGCTCGGGGATCGCAGCCAGTTCCCACAATTCGAGGTAGTGGTCGATGGACGTGCCGTCGATGGAGATCTCGACCGGGTAATCAAGTTCCGTTGAGAAGCTCCGAAACCACGGGATCAAACCGTCAAGGACGCCGTAGCTCGATTCGGAGATCGCTGCCGAGATTGCCGAGTCGACCTCGATCTTCATCCCCACCGCGTTCGGACTGAGTTCGTATGTTGTGCCGTTGACGACGAAAGCAGACGGCTCCGCATGCCGGCCCTCCTCATGGGAGCGAACGACGGTGAACGCCTCATCCGGTGGAAGACCGCCGACATCGACACCGGCGATCGAGATGTTGCGCGGCAGCGATCTGTTGTTCACCGACATGTCGGTGAGGTACATCGCAAGTGGAAGCATGAGGATCAGGAGCGGAGTACCGATGAAGAGACCGATCCTGCCCAGATTCATGGTCACGTCACCCCCTCTGGCACGTGTCGGGTCATCGCCCAAGGAGTCCCGAGGACGGAGCATTTCCAAGGCCCCGACCTTCGGTCTGGGTTGGCAAGCGGCCCATCAGGCAATCAGCGTTCGAATCCACCTCGTCACTACAATACCCACGGTGATTCTCACGTCGGCCCCGGCATTCGCCGAATCGAGAGTAGGAGGGACAAGTCGGTGCTGAGACTTCGTTCCCTCTTTCAGAAGGAGACCTTGAAGGACGACGCTGTCGCCGGTGTGGTCCTTGGTGTCGAGAGTGTTCCCGACGGCCTCGCTGGAGGACTCCTTGCCGGTGTGAATCCCGTGTTCGGGCTCTACGCCTACATGGTGGGGACGTTCACAGGCGGTCTGTTCACGAGTTCGTCGTTCATGGCAGTCCAGGCGACGGGGGCCATGGCGATCGTTGTTGCCGACGTTGGCGCAGTTCACTCGGCTGAGGATCCCGCCCGGGCACTGTTCACACTGTCGATCCTGACCGGCGTGGTCATGCTCGCTGCCGGTCTCCTCAAGGCGGGATCGATCCTCCGTTTCGTGTCGAACGCGGTGATGGTCGGGTTCATCAATGCCGTCGGCATCAACATCATTCTCGGCCAGTTCGACAACTTCACCGGCTACGAATCTGAAGGTGCCAACCGAGTCTTACGAGCGTTCGACACGATCTTCAACCTCGGCAAGGCTTCGTGGCCCACGATCACCGTCGGTATCGCCACCATCGGATTGATCCTCCTGCTGGAACGCACCAAGCTCGGGGCACTCGGCATGGTCGTCGCGATCATCGCCGGATCAGCGATTGCTCCGCTTCTCGGTTGGGACGTGGCGATTCTCAACGACATCGCTCGAATCCCAAGGTCCCTGCCTCTTCCGATGATGCCCCAGTTCGGACTCATCCCGGTGCTCGCCATCCCTGCTCTCTCGCTCGCGTTCATCGGGTTGGTTCAGGGTGCGGGGATAACGGCGAACTTCCCGAATCCCGACGGCAACTACCCCGACGCATCCCAGGACTTCGTCGGTCAGGGGGCCGCGAACGTCGCTGCAGGGCTCTTCCAGGGGATGCCGGTCGGGGGATCCATGTCGGCATCGTCACTCGTCAAGAACGCCGGTGCGAAGAGCCGCCTCGCCCTCCTGATCGCAGGCGCTGTGATGGCAATCGTGATCCTCCTGTTCGGTTCTGTCGTCGGATACATAGCGATGCCTGCCCTCGCCGGTTTGCTGATGACGGTGGGTTATCGGACCGTGAAGCCGGCCGACATCAAGGCTGTTTGGAAGACCGGCGGAATGCAGGCGACCGTCATGGGCGTCACATTCGTTCTGACCATGCTGATCGCACTCCAATACGCGGTGCTCGTCGGCGTCGGTATCTCGATGATCCTCTACATCATCAACCAGTCAAACAAGATCGTGATCAAGCGGTGGTTGGTGAGCGCGGATGGGGATCTTCGTGAGGTAGAAGCGCCGAGCGACGTACCGCCCAACGAAGTCGTTCTGTTGCAGCCGTACGGGAGCCTGTTCTTCGCATCGGCCCCCGTTTTCGAAGAGAAGCTCCCGAACGTCACGGATGAATCCCGCAACGCTGTTGTGATTCTGCGGCTCCGTGGGCGGAGCGACCTTGGTTCCACGTTCATGGACGTGCTGCTGCGCTACGCGCAAGCTCTCCGCGACCAGGAGAGCAAGCTCATCCTGGTCTCAGCCAACGAGAACATCCACGAACAGCTCGCGGTGGCACGGGTCACCAGCGTGGTCGGGTCGCAGAACATCTACACATCGGACGAGTGGGTCGGTCGAACCTTCAAACAGGCTTATCGAGACGCTTCTGTATGGGTCGAGGACCACCGCGATGACTCCGCCGAGCCTCAGTCAGACAGCTGAGGTTCGCTGTCGTTCGGAACGACGAACCCGTGGTGCTGTCATTCGTAGGAAGGTGATGAGCACCGGAACGAGATACGCGGTGTAGGCGAAGGCCATCAGCAGTGATGGCTGGGGCGTCCATCCGAAGAGGCTCCCCAGGAACCGACCGAACGTGCTCGCCGAAGGCTCGAGGATCCCGAGATTCCAGACATGCTCGCTGACGGTTGGCAGAAGGCCGAGTTCCTGGAACTCGTGAACAGCCTTAGAAACGAGTCCGGCGGCGAAGAGGATGATGAGGACTCCCGTGAGTCTGAAGAAGGAGCGTATGTCGATGCGGCTACTCCCCGCGTAGAAGAGGATGCCGATCACCACGGCTGCCGTGAGACCAAGGATTCCGCCGATGATCTGGGCAGTTGAGCTCTCGGAACCGACCGTCGTGGCGATGAGGAACAGGGACGACTCGATCCCCTCCCTCACCACGGCAACGAATGCGATCGTTGCCAGGGCAGTTGCTCCTCCCGCGGCGACGGCGGTGTCGACCTGGGATTGGATGTGACTCTTCAGGTTCCACGCCAGGGTTCCCATCCAGAAGATCATCCACGTGAGGAGTCCAGCGGCGACGACCGCGATAGCACCCTCGACGAGTTCTTCTGCCTCACCCTCAAGACCGCCGACGGTGTTCCAGAGGACGATTCCTGCTGCAAGGGAGACAAGAATCGCCGCGACAGTTCCGCCCCAGATCCAACGAGACTCCGATCGGCGACCGATCCGGTTGAGATAGGCAAGCAGGATGGCGACGATGATCGCCGCCTCAACCCCCTCTCGAAGCATCACCAGGAATGCGGCCATGCGGTGGATCTCCATTGTGTCGCCCAATTCGACTATCACGGTAGTAGTAATGGAGTCGTGAAGAGACAGGAGAATTGGGACGTGAAGCTCGAGATTCGAGAGGACACTGTCTCAGGTCTCAATTCTCGCGTCGGACGTCTACCGGAACTCGCCAACTATCAGGTTGGCATCGCCATCAGTGCCGAGTTCACGATCTGCTCGGGGAGGAGACCCATCGCTCCATAGAGGTCGGTGATGGTTCCCGACTCGCCGAATCGGTCGACGCCGATGGGGACCATCCGCTGGCCGAAAACGGAGCCGAGCCACGCGAGCGAGTGTGGGGCAGCGTCGTGGATGGTGACGATCGGCGCGTTGCGTTCGGACGGCGAGATTAGGTTCGCGATGTGGCCGGGGCCCTCGGGAAGCCGAGCACCTCGGGCCGCCTGGTCGAGGGACTCCCTCCAGGCATGGAAGAGGCGGTCCTGGCTCGTGATGTCGACAACGGTGACACCGACTCCTTCCCCTCCCAGAATCGCAGCGGCGGCGAGAACCTCGGGCATCACCGGACCGGAGGCCGCCAGGATGAGCGGTGGACCACCGTTCGGCTCTCTCAGTCGATAGCCACCGGCGAGAACAGATGCCCTGTGTTCATCCTCACCGAGGCGGCTCGTGGCATCGATGAACGGTTCCTGGTCGATCGGTCGTGTCGACAGACGTAGGTAACGGCTGCACCCGGTTGGCAGTGCGATGTCCCGGAGGGCGTCGGTGAGGAGCCAATCGACGGCCCCCGCATACGCTGGCTCAACGGCGACGATCCCGGGGAGCTCCAATCCGACCGACGGCGTGATGGATGACTGGTGTGCACCGCCTTCGGGAGCGAGTGTTACGCCTGATGGAGTTCCCACGATGATGAACTTGCTGTCGTTGTAGAGCGAGTAGATGAGCGCGTCGAGTCCACGTAGGACGAACGGGTCGTACACGGTCCCGATCGGCAGCAGCATCTCGCCATGGTGCTCGTGGGCGAGGCCGAGTTGGCCGAGCAGGAGGAACAGGTTCATCTCTGAGATGCCGAGCTCGATGTGCCGGCCTTGGGGACCCGGCGCCCACTTGAGGAGTTGTCCCGGTCCGTGGTAGTCGATCGATTCGGTTGGCGAGAACACGCCGTGCGCATTGATCCAGCCCCCGAGATTGGTCGATACCGCTACGTCGGGCGACGCCGTAACTATGCGAGTCGCGAGCTGAGGGTCCTTGCCCAACTGCACGAGGACGCGTCCGAATGCTTCCTGTGAGGAGGTGACGGGCTTCTGCATTGCGCCGCTTGCTTCCGGCACGTGTATCGCCGGTCGTGGAGGTGGCGGCTCGTTGTTGATGCTCTCGCCGACGGCAGCACACATGGCTCCCGCAGCGCTCCCCGGATCGAATCGATCCCATTCGGACTCGACCGTGAGTCCCATCGAGATACGGAGATCGTCGATCTGTCCATCGGACAGCAGAGCAGAGTGGTTCATGGGATCGCCTGCGATCGGAAGGCCTCGTCCCTTCACCGTATAAGCGAACACGACGCTCGGGCGATCCGTCACCGCATCGGCTTGTCGGTATGCCTTCAGGAGCTCTCCGATGTCGTGACCGCCCAGGTTGCGGACGAGGTCTCCGAGATCACTGTCACCGATGGTCGAGAGAAAGCGCTCGACGCCCGGATCGGCGTTTTCAAGGAAGCGTGCACGGAGCTCCGGCCCCTCGACGGCGAAGAGACTCTGGTACTCCTCGTTCGGCATGTCGTCGATGTGTCTCCTGAGCGCGTCCCCACCCTCCATGGCGAAGGCGGCGAGGAGGTGCGCGCCGTATTTGGCTTCGATGACGTGCCAACCAGCCTCGGCGAAGAAACGGGTGAGCCTCCGCGATTGGATTCCGGGGACGACTCGATCGAGGCTCTGTCGATTCAGGTCGACGATCAGGGTGACGTTGCCGAGGCCCTGTAGTGCCGGGTCTGCGATCGCCTCCCACACGTTGCCCTCGTCGAGTTCTGCATCGCCTACGGTCGCGATGAAGCGAGCCGGTGGGCGCGAACCGTGATGCGCATCGACGAATCGGCGAGCAGCCGCCGAGAACAGAGGTGCTACAGCGCCGAGTCCGACCGAACCGGTTGAGAAGTCCGCGACGTCGGGGTCCTTCGTTCTCGACGGATACGACTGCAGGCCGCCGAAGTCTCGCAATCGCGTGAGGTACGAACCATCGAGTTCGCCGGTGAGGTACTTGATCGAGTGGTAGAGAGGAGAGGCGTGCGGTTTGATGGCCACCTTGTCCTCGCCACCGATGTGGCCGAACCACAGGGCCGTCATGATCGAAACCATCGAAGCCGACGAAGCCTGATGTCCGCCGACCTTGATCTCGGTTTCACCCCGGCGGTTCGCGTAGTCGATCATCCTCACCGACAACCACAGCACGCGACGCTCGATCTCTTCGAGCGTCGCGAGATCCGGAGTCGTCGTCGGCATCCGGGTAGGCAGAGCCATGTCTTCCTCATCGGGCGGAGTGGTCGGGCGCACGATACCGGTGTGCCTACGCTGGCGAAATGAAAGGTCGAATCTGGGAGCTCTCGATTCCTCTGCGCTCGCTTTTCTCTACGGCTGTGACGACGGTCGCGGAGCGTCGTGTCGTGCTGGTCTCGATCAGCGAAGGAGAGTTCACCGGCTGGGGCGAGGCGGCGCCCTATCCGGGCGTCACTCCCGATTCGGTCGATGATGCGTGGCGGACCCTTGAGCGGGGGAGTGTCCTTTCCCCGACGGCCGCGGCGGCTCTGGACGAAGCGACCGCTGATCTCTCGGCTCGTCGGGGTGGCACGCCACTCTGGGCGTCCATCGGCGGAGCGTCCCGGCCGATCCCAACGTCGATCGCCATCGGGTTGGATGAAGATCCCGCCGAACGAATCGCAGCGACCGGTGCCGGGGGCGTCAAGCTCAAGATCCGGCCCGGCATCGATGTCTCTCGCGTCGCCGAGGTCCGGGCGGCGTTTCCCGACCTGCTCATCGGCGTCGATGCCAACGGCTCGTACCGCTGGGAGGATCGCAACAGCCTGCTCGCTATGGACGGTCTGGGAGTGGTCTACATCGAGCAACCGTTCCCGGCAGATGACCTGGTCTCACACTCTCATCTCCGCGACGAAATCGTGGCTGCGGTTGCACTGGATGAACCCATCGACTCCGAGGCGGCGGCGATCCGTGCAATCGAGGCCGGTGCGTGTGATCTGCTGGTCGTCAAACCGGCGAGGGTTGGGATGACGGCGGCGCGAGTCATCCACGACCTCGCCCTTGCGGCCGATCTTCGTATCAAGGCATCGGGCCTGCTTGAGACCGAGATCGGTAGGGCGTTCACGTTCGGGATCGCCACGCTTCCCGGCGCCATCTTCTCGGACGTCGCCGTAGCATCGTGGTATCTGGACGGCAGCGTCCTGAGTCTCGACGACGAACCATCGTCACATGGTCCGATTCCGACGAACGCGCCCGGCATCGGATTCGATCCAGACCCGGCAGTGTTCGCTCGCTACGTAGAAAGGGAGTCGGATCTCGGTTCGAGGATCTGGGACTGACCGACCCGTCCGATCGGTCCGATCTCGTCGAAGATCAGAGAGTCGGCGTAGCCGATCCCGGCAGGATGCTGATGAGCGAGCGACCGCATCCCGAGCCATTCACGGACGGGCAACCGATGCAGGGAGAGGTTGACGTCTGGGTTCACGTAGAGCCACTCCCGTCCGTCGAGCGCCATCGAATTCCCATTGCCGACGTCCGAGAGTGTGGCGGTCTGTACGAAAGGCGTCGTCTCCTCGCCCTCGACCACTGGTACGGCGAGCCGTACCCAGGACAGGCCCTCGCCAGGTGTGAGGAACGAATCTCCGATCGTGCGGATTTCGATCGAGTGACTGTGGAACTGCACGTGATCGGTGTGGTCGAATCCGAATCGACCCCACGAGACGATCTCGGCTTCCTCCGGGCCCGGCGGCTGAATCCACGCGGCATTCACGGACGGGACGGCGACATCGGCCGTTCGGATCTTCAGACCGGAAGCCCTGGCGACCTTCCGTCCGGCGGCGATGATCACCGCATCGACGACTTGGATGCGACGCCCGTCTCGAACGACTTCCGTTTCGACGGTAAGCGGGAGGTTCACGGGGACCTCACGGAAGAGATCGACGGTCAGGCGGACGACCTGCATTGGTATGACCGTCTGGACGTTCTCGATGGCCCGGCCGAGAAGCCCGACCGGCGGACCCCCATGCTGGGCCTCATCGGACCAGAAGCTCCGAGTCAGCCCCGTGGGGTGGAAGGTGTTGTCGTCTTTGGTGAAGAGCGCGTCTGGCATGGGGAGGAAGGTACTCGGTCGACGGGATCAGATGTGAGATGGGAAAGCATCTGTCGGATGTCCTACATCTGGTGTCTTCGGGCTTCGATCTATCGGACGGGCAATCCGAGACCACGTGCGATCACCAGTCGTTGAATCTCGCTGGTGCCTTCGCCGATCTCTAGGGCCTTGGCGTCGCGGTAGTGCCGGGCCACGAGCGTGTCGTCAAGGAACCCGGCACCGCCGAATACCTGCGTGGCCTCTCGAGTCGCGGTGACGGCCGCTTCGGTGGCGTAGAGTTTCGCCCTCGCCGCAGCTTGCCGATACGGCTTCCCGGTGTCCTTCAACCAGGCCGCCTCGTACGTGAGGAGATGTGCAGCTTCGGCCGTCACTTCGAGGTCGGCGATCTTGAAGGCGATCGCTTGATACGAGCCGATCGGCTTGCCGAAGGATGTACGTTCTTTTGCGTAGGCCGTCGACTCTTCGAGACAGGCTCGGATGACGCCGGAGGCCATCGCTGCGATGGCGATTCTTCCATCGTCGAGTGTCGAGAGGAACTGGCGGAATCCACTGCCCCGCTCGCCGAGGAGGTGGTCTTCGGGGACCCGGCAATCTTCGAAGCGCAGCGGATGTGTGTCCGATGCCCGCCAACCCATCTTGTCGTAGGCGGGTTCAACCTCGAAGCCGGGCGTACCCGCAGGCACGATGATCGTGGAGATCTCATCGGGCCCGGTTCTCGCAGTGATGGTGACGAGTGACGTGATGTCGGTGCCGGAATTCGTGATGAACGACTTGTAGCCGTTGATGACCCACTCGCCGCCATCGAGTTCGGCCTTGGTCCGTGTTGCCCCGGCATCCGACCCGGCATCCGGTTCGGTGAGGCCGAACCCGGCGAGGGTATGGCCTGCGATGAGGTCGGGGAGCCATCGCTCCTTCTGCGCTTGTGTGCCGAACTCGGCAATCGGATTGATGCCGAGACCCACGGCGGCTTCGAGTGTGATCGCCATTGACTGGTCTACGCGCGCCAGCTCCTCGATGGCGATGCAGACCGTCCTGAAATCTGAATCGGAACCGCCGTAGCGCTCCTCGAAGGGGAGACCGAACAGCCCCAGGTCACCCATCTTGGCGACCGCGTCGAGAGGGAACGTCTTGGTGCGATCCCACTCGCGGGCATGCGGAGCGATCTCCGCATCGGCAAAGTCTCGCATGACCTTGCGGAATGCGACGTGCTCCTCCTTGAATTCCACCCGGTTTGCTCCTCGCTCGTGGACGACAGCCTATCTGTTCCGCAACGAGTGCGATTGTGTCCACCTGCCTCCTCGGAACCCGGCATCACCCGGCACACCGCCGAGCGTCGATATGCTGACAACCCATGGACACCGCCGTCGGCCTCGTGCAGTCGTATCTCTACATGAACGGGTACTTCACTGTTACGGAGTATCCGGTACTCGAACTGATCACCGATGGGGAGTACCGGACCGTCACCGATGTCGACATGCTTGCCCTGAGGATTCCTGGTGCGGCGCGGACGACCGACCCGTCCGGAAGCCCCGTGCTCGCCATCGATCCAGAACTCGACGTGGACGTCAACCGCATCGATCTCATCATTGCCGAGGTGAAAGAAGGCAAGGCCGAACTGAATGCCTCTGGTCGCGATCCCAAGGTCTTGCGGGCGGCGTTGAACCGATTCGGCGCCGTTCCCGACGACCGGGTCGGCGCCGTGATCGCGCAACTCCTCGAGGACGGGGAGGCAGAGCATCCCGACGGGGCACGGGTGAGGCTCATGGCGTTCGGATCCCGGCCCCCGGCTCAGCGACGGAAGAAGTACCGGTGGATGCTCCACGGCGATCTCGTCGACTTCATGCACCGCACCATCAACGAGCACTGGGCTGCAGCCCAGACGATCCAGTCGAAGGATCCGGCATTGTCGTTCCTCCTGTTGCTGGAGAAGTCGGCAAGAGGCGAGAAGTGAAGAGGAGTACCCAATACTCAGTACTCGGTATTCGGCGTTGAACGATGTTCCACATCGTTCTCCACCATCCTGAGATTCCGCCCAATACCGGGAATCTGATGCGGTTGTGTGTCAACACCGGGAATCGACTTCATCTGATTCGGCCGCTGGGGTTCGCCCTTGATGACGCCAGGCTCCGCAGGGCCGGTCTCGACTACCGGGAGTACGCGGACGTTGAGGTACACGAGGATTTCGGGGCGTTCCTGGCGGCAGTCGATCCGGCCCGTCTCTTCGCCTTCACCCAATACGCTGAGACCCGCTACACCGATGTCGCCTACGGTGACGGCGACGCCCTGGTCTTCGGAAGCGAATCTGTTGGTCTCCCCGATGCGGTGCTGGACCACCCGGCCGTCACCGAACGGCTCGGGATTCCGATAGCGGCGGGCGGCCGATCCCTCAATCTCGCAAACGCGGCGGCGATAGCGGTCTACGAAGCCTGGCGCCAGTCCGACTTCCGCTAAACCCGCGTACCCAGGGTTGCAGTCCTCGTATATGACGCCGTCAGCCCGCGGAATATGCGACTGTTCATTCTGTGGGCCCACGGCTGCATATACAAGGACACCAACCCTGGGTTGCAGTCGTCGTATTTGACGCCGTCAGCCCGCGGAATGTGTAGTTTGACTGCCGTGACACACCGATTTCCCATCCGGGTCCGCTTCTACGAATTGGATCCCTACCACCACGTCAACCATGCGGTCTACGTCCAGTACTTCGAGGCGGCCAGGATCGAACTACTCCGTGAGTCGGGTCTCACGCTCCAAGGGATGATGGGCGATGGCGTCATGATCGTCGTCACCGATATCGC
Source organism: uncultured Acidimicrobiia bacterium (assembly GCA_964195545.1). Lineage (GTDB taxonomy): Bacteria > Actinomycetota > Acidimicrobiia > Spongiisociales > UBA5794 > JAHEEL01. The sequence goes on along the minus strand of CAXMQQ010000085.1, from coordinate 4,171 downwards.
CACACGATTCATTCGATCGGCCGAAGCCGATGACGACCTTGTCGTTGAGACCGAGGTCCTCGAGTTCAAGCGGGTGTCCTCACGGTGGTATCAGCGTCTGCTGCGGGGCACAGAAGTGATAGTCGAACAGGAACTCGGAGCCGCCGTCACCAATCTGGAGGGTCGTCCGATCCGGTTCCCTCTGGAGATGGTCGAACAACTGCGCCCGTACCTCGCCGCACCGTGAACATCGCTGCGATCGAGCGAGCCTCTGTGGCCGCATGGCCACCGCGTGAACAGGCCACGATGGGGGAGTGGGTCCTGTCTGCCGGCGATGGGTTCTCCCGCCGGCGGAATTCGGCGGTGCCGGTCGGTTCCGTTCCCACCAATATCGATCAGCGACTCGTCGATGTCGCGAGTTGGTACAACGCCCGGGGTCTCGAGTCGCTATATCGCATCACGCCGCTGTGCGATCCCGGGATCGATAGAACCCTCGCCGACCACGGCTACATCCTCGAGGCACCGACCCAGGTCATGGTGAGAGGACTCGAGTCTTTGGGCCGTTCTGACAAAGTCGTTGGGGAATGCTCGGCAACGGAGACGTGGATCTCCGCCGAACTTGAAGCCGTCGGAGTCGATCGCTCCGTGATTGGCCCATGGCTTGCGACGATCGAAGCTGTCCCATCTCCGTCGCTCTTCGTTCACGCGACCGATGGGGAAGAGACGGTCGGCGCAGGATTTGGTGTGCTGGGTGGTGGATTCATCGGCGTGTTCGAGGTCGCTGTTCGACCTGAGCACCGGCGACGGGGGCACGCAAGACGAATGATGGATGCCCTTCACAGCTGGGGCTACGGACTCGGCGCGCAACAAGCATTCCTTCAAGTGGTGGAGGAGAACGACGCCGCCCTCGGCCTCTACCGCTCGATCGAATACGAGCCGGCGTACCGGTACTGGTACCGACGCGCCGATGTGTGAGCAGCCTTTCTCGTGTAATGGGCTGCCCACACATCGCATGTCAGGACGACCTGAGTCCGGCCGCTCCAACCTTGGTCGGAGTTCTCGGCGACGACGTTCTCGTCCTACACCGCGGTGGACCTGCCGCGGACAGTCGTGAGACGGTGGCCTGGAGGCGATCCATCACCTCACGGGCAGTCCGCGTCAGACTCTCATCGGTGACGGGACCGCTGCCGGTCGGTCGCTCGAGTCCGACTGTTCTGTCCCCGTAGATTCCTGTGGTCAGGGCGGAAGTGCACCGTGGTGAATTGCCGCGGGAATGAGCAGAGGGTGAACGCTGTGTGAACCCTGGATCCGGAGTACCTGCGGTTTCGTCGAGAGACTTGCTCTCATGGTGTAGGTTCGTAGTTCTGGAGGACCTGTGAATCCGCAACAGATAGCGATCTTCGACGATCTCGAATCGCTGAGTCCAACCCATAGAGCGGTCGGCGGTATCGATCTCGTCGTTGTGCGGTGGGGGGAGGGCGAGGACGTCTCCGTGTTGTACGGACGCTGTGTGCACCGCGGCGCACTACTTTCGGACGGGTGCATCGAAGGCGAGAACCTCGTCTGCGGACTGCACGGATGGGACTATCGATACCGATCAGGAGTCTCCCAGTACAACAACTCCGACAGGCTCGAACGATTCACGGCCTGGATCGATGCCGGCGCCGTCATGGTCGACGCCGACGAGATCGACGAGTGGGCGATTCGGAATCCGCAACCGTATGACCGCGGCTCCTACCAGGGCGCCTACCAGGATCCCACGGGCACACCGGACGAACCGAACGTCAAGATGATCAGAGAGCTCGCAGGGCACGGACTCGAGCGGACTGGTAGCCACGGCCCGTCGGGAGCCATGGGCGTCCCCCGATCGAAGCTCCCATCGTGGGACGACCTCCAGATCGTGACGGCGCAGCTCGCCACCGCCCCGCTCCTTGATGACGAACCGGTCGGGACCGGTCTGACGATCGGGATCTCAGCCAAGCGGCCTCTTCACCTCGACATCCCGATCTTCGTATCCGATATGTCCTTCGGAGCGCTCTCACAAGAAGCCAAGACAGCGCTCGCCAGGGGAGCGGAAAGTGCCGGCACGGCAATCGCATCCGGAGAAGGGGGCGCCCTCCCCGAGGAGCACGCCGAAAGCAGTCGCTACCTCTATGAACTGGCTTCAGCGCGGTTCGGATTCTCGTGGGGCGTCGTTGAGCGGTCACAGGCGTTCCATTTCAAGGGTGGACAAGCGGCCAAGACCGGGACGGGCGGGCACCTTCCCGGCGCCAAGGTCACACCCAAGATCGCGTCGGTTCGTGACATCCCGATCGGTGAGACGGCGGTCTCGCCAGCACGATTCCCCGACTGGGAGACACCGGCCGACTTCAAGACCTTCGCCGACGAGGTTCGCGAGAGAACCGGAGGAATCCCGATCGGGTTCAAGCTCTCGGCCCAACACATTGAAGCCGACCTCGATGCTGCTCTAGACGTCGGTGTCGACTACGTGATCCTCGACGGACGGGGAGGCGGCACCGGATCGGCGCCGCTCCTCTTCCGCGACAACATCTCGGTACCGACGATCCCGGCGCTGGCCCGTGCGAGGAGACACCTCGACGCCGCCGGTGCGAACGACGTCACTCTCATCATGACAGGCGGATTGCGGGCACCGGCCGATTTCGCGAAAGCCCTCGCTCTCGGCGCAGACGGAGTCGCCGTTTCGAACGCTGCACTCCAGTCGATCGGATGCATCGGCATGCGGGCGTGTCACACCAACAACTGCCCGGTAGGCATCGCGACCCAGCGAGAGGAACTACGAGCCAGGCTGCCGGTTGATGAGGCTGCCGACCGGCTCTCCCGCTACTTCGAGTCGGCGGTGGCATTGATGCAGGTCCTCGCCAGGGCATGCGGGCACCGTCATCTCAACGAGTTCTCGCCCGACGACTTGACGACGTTCAAGCGGGACATCGCCGATCTCTCCGGTGTGAGGTTCGCCGGCCCATGACTGTGTCGGGAGCCAACGGGTAGGGGGGACCTGCGAACTGTGGGCTGTCAAGACACCTATACGCGCCTGCGAACCCAGGGTTCGCAGAGTACGGGGTGATCGGTGTGAGTGCCGTTCTACCGGCCGCCCTAGGCCCGGCTGGCGTTCTGCGCCGGCAGCTTTGGGATGAGCCAACCGAGGAAGGCGTCCTCGCTTCGTGTCTGGAGTGTCGCCGTTCCCGGGCCGGTGAGGTCCACGACGAGACCCTCGCCGCTCAGCAACGTACTCTTCCAGCCACCGACCTTGCGGACGTCGAAACCCATGCCTTCGGTGAACGTAACGAGGTGCCCGGTGTCCACTGTGAACTTCTCACCTGGCCCGAGGTTGAGCTCTTCGATCGCCCCGTACGCCGAGATGATCAGAGTTCCCGTGCCGTGGACCTTCAACATGACGAGGCCCTCGCTGGCGAAGAACGTCTTTGCCCCGCTCCACTTCGTGTCGACATTGAGAGCCGGTGTCGAAGCGATGTAGCCTCCGCTCTGGACCATGAGCGTCTCGTTGGTGAGCTCAAGGACTTTCATGTCACCTGGGAGAGCTGGGGCCAAGTAGATGCGCCCGCCGGATGCCGGTGCCTGGTAGGTGTTGAGAAAGAAGCTCTCACCACCGAACGTGGCCCTGCCGAGCGACTTGAGAAGACCGCCTCGGGCCTTGGTCTGCATCTCGAGGTCCGATGACATCGCGACCATCGCCCCTCCCTCGACGACGATCTCTTCGGCCGGGTCGAGATCGACCTTCGCGGTGGCGTAGGACGGGCGGTAGTCGATATTGATCTGCATGCATGCACCCCTTCTGAGTGTGGGCGAGACCATCTGAAATCTACTCGCATCAGGTGGCTGCGGGCAAGCCGGAATCGTGCTCGCTGCGACTCGATTCCTCGTCGCATGGTTGCGCACCGCACAGGATGATCCGGTGCTCCACGCGGGCGCGGTAGCCTGCAGTGCTCGACTCCCTCCCGCCGGGCTCCGCCCGGCACCTCCCCTTGAGGGGAGGAAGAGATTCGGGGATGAAGAGGTACGGGCCCGTAGCTCAGTTGGTTAGAGCAGGCGACTCATAATCGCTTGGCCGCAGGTTCGAGTCCTGCCGGGCCCACTACCGTCGAGTTCCGTCGCGTCCCGCAAAGCCAGGTGATTCAAGGCTTCCCCGCTGATCACCCCAACCCGCCGTGCC
>CAXMQQ010000084.1:0-94058 GCA_964195545.1 uncultured Acidimicrobiia bacterium | reverse complement strand
TCGTCGGACCCGTACCATCGGCTTTCATCACGTAGACCTCGAAGTTGCCGTCCCGGCCCGACATGAACGCGATCTTCGAACCGTCCGGCGACCACGCCGGATCCCCGTCCCAGGCTGCGTTGTTGGTGAGCCTCGTCGGACCCGTACCATCGGCTTTCATCACGTAGACCTCGTAGTTGCCGTCCCGGCCCGACATGAACGCGATCTTCGAACCGTCCGGCGACCACGCCGGATCCCCGTCCCAGACGCTATTGTTGGTGAGCCGAACTGGGCTTCCGCTGGCGAATTCGCGGACATAGATCTCTTCCGACCCGGCAGAACCATCGTAAGACACGAACACGATCCGGCCGATCGCACCAGGCACCGTCGCATCCGCAGACCGGGGCACCGTAGCCGAACCGGCGAACACCACAACCAGAACCGTCAACAAGACCAGCAACCTACGCACAACTTCCCCCTTCCAGGGCTCGGTCATAGGTCCGACATCCCAACCATCCCCCAACCCGCCTGACACACCAGAGGACAAAGCCACTTCTGAGGTTCCCCCTGATGGCCGGTCACCTCGATTAGGAGGTAATCAGGTCAGCCATTGCAGCAGTTATCCACAGGGCGTACGATGAAGCTGAGAGCGAAGGAGGTGATCCGTTTGGGTAGTCAGGGTGCAACGACTGTGCTGTTCTGTGACGACGACGTCGACGACCTCGACCTCGTCGTCGACGGCTGGCAGGATGCGAAGTGCGTAGGCCTACTCGAAACCTTTGATGGCGGTGCCAAGCTGCTCGACGCCCTCTCCGGCTTTACTGGAAGTGGGCTTGTGGTTTTGTTGGATCTCAACATGCCTGGTGTTGACGGTTGGACGGTCCTGAAGCGGATGAAAGCCGATCCGGAACTGCGGCACATCCCGGTCGTCATATTCACCACCTCCAGCGCCGATCACGACATCCATCGCTCCTATGACGAAGGCGCCGCCGGCTTCATCACCAAACCGTCTTCGTACGACGACCTTGTCACAGTTCTATCCGGGGTCGACAACTATTGGGACAACACCGTCCAACTCCACCCGGCCACATAGGAACAGCGACTCGACACCCCGACACTTCCAACGAGACACTTCCAACAAGACTGGCGTCACAAACGTCGCCTGACGTTCCCTCCATCGACCAAGACGACATCAGACTCGTCTGGTTGGCAGTTGAGGCTGGGAGAGCATCAGATGAGTGACCCATGGCCCGGGCTCGTCGAAGGTACCCCATGATCTACAGAGCATCTATGGGAGAGAGCACGGGCGAATCGAAAGGCGCAGTGGTGTGAACCATTCCCATGCACAATTTGCCGTCGGCGCCACGATCCGCACAAGAACAAGCCTGCGGCGAAGCCACAGACTTATGCCGACACATGTGGCGGACTTATGCCGAGACCCCATGGAGCGGGTGAGGAGAATCGAACTCCCGTATTCAGCTTGGGAAGCTGATGTTCTGCCATTGAACTACACCCGCCGGACGCCGCAATTGTAGTGGTGCTGGTCCGGCTGCGATCAGAACGAGATCAAGCTCCATGTCGTCATGATGAGACCCACGGCGATCAGCCAGTAGGCCCGGGATGGTCTGAACTCGCCACCTTCTCCCCTCGGCTTGTTGCCCTTGTGGTGCTGCCAGACGGCGAAGCCGTTTCCCGCGACCATCGCGAAGCCGATGGCAAGGACCATCAGCACCAGCAGGTGGTCTAGATCGAGTACCTCAACAAAGTCAACGTCGTTCACGAGGAGGACGGTAGCGAGCGTGGTGCGATCGGCCGAGAGTGTGCTCCTATGTCCCATTCTCGATACCCTGATTGCAGGCCCCCGTGTTCGATCCGGGGGCGCTACTCATGAACCGTCAAACCTCATCAGCATCGCCGCCGGGTCGACTATCGGCCGTCAGCAGGATCACGCTGCCCTGGGCGCTCTGGGTGTTCGGCCTCTCGACGACCATGCTGCTCGTCGGGCTCTGGGGACGCGCCGTCACCGTGGACGACGATGCGATCGCCCGTTCCACCGAGGCTGCACTCTCAGCCGATCTCGTTACCGACCGGGTGTACGACTGGATCGGCTCCGGCCTTGCTGCGACCACTGGGATCACCGAATCGGAGTCCGAACAGGTTCTGGACGAAGTCCGAGCGCATCCTGCTGCAGCGCGTGCCACCGACGACCTCATTGACGACGTCGTTCGCGCGTTGATCGCTCCGCCGGGGGTCGAAACCAGCATCGACGTCGCAGCGGCACTCACGCCGCTCGTGCCCGAGGTCGTTTCCGAACTCGAGAATCAGGGCATCGCAGTTCCTGCTGGTGCAGTCGAAGCTGCAGTGGATGATCTCGACCCCGTCTCCCTCGATACCGGTGAAGCGGTATCGGTTGGTGTCGTCACCGACCAGGCGAGGGTGATCCTCACGCGGGGAGTTGTCATCGCAACCGTGATGCTCGCCGTGGCGGGGGGCGTTTCGGTGCTGCTGTCCGAGGACCGCTGGCCCATGGTCCGGTCGCTGGCAACGCGGGTCTCGTTCTCCGCCCTGTCGTTCGCTGCGCTGTTCCGGATCGGTGGATGGGCGCTCGACCCCGACGGTGGCCGTTCTCCGCTGCGCCAGAGCGGGTCGATTCTCGTGGAGAGCAACCTCCACGTGTTCCTCATCACGGCGGGACTCGCCGCAGCGGTCGCGGCAGCGATATGGCTGGTCCGCCGCCCCCGATCACAGGCGTCTAGCGTCGATAACGGACGGATCGTGCCGGCGGCATCAGAGTCCGAATCGGACGATGCCGACAACACGTCGACCCAGGAACTCGTCTCCGTCTGAGCGGAGCGAACCCATTCCTGTCACACCCGGATGACACCATGCGAAGATGGGAGCCGACGGTGGACCGAACATCCTCCATGCAGACCTCGACGCGTTCTACGCGTCGGTCGTGCTCCTACGTCGCCCTGATCTGATCGGGAAGCCGGTCGCGGTGGGTGGCGGCGTGGTCCTCTCCGCAACGTACGAGGCCCGGGCGATGGGTGTTGCCGGAGCGATGGGGATCGGCGAGGCCCGTCGCAGGTGCCCACAGCTCATCGTCGTCGACGGGAACTTCGGCGACTTCGTCGACTTCAGCGATCGGGTGTTCGGTGTGTTCCGGGACCTCACCCCGCTCGTCGAACCCGTCTCGATCGACGAGGCGTTCCTGGACGTATCGGGTGCGGGACATCTCTTCGGATCTCCAGCTCGAATAGCGGGTCTCATCCGGGACCGCGTGCGTGTCGAGACCGGTCTTCCGATATCGGTTGGGGGAGCCAAGACGAAGTTCCTGGCGAAGATCGCCAGCCGCGTCGCGAAGCCTGACGGCTCACTGATCGTGACACCGGGGACGGAGATCGACTTCCTGCACGCACTCTCCGTGGATCACTTGTGGGGCGTGGGTCCGGTGACCCTTGCGGAACTCGGAGGCCTCGGCATCTGCCGGATCGGGGACCTTGCCCGCGCGTCGACAACGCTGCTCGCGTCCAGGCTGGGCGGGTACCGGGCTCGCCATCTTCACGCTCTTGCGTGGAACCATGACCCCAGAGGAGTTCTCCCCGGACGCCGGTCGTCGTCGGTTGGGGCTCAGCGGGCCTTCGGCGGCGATCGGCGGGATAGGGAGTTCCTGCGCGGTGTCCTCGCAAGACTGTCCTCTCGGGTCGGCGCCCGACTGCGACGGAAGGAGCGTGCCGGACGCACGATCACGCTGCGGGCGAGATTCTCGGATCTCGGGTCCATCACCCGAGCGACGACGATGAGAACGGCCAGCGCGTCAAGTGCCGTCTTGTATCGCACGGCCCTCGATCTGACCGACGGGGTGCTCAGCGAGTTCCCGCAGCGGGGCCTCAGCCTCCTGGGCATCTCCATGTCGAACCTCGTCCCTGCCTCACCGCTCCAACTCGAACTCCCGATATTCGACGACGATCTCGTCGGGGGGAGTCCTCGGGAGTTGGAACTCCAGGCCCTCGATGCCGCCGTCGATGATCTGCGCGATCGATTCGGAACGCATGCCGTGGCGCCCGGTTCCGATCTGCTCGGAGCCCTCTCGCATTTCTCTGAGGGCCTCTCTCGGATCATGACGCGGGACTGATCGGTCGCGATCGATCATGGCGCTACGCTCAACGCGATGGCAGCAGAATCCAAACGACTCGTGATCCTCGCGCTCGTGGCGAATGTCGGGATCGCCGTCACCAAGTTCATTGCCGCTGCGATCTCAGGCAGCAGTGCGATGCTCTCAGAAGGCATCCACTCGCTTGCGGACTCGGGGAACCAACTGTTCCTCCTGCGTGGGCACGCGGTGTCACGCCACGAAGCCAGCGTGCAACACCCCTATGGACACGGCAAGGAGATGTACTTCTGGAGCTTTATGGTTGCGGTCTTTCTGTTCGTCGGGGGATCGGCGCTCTCAGTCGCCACCGGCATCAACAGGATCCGAAGCCCCCACGAGCACGGCGAAGCGGGCTTCTGGTTCTCGCTTGGCGTGCTGGCCGTAGCAGCGTTGTTCGAAGGACTCATCGCATTGCGTCCGGCTTTGAGGGAATTCAACAAGCAGCGGGCGGGCCGGACGATCGAGAAGGCCATCAAGGAATCCAAGGACCCGTCGCTGCTCGTCGTCCTGTTCGAGGACAGTGCGGCGATCGTCGGACTGTTCATCGCTGCGGCTGGTCTCATTGCCGCAGAATTGACCGGAAACGGCCTGTGGGACGGTGTGGCCTCGGTCCTCATCGGCGTTCTCCTCGGTGGCGTCGCATGGTTCCTCGCTATCGAGATGAAGTCGCTCCTCATCGGTGAGTCAGCCACCCGGGAGGAACGGGCGAAGATCCGTGCAGCGGTGCTCGCGGTCGGTGAGGTGAGAACGATCGACCGACTCCTCACCATGCAACTGGCACCGGATGAGATTCTCGTCACGATGGATCTCGACTTCGATGAAGGGATCACCGGGGATGACATCGAGCGAGCCATCGTTGAGATCGAGCAGACGATCACGGTGGCCGTGCCGTCGGCAACTCGAATCTTCGTCGAACCGGTGGATCGATGAGGGCGTCGGCACCCGGATCATCCGGCAATCTCGGTCCGGGATTCGACGTTCTCGGTCTGGCCGTCGATTTGAGATGCGTGGTCGACGCAGTGCCCTCCGATCGAATGACCGTTGACGACGGGGACGGTCCGTTCGCTCTTGAGGCGGGCGACATGCTGTATGACACCATTGTGGCCGCGGCATATCGACCCATGGCGCTCACGGTGGACAATTCGATCCCCCGCGCCCGTGGCCTGGGTTCTTCGTCGGCGGTTACGGCCGCCGCGGCGGCGGCTTCCCGACGGGCGCTCGGAATTGAACCCGTGAGGAGCGAGATCTACGAGATCATCGCAGCTATCGAGGGGCATGGGGACAATGCTGCGCCGGCTGTGTGGGGCGGTCTCATGGCCGTCGGATCGAACGGCCCCCACCGACTCGAGATAGACGATCGCCTCATTCCGGTCGTCGGAATACCCGATACGCCGCTGTCCACGAAGCGAGCGAGAGAAGTGCTGCCGGTGGATGTGCCGCTCAAGGCCGCCATTCGAAACGTATCGAGAGCGGTCTTTCTCGTAGAGGCGCTCCGAACGGGAAGCCCGGAGGCGTTCACCGCGGCGGAGGGTGACGAATTCCACGAAGAGGTACGGGACCCGCTCTCACCGGTTACCACAGCGATGATCAAGGCAGCTCGCGAGTCAGGCGCTCTTCACGCAGCCTGGTCCGGTGCAGGACCGGCCGCACTCGCCCTGGCGACCGAAGAGACGAAAGGGCCCGTCATCGAAGCGCTCAGCGACGTGCTCGGCGAAGCAGGATTCGTGAGAGTGCTCGCCGTCGACTTCGAGGGCTTGCGTTAGGGATTCCCCTAGCAACCGATCGTTGCCTCGTATGGCGTCCAGTTGGTCTCGGGGTGAGCGAGCAGGATCGATTCGACGAACGCCGCAAACAGGAGATGCGACGCTTCGTCGCAGTTGTCGCCGAGGAATTCGGGATGCCACTGCACAGCCAGCAACGGCCACTCGTCGTCCTCGTGCTGGATCCCTTCGATCACGCCGTCATTGGCCCACGCGACTGCACGGAGCCCGGGGGCGAGGTCCTTCACCGCTTGGTGATGGATGGAGTTCACCATGAGTTCTGTCGTGCTCACGACCTTGGAGATGTCGGAGGCGGTATCGATCGTGATCGACTGATGAGCCTCGTACACGGCATCGCCTCTCGTCCCGTGATCGATCGAGCCGATGACCGAGGGGATGTCCTGGATGAGCGTGCCGCCCAGAGCAACATTCACAACCTGGAGTCCGCGACAAATCGCCAAAACGGGGAGACGGCGCTCCTTCGCCTCATGGACAAGCAGGAGTTCGAACTCATCTCTCGCAGCGTTGACCTCGCGGACTTCAGGGTGAGCCTCTTCGCCGTATCGCCCCGGATCCATGTCTCCGCCACCCGTGAGGACGATGCCGTCGAGACGGTCGACGAGTGTGGCTACGTCTTCGTTTGCCACCGGCGAGAGGATCACGGGGATACCACCCGCTCGGAGCACGCCGTCGGTATATGTGTGTCCGATGACGTGCGAATCGAGGTTGCCGGAGGCGCTTATGGCCTGCTTCGGTTGGGATGTAATCCCGATGATTGGACGCACCTGGAGGACTCTACAAGCCGTCGAGAGGCTGGATTCCTCGACATGAGAGTGACGCCTGTTTGCGTAGTGGCCTATCCTCCGCGAACCTTATGGGTTCCGGCCCGGCCTTGCCGCCGTCGGAACCGGTTCCCGAATACACCGAGTGAGGTCTCCTGCATGGGTTCGCTGATCAAGAAGCGTCGGAAGAAGATGAGCAAGCACAAGTATCGCAAGCGCATCAAGGCGAATCGACACAAGACCAAGAAGTAGCGGCCCCGCCGCTGGACTGGGTACGCAGTACTCAGTACTCAGTACCCAAGACTGACTACCCCGTGCGAAGCACGGCTCAGACGTCCTTGAGGAATCGCTCGATCTCGTCGACGAGCTCACCGGTTCGCTCCGGGTCCATCTGCCGACCCTCCTCGGCTACCTCGCGCACGTATTCGGCGAGATCGTCCGACTCTGCAACGGCCTCATCGACCTGCAGGATGAACTCGGTCTCCATGTCGCGAAGCTCCTGGCTGTCGCCATCGAAACCGGCGATCTCCCCGGCCTTGGCGAGCAGCGCCCTCATCGCCATCGGGTTCGGACTCGTCGCCAGGTAGTGCGGTGTTGCCGCCCAAATACTCGTGGCAGGGATTCCCGCTTCCTTGCATGCTTCACCCAGCACAGCAACGATTCCGGCGGGACCCTCGTAGTCGGTTGGAGGCAGGGTCATCGAATCGAGGGAGGACGGATCCGTGACGACGCCCGATAGAGGTACCGGGCCTGAGTGAGTGACCGAACCGATGTAGGCACCGAGCATCGTGACCGACTCGACACCGCTGTCCGCAAGGAGGGCGGCGACCGTTCGGGCGAATGTCTTCCAGCGGAACGTCGGTTCGTCTCCGACGACGACGACGAGGTCGTGATCCTGGTCGGGTCGTTCGATCGCGTAGAAGCGAGTTTCGGGCCATGTCATCGCCCGAATGGAACCGTCGCGGACGGTGACCGATGGACGATGTTCTTGGAAATCGAAGAACTCCTCCGATTCGATGATCGCGAACGGTCGCTGGATGCGGCGGCGCTCCAACAGATGGCGGAGGGCTCCTGAAGCAGCGTCGCATGCATCGTTCCATCCTTCGAAAGCGAGGACCGCGCGCGGTCGACGGAGGGCTGGTCGTGCGAAGCGTCGTACGGGGTCCACGATCGGAAGGCTATCGGGCAGGCGCCGTAGCGCTCACCCGATCTGAGATGGGGCCAATCGGCCCACCAGCTGAGACCTCTGACCCTATACCGGCTCGGTGTTATTTCGTAGCGTGTGACGGAGCATCCGAGGATGGAGCCGTGACAGAACCACTCGTCATCAACCGTGAGGGCGTCGATGCCCTCATCAGTACACTTATCGACCGGGGCTATGAAGTAGTCGGTCCGACCGTTCGCAGCCAGACCATTCTCTACGACACGATCACGTCGACCGCCGACCTTCCGGTTGGGATACGCGATCGACAAGAGGCCGGAACGTACCGGCTTGAGAACCGCGGTGACGACGCTCTCTTTGGGTACGTCGTCGGCCCCCAGTCGTGGAAGAAGTTCCTCGCGCCACCGGGGACGGTGTTCTGGAGAGGACTCCGGACCGAGGACGGGTTCGAAACGGTCGAAGCCGAGGAGCCGCCGAGCTATGCATTCTTCGGTGCCCGTCCCTGCGAGGTAGCGGCGATGAAGATCCAGGATGACGTGTACCTACCGGTCGGGGACGGCATCTACACCGAGCGACGGAAGAAGTCGTTCACCGTTGCTGTGAACTGCACCCAACCCGCCGCCACGTGCTTCTGCAAGTCGGTCGGAACTGGACCAGACGTCAGCGAGGGCTATGACATTGCACTCACCGAGGTACTCGGCGGGGATCAGCACTACTTCCTTGCCGAGGCCGGGACCGACAGCGGTGTTGAGGTGCTCTCGGGGCTGATGGCTCGAGATGCCCGCGATGAGGAGGTCGTGACAGCGCGCCGACTCGTCGTTCATGCCGCGGACTACATGGGTCGGACGCTCGAGACCGGCGGACTGAAGGAGTTGCTCTACGCGAACCTCTCGAATCCGTACTGGCGCGAAGTTGGGGATCGCTGCTTGTCGTGCACGAACTGCACGATGGTATGTCCCACGTGCTTCTGTTCGACGGTCGAGGACCGTCAGGCGCTTGATGGGTCTAGTGCGGAGCGCGCGCGGACATGGGACTCGTGCTTCACGCTCGATTTCTCCTACATCCACGGCGGACCGGTGCGCTCATCGTCCTCTTCGCGCTATCGACAGTGGCTGACCCACAAATTGGCGTCCTGGCAGGACCAATTCGATTCGATCGGTTGCGTGGGGTGCGGACGCTGTATCGCCTGGTGCCCGGTCGGAATCGATATCACGAAGGAAGCGGCAGTGATCCGGGAGCGGGACATCCGCAAGGTCGCTATCGAGACGCCCGCCGTCAAGGAGGCAGTCGAATGAGCGAAGTGTTCGATCTGATCGTCGAGCATCCCTTCTTTGCGGGGATGACTCACGACCAGATCCAGGTCGTCGCGGAGACGGGCACCGTGGTGTCCTATGGCGAAAGGGAGACGATCTTCACCGAGGGCACGAGCGCCACCGGTCCTCTGCTCATCCTGGACGGCGACGTCGCTCTCGAACTCGAGACCCCGGGACACGGACCACAGGTCATCCTCACCCTGCATTCTGGAGACTTTCTCGGATGGTCGTGGCTGTACCCACCGTACCGGTGGACCTATGACGCCCACGTCCACAGCAATGCGGAGGCCATTCGCTTCGACGGTCCCCGGCTGAAGGAGGCCTCCGAGAGCGATCCGCTCCTCGGATACGAACTGATGAAGCGTTTCACGGAGATGCTCGTCAACCGCATGCAATCGATAAGGATCCAGTTGCTCGATGTCTACTCAACTTCTCGCTGAACCCGCCGTGCGCCCGATGCACCCGGTCCCCTGCCGGGTCCGATCGGTCGTGAGAGAACTCAAAGACACGTTCACGCTCGATGTCGAGCCGCCGCACAACGGCTGGGAGTTCGCGCCCGGCCAGTTCACGATGCTCTATGCGTTCGGAGTCGGCGAGATACCGATCTCGATCAGCGGCGATCCGAACGATCCGAGCCGGCTCGTTCAGACGATCCGGGCCGTCGGACCGGTCACCGATGCGCTGACCGCCGTCTCACCGGGAGACACAGTCGGCGTGCGGGGCCCATATGGGTCGGCGTGGCCGACCGAGTTCGCGGAGGGTGGCGATCTGCTCATTATCACCGGCGGGATCGGGCTCGCTCCTCTTCGTCCGGCGCTCCTCGAGGTTCTCGAGAATCGCGACCGATATGACAACGTGACCCTGCTGTACGGCGCCCGCTCACCGGGTGAGTTGCTCTTCGCCGATGAACTCCAGGAGTGGCGCGGCCGATTCGATCTGGATGTCCTGATCACCGTCGACCACGCCGATCGGACGTGGCGGGGACCGGTCGGGGTCGTTACGTCCCTGATCAACCGTGCGTCGTTCGATCCGGAATCGGCTGTGGCATTTGTCTGTGGTCCTGAGATCATGATGCGGTTCACGATCCAAGACCTGGAACGCAAAGGAATCACCGACCATCGGCTGCATGTCTCGATGGAGCGGAACATGAAGTGTGGGATCGGCCTCTGCGGTCATTGCCAGTTCGGCCAGCACTTCGTCTGCAAGGACGGCCCGATTCTGAGTTGCGCAGAGATCACCGACACGTTCTGGATCAGGGAGGTGTGACGTGGCCCTTCCAACGCTCGCCGTTCACAAGTTCGCTTCCTGCGACGGCTGTCAGTTGAGCCTCCTCGATCTCGAGGACGAGCTCCTTGCCGTCGCCGGCGTCGTTCAGATCGCCAACTTCATGGAAGCATCCCGCGAGGTACTCCCACCTCCGTACGACGTGACGCTCGTCGAGGGATCGATAACGACCGCCCACGACGCCGAGCGGATCAAGCAGATCCGCGAAGAGACCCCCGTTCTCATCACGATCGGGGCATGCGCCACAGCAGGAGGGATCCAGGCACTCCGCAATTGGAAGGACGTCGACGACTTCACTCGATACGTCTACGCCCACCCCGACTACATCGACACGCTGCGGACCTCGAGGCCGATCGCCGACTACGTGCAGGTGGACTTCGAACTGCGCGGTTGCCCCATCTCAAAGCAGCAACTGTTCGAGGTGCTGGTCGCCTTCCTCCAGGGACGGCGACCGAACATCCCGACCTACAGCGTGTGCGTTGAGTGCAAGCTGAAGGGCAACCCGTGTGTGATGGTGTCTCACGGCACACCATGCCTAGGGCCCGTCACTCAGGCAGGCTGTGAAGCTCTGTGCCCCACGTACCACCGCGGCTGCTTCGGCTGCTTCGGCCCGATGGAGAGTCCGAACACGGCGGCCCTCGCCGATCAATGGGGAGTCATGGGAGCATCCGACCGTGGGCTTGTCGACGCGTTCCGGAGCTTCAACGCGTGGTCCGAGGCCTTCCGTACTGAGAGCGATCGTCGGGAAGCAGCGGTTGAGATCGGAGGGGTGCAGTGACGAACGCCAGAGAGATCTCGGTCGAGTACCTGGCCAGGGTTGAAGGTGAAGGATCGATGCGGGTCAAGGTCGTCGATGACCAGATCGAAGACGTCGAATTCTCGATCTTCGAACCACCCCGGTTCTTCGAAGCGTTCTTGCGGGGTCGCCTCCACACTGAAGCCCCGGACATAACGGCCCGTATCTGCGGTATCTGCCCAGTTGCATATCAGATGAGTTCGGTCCATGCGATGGAGAACGCCTTCGGAGTAACTGTGGGTGGTCCGCTGCGCGAACTGCGCAGACTGCTCTACTGCGGTGAGTGGATCGAGAGCCATGCGCTGCACATCTACCTGCTCCACGCCCCCGATTTCCTGGGGTACGAGAGTGGGATCCACATGGCAGCGGATCACCGCGAGATCGTCGAACAAGGCCTACGGCTCAAGAAGTCGGGAAACTCGGTCGTCGGACTCGTCGGTGGACGGGAGATCCATCCGATCAACGTTCGCGTCGGCGGCTTCTATCGGGTCCCGACGAAGCGAGAACTCGAAGCGCTTGTGCCAGAACTCGAATGGGCGAAGGACGCTGCAGCAGAGACGATCCGTTTCGTGGGCGGATTCACGTTCCCCGATGCCGACATGGATTTCGAGTTCGTCTCGCTGAGCCACCCCGACGAGTATCCGTTCAACGAGGGTCGGATCGTGTCGAGCAAAGGCCTCGACCTCTCGATTGCCGAGTACAACGACTACTTCGTCGAGGAGCACGTCAAACGATCGAACGCCCTCCATTCGCGGATTCGCGAGCGCGGCGCGTATCACGTCGGTCCGCTCGCACGATACGCCCTCAATTTCGAGAAGTTGACACCGTTCGCTCAAGATGTGGCCCAGGAAGTGGGCCTTGATCCGGTCGTGACGAACCCATTCAAGAGCATCGTGGTCCGCGCCGTTGAGACGCTGTATGCGGTCGAAGAGTCGCTGCGGATCATCGACAGCTACGAACAGCCGGAGGATCCATACGTGGCGTACACGGCTGTTGAGGGCGAGGGACACGGTGCCACGGAAGCCCCCCGTGGACTGTTGTACCACCGGTATCGAGTCCACGGCGACGGGCGCATCGCGGATGCGCAGATCGTTCCCCCGACGGCTCAGAACCAGTTGACGATCGAGTCGGATCTCAGGATCGTTCTCGAGCGACATCTCGACCTGCCGGACGACAAGCTGTCATGGGTCCTCGAACAGTCGATCCGCAACTACGACCCCTGCATCTCGTGTGCAACGCACTTCCTCGACCTAACGGTGGAGCGTGACTGACATCGTTGTGATCGGGGTCGGTAACCGAATGATGGGTGACGACGCGGTAGGTCCAATCGTGATCGATCGACTCAACGGTCGGCTTCCCGAATCGGTTGCTTTGGTCGAATCGGTCGGGGATGCCACACATCTTCTCGACACATGGCGCGACGCCAGGCTGACCGTCATCGTCGACGCCATGGTGTCAGGTGGCGTTCCCGGCTCGGTTCACCGCATCGATGGGATGGCGGGCTTCCCGTCATCGTGGCGGTCAGCGTCGACCCACCTCATAGGAGTAGTTGAAGCCATTGACCTGGGCAGCGCCGTCGACATGATGCCCGACGAACTGGTGGTCTACGGCGTCGAGGTCGGCAAAGTCAATCCCGGTGTAGCGACGAGTAGCGAAGTCGCCGACGCCGCCGATCAGGTAGTTGAGATGATCGTTTCAGAGATCGGTGGTCGTAGGAAGTAGAGAGTAGAAAGACAGGAACTCTTCGTTGGCTGTTGGCTCAGACCGCCAGCGCGGCCAAGACGTCCCCTACTCCTCCACCGACCACGACGGTGGGCTGGAACCCGCCCGCTTCCAGGTAGCGCACGGCCATCTCCGATCGGTAGCCGCCTCCGCAGATGATCCACAGCGGTTGTTTCACGTCGAGTTCGGCTGGGAGTTCGTCGCGAAGATCC
Organism: uncultured Acidimicrobiia bacterium; assembly: GCA_964195545.1. Taxonomy (GTDB): domain Bacteria; phylum Actinomycetota; class Acidimicrobiia; order Spongiisociales; family UBA5794; genus JAHEEL01. The sequence continues at coordinate 80,895 of CAXMQQ010000084.1, read as the reverse complement.
GGGACGTACCTGTGGATCGAACCCGGGATCGAGTCGGCAGCCCACTCCCCGGGGGCGCGGACATCGAGGATCTGGGGTGACCCGAGTCGGAGTTCCAGCAAGAGGTCGGCGATCGGAGCGAGCCTGTAGCTCCTGAGATCGTCGAACGGTGTGAGGTCGTCGATGATGCCGACCACACGGTCGTAGCCGATACGAGCCAACTGGGCTACGGCACTCTCGACATTCTGGCTCGCATCGGCGACGAGCACGATCGGCTCGTTGAAGGGGATGAGCCACCCGGCCCATACTCCCATCTGATCTTCGAGTTCGAGTCCGTACGAGTCGATCAGATGGCCGGCGGCGTATTCGGCATGCGGTCGGATATCGACAACGAAGGCGCCGTCGGGGATCTCGTCGACGTTCAGGGATGGAATCGGGCCACTCGGGATCGGCTTCGGACCGGTGAGATTGATCGGGCCCATGAACGCGTAGTAGTCCGGGTACGGCTGCAGGTCGGTGAGGGCCTCGACGACGAACGAATCCTCCGACGAGTGCGCTAGTAGCGGATTCGAATGTTTCTCTGTCCCGATCGATGATGTGGTGGTCTCAGCGACGGACGCAGTACAGAAGGACCCGGCCCCATGTGTCGGATACAGGTCGACACGATCGGGCAGCGAGGCGAGGCGGGTGATCGACCCGTACTGAAGCCGTGCGAGTCGATCGGCGCGATCGACGCCCAACAGGTCGGTCCGTCCGACCGACCCCACGAGGAGGCTTCCCCCGGAGAACAAGGCTACGGCTTCTCCGTCGATGAGAACGAGGTAGCTCACGTGTTCCGGTGTGTGACCCGGTGTGTGGATCGGACGGACGGTAAACGCGCCGCCGTCGAGTTCTTCCTGGTGGAACGCCGGTCGATGCTCGAACGCCACACCGGCGGATGCCGGAATGACGAGTTCAGCGCCCGTCGTTGCGGCGATCGCTCTACCACCTGATACGTAGTCGTTGTGGAGATGGGTTTCGAGGACGAACCGTGTGTCGAGGTGAGCGGCAGCCTCCACGAACCGGTCGATATCGCGCTGGGGATCGACGATCACGCCAACGCCAGCATGTTCGAAAACGTAGGTGGAGTCTCCCAGACCGGGAGTGGGGACGATGATGACGTTCATGAAGGGAGCAAAATGAGGCGGGTCAAGCGGTGCCTGTCAATTCCGTCCGAAGCCGCGCAGACGAAGGGAATTCGTGACCACGGAGACCGACGAGAACGCCATCGCTCCGGCAGCGATCATCGGATTGAGGAACCCGAGAGCGGCGAGCGGGATCGCCGCGGTGTTGTAGCCGAACGCCCAGAAGAGATTCTCTTTGATCGTTGAGAACGTTCTTCTGGCGAGCCGCAGTGACGTGACGGCGAGCATCGGATCGCCGCTCATCAGGACGACGTCACCGGCTTCGATCGCGACGTCGGTCCCGGACCCCACCGCCATGCCGAGATCGGCCTGGGTGAGTGCCGGAGCATCGTTGATGCCGTCACCGACGAAGCCAACCGAGTTCCCGTTGTGCTGCAGTCTGCGGATCTCTTCTGCCTTGTCGCCGGGAAGGACCTCTGCGATCACCGTGGTGATGCCGATCTCCGCAGCGATCGTCTCTGCGGTTCTCCGGTTGTCTCCGGTGAGCATGACGACATCGACACCCATCTCCCGGAGAGCGGAGACCGCTTCGGCCGACGACGCTCTCACCGTGTCGGCGACGCCGATAGTCCCACGCACGCTGCCGTTCCATCCGACCAGGAACGCCGTGTTGCCGGCAATTTCGATCTTCTCCATCGCCCCGATGTATCGCTCGGGGATCTGGAGACCCTGTTCGGCCATCAACTTGGCCTTCCCGACGGTGACCTCAACGCCATCAACGGTACCGACGACCCCCTGACCCCGTAGCGCCGAGAAAGCTGTCGGTGTGGAGAGTTCGACGTCGCGCTCCTCGGCGCCGAGGGCGACGGCCTTTCCAATCGGATGCTCGCTGGCGGCTTCAACCGATCCGGAGAGGGCAAGGAAGTGTGCCTCGTCATCGTCGGTAACGACATCGGTGAGCGTCATCGCACCGCGAGTAAGGGTTCCGGTCTTGTCGAAGACCACAATGTCCACGGACCTCGCCCGCTCGAAGACCTCGGCGTTCTTGAAGAGCACACCGAGTTCGGCGCCGCGTCCCGAACCGACCATGATCGCAGTCGGTGTGGCGAGTCCCATCGCGCACGGGCAGGCGATGATGAGCACCGCAACTGCATTGCGAAGAGCGACAGGCAGGTCTCCACTGCTGACGATCATCCATGCCACGAACACGACCGCTGCAATTGCGAGAACGGTCGGCACGAAAACAGCCGACACGCGATCAGCGAGTCGCTGGACCGGAGCCTTCGTCGCCTGCGCATCCTCGACCAGTCGCACGATCTGAGCCAGCGCAGTGGCGTCGCCAACCTTGAGAACCTCGATCTCGAGGCGACCTTGCTGATTGATCGTCGCCCCGAACGCATCGTCTCCTGGAACCTTGTCGATGGGTATCGACTCGCCCGTAAGCATCGACTCGTCGACACTCGTCGCCCCGGCCGTGATCCGCCCGTCCGTCGGGATCTTCTCACCAGGCAGCACCACCACCGTATCGCCGACCAAGACGTCGCCCACATCAATCATGGCCTCGGAACCATCCCTCAGGACCCGCGCCTGCTTCGCCCCCAATTCGAGGAGCTTGGTGATAGCCCGAGAGGCACGGCCCTTCGCCCGAGCCTCGAAGAAGCGACCGAGCAGGATCAGCGTTGTGATCATGGCGGCGGTGTCGAAGAAGACCGCAGATCCTTCGAGCATCGCGAACAGCGAATAGCTCCACGCGGTGATGGTTCCCACCGACACCAGCGTGTCCATCGCTGGACTCATCGACGTGATCTGTTTCCACGCCGCTCTGTGGAACTGCCACCCGAAACCGAATACAACCACCGTGGCGAGGACCGCCTGGAGAGCGGAGTTCCACGTCTCATCCGGGCCGAGCATGGCGAGCAGGAACACGGGGATGGTGAGAACGGCCGCACCGATCAGGTTCTTCTGTTGGTAGATGACCTCTGCGTCGTAGCGCTCGGTGACGTTCACCCGCTCCTCGCCGGCGACGACGGGTTCGATCTCGTATCCGATCTTCGCGACCGCTGCCCGGAGGGCATCAACGTCGACGTCGGGACCGACCTCTGCCCGAGCCTCGTGCCCCGCGTAGTTGACGATGGCCGTCTCGACGCCGTCCTGCTTTCCCAGGACGCGTTCGATCCTCAATGCGCACGAAGCGCATGTCATACCTTCGACGTCGAAGGTGATCGACTGTGTGTCGGTAGTCATTGGACTCCGATCAGACCCTTCTCAGCCCCGGTTGGGCACGTCGTAGCCCTGCTCCTCGATGGCGGCCACGATCGCGTCGAACGTGGCATCAGAACCGTCGTAGTCGAGATCGACGGTGCGTTCCTCGATGTGGACCTCGACCTTGTCAACTCCATCGAGTAGCGACACTGCGCTCTCGATCGAAGACTTGCAGTGTCCGCACGAAATCTCGGGGACATTCAGTGTTCTGGTGGACACGAATTCTCCTTCTCTGCTCGGGTGCCGAGCGTATCAACGGTCCGTTCCTTGTGGAACGGGTTTCGTCGATTGGCTATTTCAAGAGAAGGGTCTTGATGCGGCGGCCGGTAACCCACGAACCTGCGATTCCCATGGCCGCGAGGTAGGTGACGTTGATCAGCATTGTCCACTCGAGGATCCCGAGGGTGAGGCCACGGATCAGGATGACGCCGTGGTAGAGCGGTGAAATCCAGGTGATGATCTGCATGAACTCCGGGTAGACGTCGATCGGATAGAAGGTCGCGGAGAACAGGAACAGCGGGAGCGTGACGAGCGTCACCAGGTCGAGATCCTGCCAGGTCTTCATGTACGTCGTGATGGCCGTTCCGGCGGCCCCAAACGCGAAACCGATGAGGATTGTGGCTGGGAAGGCAAGCGCGCCGTATGGGGAGTGGATGAGTCCCATGATCGCCATGACGACGAGGAATGCGGCCGAGTAGAGCGTTCCCCGGATGAGAGCCCATGTGATCTCGCCGGTCGCGACATCTCCTGCTTCGACGGGTGTTGCCAGAACCCCGTCGTAGATCTTGGCGTACTTCAGCTTGAAGAAGAGATTCGTCGACTCGAAGACGGCCCCGTTCATGGCGGATGCGGCCAGCATCGCCGGTGCGACGAATGCCGTGTACTCAACGGGGTTCCCGGCTACCTCGACGTCGCCCACGAGTTTCCCGATGCCGACACCGATGGCGAAGAGGTAGAACACGGGTTCGAAGAATCCGGAGAGGAAGACCGGCCAGAACGACTTGGTGGAGATGATGTTCCGCTCGACGAGGTATCGACCTCTCCACCGGCGAGGAAGCGGTGGAACGACCCTGTGGACGAGGCTATCGGTCGTCATGGTGTCAATCTCTCCCGGAAGGGGCCGACGGTGAGGGCCGTTCCGACCACGATCCATGCTGAGAGATACGCCACACTGACCCACCACGTGACCGACGGTTCCGTTCCGACCACGATGGCCCTGCTCAGTTCGACGCCGTGGAACATCGGTGTAGCGAAGGCGATCGGCTGGAGCCACCCCGGCAGCTGTGTGATGGGGAAGAACGCACCAGAGAACAGGAACATCGGGATGATGACGAAGCGGAAGTACAGGGGGAGGCCGGTGGGTTCCTCCAGCCTGGCTGTGAACGCAGTGGTTGCGGCCACCATTGCGATCCCAACCAGCAGGGCAGGTCCGACGGCCAAGAGCGACTGGAAGAGCGGAGCGACCTGGAACGCCGACATGATCACCGCGAAGATCACGGAAACCATCAACACCCGCGCCCCGGCCCACAGCATGTGTCCCATGACCAGGCTCGGGATGCCGATCGGCGTCGCGAGTTTCGCGTGATACGTCTTCTGCCACTTGATACCGGCCATGACCTTCCAGGCGCCTTCACCGGCGCCGGCTTGCATGGCGGTAGCGACCAGGAGACCAGGTGCAAGGAACGTGAGATAGGAGATTCCCTCAACGCCGGCGGGGAGATTCTCGTCGACGAGGGATCCGAGACCAACGCCCATCGCAGCGAGGTAGAGAATCGGGTTGAGGAAGCTCGAGATCACCGAACCCCGCCAGGTTCGCCGGTACACCCTGGCCTCGGCCTCGAAGACACGGAGAGAGAGGGGCGTCGCCATCACTCGACGAGGGAGCGGCCGGTGAGGCGGAGGAACACATCCTCGAGCGATGATCTCCTGGCAAGGATCGTCTCTGGCTCAAGACCAGAACCTGCGATGCCGGCGATTGTTGATTCGGCGTCGTCCGTATACAACAGAGCGCGATCGGCGAGGATCTCGGTGCGGGGTGCGAGTTCCTTCACGCGATCGGGAATATCTTCTAGTACACCGCTGGGGAAACGCACCTCGACAACCTCTCGAGGGGCGTACTCCTCGATGAGCGAGCGTGGGGAGCCTTCTGCGACGATCTTCGCCTTGTCCATGACGACGAGTCGGTCGCAGAGCTGCTCCGCTTCGTCCATGTAGTGCGTCGTGATGATCAGCGTGACCCCCTGCTGCTTGAGTCTGTAGAGGCGGTCCCAGAGGACATGACGTGCCTGCGGGTCGAGCCCGGTCGTTGGTTCGTCCAGGATTAGGAGATCAGGTTCGTTGATGAGGCCCCGCGCGATTGTCAGACGCCTCTTCATTCCCCCCGACAGAGAGTCGACCTTCGACTTGCGTTTCTCTGTGAGTTGGACGAACTCGAGCAGCTCGTCGATCCGCTCTCTGACCACGGCGCGTGATAGGTCGAAGTAGCGCCCGTACATCATCAGGTTGTCGTAGACGGTCAGTTCCTGGTCGAGATTGTCTTCTTGCGGAACAACGCCGAGCCGGGACCGAAGTTGGGGACCCTGTTGCGTGGGGTCAAGACCGAGGACCGAGAGTGACCCTTCCGTGATCGGACTGACGGCACCGATCATCCGCATCGTCGAGGTCTTCCCTGCGCCATTCGGACCGAGGAACCCGAACGACTCACCCTGCTCGACAGAGAAATCGATGTCATCAACTGCAGTGAATTCACCGAATCGTTTCGTCAACCCAGTCGCCTGAATGAGAGGTGTCATAGGCGAACCAGGCTAGGACCGCGCCGCGAGACATGAGATACGAGATGCCGACAGCCAGGAGGGACCGAGTATGGGAATACAGGGTGGTCCCGATCACAGATCTGTCACTCGCCCATGACACGATGTCCAAGACCAGAAAGGGGCCAATATGCCCACACACATCTCCGACACCAGCCCCCTGTATGCTCGTCTTGAAGAGGTGTTCGGTCACGACCATGCCGACACGCTCATGACGTACCTGCCGCCCGAACCGGGAGCACAGTTGGCGACCAGGTCGGACGTCGCCGTGCTGGAGCAGCGATTCGATCGTCTCGAGGAACTGCTCGGTCTCCGATTCGATGCCATCGACGGACGGTTCCAGATCGTAGACCAACGCTTCGAACAGGTAGACGGGCGACTTGACCGTATGGATCGACGATTCGAGACCATGGACGACCGGATGTATGGCTTCCAGGGTGTCATTCGTGATCAGTTGCGAACGTATACGGTGACCATGGTTGGTGGGATGATGGCGCTCACAGCGATCTTCGCGTCGTTGCTCGCTTTCATCGCCTGACGAGGTACCCAGTACTCGTTGCTCGGTGCGCCGCCGTAGGCGGCTATCAGCACGCCGCCCGAACGGTCGGGTAGGGGTTCACATAGGCCCCGGAACTCGGTCCCATTCCGAGATGGAGGTGTGGAACAGAAGCGTTCCCCGTCGATCCGACGGTGCCGATGACCTGACCCTTGGCGACGCGCTGACCGTTGACAAGGCCCGATGCGTATGAGTTCAAGTGGGCGTAGTAGTAGAAGTAGCCGTTGTCGGCATAGACATAGACCTGACGACCTCCGGCGTAGTGCCAGCTCATCCGGATCCTGCCCGAATCCATGGCGACGAGCGGGGTTCCGGTGGATGCCATCATGTCGACACCCTTGTGTGTTCGACCTCCGGAGCGTGGCGCGCCCCAGGAGTTGGTGAACCACGTATTGCCGGCGACGGGACAGACGACGCCAGGAGTACTCGAGGCAGGCACGCCTGCCGCTGCGGCACTGGTGGCGGCTGCAGACGAGTTGTTCGCAGCCGCTTGTCGGGCAGCTTCTTCCCTCTGGCGACGGGCTTCTTCCTCCGCCCGGCGCTTCAGTTCTGCCTGATACCTCGCGTAGGCGTCCTTGTACTTGTCCTGTGCCTCTGAATAGATCGCGTCCGCCTTGGCTCGCTCGTTGGCGAGTCTCTCGACGAGCACCTTCTGATTCTCTTGCAGGACTTCGACCTCTGACCGCTTCTCAGCGACCTCCTCCTTCAACCGGTCGTTCTCCCGGTTGACCACCGTGAGAAGATCGAGCGATGCGAGGTCTCTCTCGGTGGCCTCGCCGATGAGGGTCTGACTTGTGAGGAGATCCTGGATGGAGCCTGCCGTGAACGCTGCCGTCACCAGGCCCGTTCCTGAGTTCGTATATGCCTCGACGACGAGTTCCTGGGCGCTCACCGTGAGATCAGCGACTTGCTCGTCGAACTCCGTGATCTTCCGATCGAGAACGGTGATCGTGTAGCCCAGTGCATGGACCTCGTCGTCGATCGCCTCGAGTTCGGAGAGTGCTTGACCGACGGCTTCGTTGGCCTCGAGGAGTTGGCGGTAGGCCTGGTCCTGAGCTGCTTCGGCGTTTTCGACGGCGCTCTTCGTCTGTGCGCCGGCCGGAATCGGGGCGACCGCGAGCAGAGCGAGGAGGAGGATGAGAGCGATCGGGGAGAACGACTTGGATGAGGCCATGCAGTATTCCAGGCTAGACCCCGAAGGCAGGTATTCGCCAGACGGGACGCTGTGACAGGACTCGTCGGCGCAAGGTTCGATTAGGACGGCTGCGTTGCATGAGGAGTAGTCTCTAGTTGATGGCCCAGCGAGAGATCCATGTCCTCAGATAGGGTTTCGTTTGCACCCAGACGGAAGACCGTTGGGCGAACGACGGCCGGGCTGATAGCGCTGTCCTATCCGATCGTGATGATGGCGCTGGCGCTCGCCGTCGGACCCCGAGAGGCCGGCGATCTCCAGGACGTCGCTTCGAGTTTCATCGCTGCCCTCATGCTCGTCATCGCTCTCCCGACGACATGGTTCCTCTCGTTCGACTTCATCGAGGTATCGCGAACAACTGTCGTGATCTTCGGCGCCGTGACGAGCCTGCCTCTCTGGTACGTGGTTGGCACGGCGCTCGCCGTTCGCTCCGAGACGTGGGGTCGTTGGCTCCGCCGCTACGCCACGACCGCTCTGCTATGGACATTGTTGAACCTGGCAGTGCTGGCGGTCATTGCAGCGTTGACGGGCTAGTGCCAGACACGAGACATGAGATGTGTGACAGGAGACTCAGCCGAGTGTTGCCTCACATTTCTGTTCAGGCTTCAGAACAGTTGCGGCCGGAACAGTTCGTCGTGGCGGCTTATCGCGTAGCGGTCGGTCATGCCTGCCACGAAGTCGATGACCTGTGTCAGCGTGTCGGCGTCGTCGTGGCGGTAGGTGTCCGGGATCTCCGATGGATGAGCCACGTAGTACTCAACGAGATTCCTGACGATCTCCCTGGCTCGTAACCGCTGTGGCTCGACGTCTGCTCTTAGGTAGACGTGCTCGAACATGAAGTTCCGGAGTTCGAGCATGACGTCGAGCGTGTGGTCGTCCATTGCGACTTCGTCGCGCTCCATGGATGTCTCGATCACGGATGTGATCATCGTGTCGATCCACTCGCGCCCCGGCTCACCGAGGGTCTCGAGCACCGGTTGAGGGAAGTGGGAGGGGCGGAGCACTCCGGCGCGAATTGCATCGAGTGCGTCGTGGGCGAGGTAGGCGATGCGGTCCGCGAACCGAACGATGGCGCCCTCGGGGGTCTGTGCAGGAGTCTCGACCTTCCAAGGGTGAGTCATGATCCCGTCGAGAACCTCGAGTGTGAGGTTGAGGGGTTCAAGTACCTCGAAGATCCGAACCGACTGGCTGGAATGGCGCCACTCGCCGTCGACGAACTCGCTCAGCGCGTCCTCACCGGTGTGTCCGAACGGGGAGTGACCCACGTCGTGGCCGAGACAGATCGCCTCGGTCAACGCCCCGTTGAGGCTGAGGGCTCGTCCGATAGCCCCACCGACCTGCGTGACCTGGAGCGTGTGAGTGAGGCGGGTGACGTAGTGGTCGCCCTCCGGATTCATAAAGACCTGGGTCTTGTGCTTCAGCCGCCGGAACGCCTTGGAGTGGAGAATGCGGTCGCGATCCCGTTCGAACACGGTCCGCCACGGGTCCGATTCCTCCGGCTGAGCTCTTCCAGAGGAATCGATGGAGAGGGTCGCTCCCGGTGCCAGGAGTTGTCGTTCGAGATGCTCCCCCACCTCACGGGTTCGGAGCCGAAATACGCTCATTGTTAGACAACGTGTTCACGGAGGCGCGAACTGATGTAGTCCATCGAAGCGACCACGATGGCGATGGCGAGCATCTGCACTGCCGCCGCCCGATAGTTGAGCAGGTTGATGTTCTGCTGGAGTAGGAACCCGATGCCTCCGCCGCCGGCGAAACCGATGATCGTCGACATGCGGACGTTGATATCCCAGCGGTACATGGTGAACGAGATGTATGGAGGGACGATCTGTGGCGCTACGGCGTAGATGATCGTCTGCATTCGCGTCGCCCCCGTGGCCTTGATGGCCTCGATCGGACCGGTGTTGATACTCTCGACCTGCTCCGAATAGAGTTTCGCGAGCGCCGCAGTCGTGTGAAGTGCCAAGGCGATCGACCCGGCGAACGCACCGAGCCCCACCCAGACGACGAAGATGATGACCATCACCAGAGGCTCGATCGCGCGAATTGCATTGAACACAGTTCTGGCGAAGTAATACACGGAGAGTCCGATTCCCACAGAATCCTTGCCGCGCGCGAGGAAGGCGCCTCCGAGACCGAGCAGTCCGCCCACGAGTGCGGGCCACCACAGTGTCTTGGCCGGATCGGTTATCTCGTAGAGCCACGCGATGCTCTGGGCGAGTAACACGACGGCTGCTGCACCGGCGATCACTGCAAGCAGTGTGTTCACCGGTTGGATGGCACCCGTGGGAAGCCGTTTTCGAAGCGCCATGCCGAGCCGCGTTCCGATGAACATGAATACGAATCCGGTCACGAGCGCGACGCCGCCGGAGACGAGGAGGTGGAGGATGTCACCGAGACTCTCTACGAAGAGGCCGAGGAATGACAGCGGACCGAGGTGATCGCCGAGCCATTCACCGATGTCGCTCATGATTGAAGCGAGCAGGAAAAGGGCAATGATGACGCCAATCGCCGCGCCCGCGACCGCCGCGAGGCGCGTGGCGCGCACACGCGAGGAGGGTTGGTCCTCCTCGGATTGCGGCATGGCCCATCGAACGGCAAACCAGACGACGGCGAGCACGACCACCAGCATCACGATGGCAACCCAGATCGAGCCGGTGAATGATTCGGCGGCTCTGCGGGTCATTCGCAGCATGATCAGACCAGCGCCGATCCCGATCATGCCGAAGAGGACACCAGAGGTGAGGGCCATGAGCGGCACGGAGATGTCCTTCATGAGATTGCGAGCGGCGAAGAAGCTGAGGGGGACGGCGACGAGGGTGCCGATCGTGGTGGCGATGAAGGCGAGGAAGACCGTCTCGATGATCTTGTCCCAGGTGTCCCAAGCGGTGGTTGAGATGCGCGGTGAGGTGACGATCACCTCTTCTCCCGTCTTCGCGTCGATCTCGCCTGTAGCCACACGTTGCCAGTTGAAGATGGACCCGACCGTGACTGCGGTTACGGCCCTGATGGTTTGGGGCTCGTCACTCGATCGCTCCCGCGTACTCACGACCTCTGTGAACTGCCCGTTCTGGTCGGTCAGGAAGTCTCCGAGCCTGATTTCGGCGCCGGACTGCGCGATGTAGAAGATGTCCCCTCGGCGGTTAGCGTCGAATTCGGAGCCGGCAACGGTGATGTCGCCACCCGGTTCTACGCACGTTGGGGTAGCGGTGATGCGGGGACCACCGCCTTCTGGCTCCCCGGGTGCGAATCCACCGGAGGGGCAGGGCGACATGAATTGGGTGTCGAGATTGGTTTCGACGGCTTCATACGTGAGGAGATCGGGGTGGGCGACGGCGCGCAGGATGCGCACGAGCGATGCCTGACGCGTCTCGTCCTGGATCTCGTCGAGGTTGACACCGGTCGTTTCGAAGGCGTATGCGTAGACGACGATCCCGATCACGACTGCCAGAACGATGACCCAGAATCGTCTGCCCCAGCGCTTCGAGTTGCCACCGTTCGCTGCAGGTGTCGGGGGCGATTCCGAGTCCGATTGCGCTTCTTCGTGCCGGTCAGCCAATGCGCTCGGCCTCCTTGCCGTAGATCTCCTTGAAGCGTTTGTCGTCGATGTCGCGTGGCGGTCCTTCGAAGACGACCTGCCCGTCCTTCAACGCGATCGCCTTGTCCGCGTACCGGTGAACGAGATCGAGGAAGTGGAGTGAACAGAGAACCATGACCCCGTCCTCCTGGTTGATGCTCTCGAGGTGCTGCATGATGCCGTGGGCGAGAACCGGGTCGAGTGATGCCACCGGCTCGTCTGCCAGGATCATCACCGGGTCCTGCATCAGGGCGCGTGCCACACCGACGCGCTGCTGCTGGCCACCGGAGAGCTCGTCAGCCCTGCTGAACGCCTTCTCTTCGAGGCCAACTCGCGCCAGCTGCTGGTGGGCCTTTTCCACGACGCTCTTTGGAAAACGGTTGACCACACTCATCGCAGGGTTGACGTATCCCAAGCGTCCCGACATGACGTTGGTGATCACCTTCGAACGGTGGACCAGGTTGAAGTGCTGGAAGACCATCCCGATCTTGCGCCGGATCTTCCGCATGTCTTCCTGACCTGCCGCTGTGACGTCGACGTCGTTCCACAGAATCCGTCCGTCGGTTGGCTCGATGAGGCGGTTGATGCAGCGGAGCAGGGTCGACTTGCCAGATCCGCTCAGCCCGATGATGGCCAGGAACTGTCCATCCGGCACCTCGAAGCTCACGTCGTCGAGCGCGAGGGTGCCGTCGTCGTAAATCTTCGTCAGGTGCTCGACTTTGAGCATGGCCTGGTCGCCTTGTGGTCAGGAGAGGACCCGGGGAAACACCCCGGGTCCTCCCAGCGTTTCGGGGTCTACGGCGTATAGCCGGTAAGGGCGACCATCTGTCGGAGGAAGTCGTACTCCTCGTCGAGGGCCTGATTGATCCCGGTCCAGTTGTAGAAGTCCTGGCTCCCGATGGACTGGTTCCACGCGCAGTCGTCGTCGGTATCGCACTCCGCAGCGAAGGCCACGAGCGCAACTTCGATCTGCGCCCGGATCTCGGCCGGGAACTCTGAACCGAATGACAGTGTGTCGTTCGGGATCGGGGGCGAGATGAAGGCGATCTTGACCTCCTGAACGACATCCGGTGCTTCAGTTCTGACATTCGCCCTGGCATCGAGTACCCGGTAGTCGCCACAGAACAGTCTGTCCTCTTCTGTAACAGCGCAACTGGGGATCAGGTCCGCCGGGATGTCGGCATCACCAGAGGTCCCGTCCCACTGTTCTCCGTCGGAGTAGTTCAGCCACGGGCTGTAGAACGCCGTGCCGAAATCGGCGTCGCCGTTGTAGACGGCGAGCACGGCGGCATTGTGGCTCCCAGCCTCGACGGTCTCGCCTGCTGTGGCACCGGCTTCGTCGAACATAACGGTCGGCACCATGAATCCGGAAGTGGATCCTGCATCCGGATAGGCCCAGGTAAGACCCTCTAGATCCTCGATCGAGGTGACGTCACTAGCGGTGGGGACCAGGAACTCGGTCCAGTACACGTCCCAGCCGTATCGGACGGCCTTGAACGAGACGTCGACGCCGCACAGGTCGGAGGCGAGCACGTAGAGCAGACCGGGGATGAAGGCCATCGTCCCTTCGGGTGCTGCACACATCTCCTCTGCCGTGGCGGCGTACGAAGTAGGTACGGCAACCACGTATTCGAGTCCGGTGGCTTCATTCAGGGCGTCGGCGAGAATCTCGCCGCCCGAGGTGATGACCTGAGCGTCGACCGATGGGACGAAGAGCACCTTGATCGGGTTGTCTGCCGTTCCGAGATCAGGCGCAGGCGCCTCAGTCACTGTTGTCGTCGGTGCGGCCGTTGTTGTGGTCGTCGCCGCTTCAGTTGTTGTCGTCGCTTCGGCGGCGGCCGCCGTTGTCGTCGTATCGTCGCTGTCCGAGCCACACGCCCCTGCAATCAGTGCAAAGACGACGGCCAGGACAATCAGAGGGGTCTTCCTCATTCTTACTCCCGTGTCGATGGGGCGCTGTGTGCGCCCAAACCAGCAGCTCCAGGTTACCCGATTCGAGTGGGCCATGCCGAAACGGATCAGCTCTGGAGACTGTCGATCATCTTCTCGAACTCGATCCAGTCGTGGATCTCTCGCGTGCCGGGAACGGACCGGTTCCAGGGTCGCACGAACCGACACACCGTCGCCTCAGGACGGTTCGTGTGAAGTTCGATCACCTGACGGGGGGAGTCGTCGAGGTAGACGTCGCAAGGCACCCGCCACTTGGCGTCGGTGATATGGAGTTCACGAGTCGGAATGCGTTGATCAGCGATCCACGCGAACGTGTCGTGGACCGCCCAGCCGGGCTTCGCTGTGATGATCACGATCTCGTGACGCTTGCTCAGCCGGGCGAGAGTCTCTACGGCGCCCGGGTAGGTCTCGAGATGTCGAAACACCGAACCGTGGGTCCCCCTCGATGCCCATCGCCAGAAGGCGCCCATGGACTCGAAATGGGTGAGATTGCCCATGGCATCCCACGAGTCGACCTGGTCACTGCTCACGTTCGATCCGAATTCGTCGTTGTACCGGTTCACCCAGCCGGTGTTGAAGTCTGCGACGACACCGTCGAGGTCGATTCCGAGGCGCATCGTCACCCCTCGACGATCTTCCCGCCGAGCATACCGGCGATCATATCGACGGGGTCTTCGGGATCCCGGCCTTGTTCAAGGTCGTCCTTCTCGGGCGCCCGAACCGGTGGTTCGTCGAGGACTTCGGGCACTCCCGCTGCCGGAGCGTCGTCCGAAACGAAGCGGAGGGTGACGCTGCAGCCGAGCGTCTCCGTAGCGATGGCTTCGAGCGCGCTGCGTAGTTGACCATCGGCGTTCAACTGCTCGAGGTGGAAGTGCTGATGTGAAGGCATTGTGAGTACGGCGACGGAGCCCTCGACGGATCTCGGCTCGGCGACCTTCACAAACGCGTGGCGACGAGCACCGAAGTCCGTTCGGATCCGTGAAACGATGACCGGCCAAGCAGCGGAGAAATCAGAGAGATTGACAGCGACGGCGTCGCTGTCAATCTCGGTAGTCGGTACCGCCTCCTGCGCCGGGCCTTCGTCCGTCGAGGTCCGACTCCCTTCGCCTGCTTCGTCGGCTCCTCCCCCTGAGAGGGAGGAGGACGGTGCTTCCAGATTGGTGGAAGTCAGATCGGGTTCCGGGCTGTTGGCTGTCCCGTCGCCTGCCACCTGCCCCCTGCTGCTTGTCGCCGTTCTCACGTCCCGCTCCAACCGATCCATTCTCACAGCGAGGGCCTCGGCGTCGACCGTTGTCTCTGGTCGGGTGAGGCGGATCACCGCCAACTCCAGCATGAGTCGCTCCTCGCGACCCTGACGGAGGTGAAGGAGTGCTTCAGAGAACAGGTCGATGGCGCGCAACACGTCGGCCGAGGAGATCGACTGCGCAGTACGGCGCCACTCGTCGAGGATCTCGGGTGGTTCGTCGGTGATCTCCTCGAGGTTGGGCGCGTACTGGGCCAGGAAGATGCCGCGGAAGAAGCCCAGCGAGTCCGCAACGAATCGACGGAGGTCGGCGCCACGGGAGGCGAGTTGAGCGACGAGGCCGAGAGCGGCGGGTGCATCTTGGGCCGAGATCGCTGCCACGAGTCCGCTGAAGGCTTCGTCGTCGGCCAGGCCCAGTGTCCGGGTAACGCCCTCCGACGAGACGGTGCCGTCCCCCAACGCCGCGACCTGCTCCAGCAGGCTCATGGAATCGCGTACCGATCCTCGCGCGTGTGTGGCGATCATCGAGAGACCGGCGTGATCCGCAGTGAAGTCCTCCCGGCTCGATATGTCTGCGAGGTACTCGATGAGGGTCTCCGACGAGACCGGATGGAAATCGAACCGCTGGGATCGACTCCGAATCGTGTCGAGCAACTTGTACGGCTCGGTCGTTGCGAGGACGAAGACGACGTGTTCCGGCGGCTCTTCGAGCGTCTTGAGTAGAGCGTTCCCTGCGGCACGCGACAGCATGTGAGCCTCATCCAGGATGTAGATCCTGCGGGCCCCTTCGGCGGCGGCGACCGTCCCGACGTTGACCCGGATCTCCCGGACGTCTTCAACCTTGTTGTGCGAGGCCGCGTCGAGTTCGATGACGTCGAGCGATGCCCCGTCGGTGATTCCGATGCAGGAGGCGCACTCGTTGCACGGCTCGGCACCCGCCGTGCGGTTCGTGCAGTTGAGCGACTTTGCGAGAAGGCGTGCCGTCGTCGTCTTCCCGGTTCCTCGGGGACCCGCGAAGAGGTAGGCGTGGGCGACCTTCTCGTCCGTCACTTCACGAGAGAGTGTCCCGACGACATGGTCCTGTCCGATCACCTCGTCGAACCGTTGCGGCCGGTACTTGCGGTAGAGAGCTTGATAGCGAGTCATTGAGACAGACGTTAGACCTGAGACCTGAGACATGGGACGGGAGCCGTACTCAGCACTCAGTACTCGGTACTCTTGAACCCATGTCACAACGAATGCCGAACGATATGCGCCAGCTGATGCAGCAGGCGCAGCAGATGCAGGCGCAGATCGAGGCCGCGCAGGCCGAACTCTCCGTCAAGACGTATGAGGGCACGGCCGGTGGCGGTGTCGTCAAAGCAGTTGTCCGCGGCTCGGGAGAACTCGTTTCGGTCGATTTCGATCCGGCTGTTCTCGATCCCGACGATCCAGAGATGGCAGGGGACCTCGTGGTCGCCGCCGTCAACCAGGCGCTTGGCGCCGCCTCGGACGATGCCGCCGACTCGATGGGCGGCGTTGGAGACGGGATGGATCTCGGGGGTCTGCTCGGCTGATGTTCGAACCGCCGGTCCAGCGCCTCGTCGACGAACTGGCCCGGCTGCCCGGGATCGGGCGGAAGAGCGCGCAGCGACTGGCCTTCTATCTCCTCAACGTAGAGGAGGCGGATGCGGTTCGCCTTGCTGACGCGATCACGTCGATGCGCCGAGAGGTTCGGCTCTGCTCACGCTGCTTCAACGTCACCGCCGAAGAGGAATGCTCGATCTGTCGCGACCTTCGACGCGACATGTCGATCGTATGTGTTGTTGAGCGTGCCCAGGACATACCGGTGATAGAGAGGACCGGGGAGTTCAGGGGCCGCTATCACGTTCTCGGTGGCGCGATCTCTCCGATCGAGGGAATCGGTCCTGACCAACTCCGTGCGAAGGAACTCCTCGACCGGGTTGACGCGGAGAACGTCACAGAGGTCATCGTTGCCGCAAACCCGACGCTCGAGGGCGACGCCACGGCGATGTTCCTCGCCAGACTCTTGAAGCCGCTCGGCGTCATCGTGACGAGGCTCGCCTCTGGTCTCCCGGTTGGTGGCGACCTGGACTACGCCGACGAGATCACGCTCGGCCGAGCCCTGTCGGGTCGCAAGGAGCTGTAGAGGACCGACTGCGCCGGTCGGCGGTCTTAGGGGTCGCGGTTTCGTGTGGTGTAGGTGTGGGCGAGGGGGCTGGTCCATGTGATGTCGCCGTTGGGGAGTATGCGGTAGGTCCAGCCGTGTTCATGTCTTCCGATGTGGTCGTGGCGGCAGAGCGGGCCGAGGCCGCCGAGGTCGGTCCGGTGCTGCTTGGACCATTCGATCCGGTGATCGAGATCGCAATCGGTGGCGGGCATGCGACAGCCGGGGAAGATGCATGTGGCGTGGGCGGCTTCGACGACGCGGCGTTGGCCGACGGCGGGTCTGCGCTGTGTGGTGCCGGTTGCCACGGGCTGTTCGTTGTGGATGACGGTGTAGCGCCAGTCGGCTCCGGTGTTCTCTGCGATGACCCGGCGAGCGATGTCGTTGATGACGGGGCCGTAGCCGGCGAGTTCCCCGGGATGGTTTGAGAGGTCCGCCAAGGTGTCGAGGTCGACGCGAATGTCGACGACCCGGCCCTTGCCTGAGGCTGCTTTGCCGCAGAGCAGGTCGAGATAGGTGTCAGCACGGAGCTGGTCCATGGTGCGCGAATCTCCGGGACCCCGCAGGCTTTGTGCGATTGTGTTGATGCGCCGGCGGGCCGCTGCGGCCCGATGCGGTGGGAGGTTCATGGCGCACAGGTTGGCGGTGCCGTCGTCGGTTGGTTCGAGGACGACTCTGCGCTCCGCAACGGCGTCCTCGTAGCGGCGTAGTGCCGTGTCGGGGTCGACGGAGATGGCGAGTTTGCGGATCCTGGAGATCAACTGGCCGGTCGTCAACTGTGGCGCCTCGTCGATGATCTGATCCGTGACAGCGCGTGCAGTGTCGTCGTCGAGGTGCGTGGTGTGCCAAACGATGGTGCGTGCCCTTCGCCGGTCGATCAGGCCTGATGACGGGGCGTCGAAGACTCTCGGGAGGCGATCGCGCAGATCGAGAGCGAACGACAACTCGACGTCCGCGGTCCGTCGGGTGAGTTGAAGAGCGGCACGTAGTTCGAAGGCGGCGCCGTCGGCCGCACTCTCGTAGCCCAGGGCTTCTTCCTCCTGGTAGGAGTCGACGATCGACGCCATCGCCTCATCGGTTCGCGCCGTGTAGTGCGACGCCATGCGCTGTCGAGCACGCAGCACCGTGATCCGGTCATCGCCGCAGAGCTGGTCGAGGTCGATGCCAGAAAGGACGATTCCCAGGAACGGGCCGGGTTCCATCTCATTGAGACCGGCCTGGATGCGCGTGCTCTGGCGGGAGAGCGCCTCCCCGATCACATCATCGACCATCGTGTCGAACATGTGACCAACGTGACAGACGGGTGTGACAGAAACGCTTTCTCGGAACGAGGAATCTCGTCGGTCGGCAGCGATCTCTCGGAACCCAAGAGTGGCGTCATCTCGAACGGATCCCACCTAGGAGCGCTCTGAGCAATGCATGTCACCCATCTCGACGACCAGGCATCGCCACGCGCTGTGGCTTCGGCTCCGCCAATCCGACACAAGGAGTGGCGAAACCTCATCCTTGTGCCTGGCGCGCCTGACCGCCGACCTGAACAACGGCATCGCTCAGCACACTCCTAGGGTTTTGCCGGTGAGAGTTCTTCTCGTCGAGCCGTACTACGGAGGGTCCCACCGGGCGTGGGCCGACGGTTTTGTCGCGAACAGCGCCCACGACGTGACT
Organism: uncultured Acidimicrobiia bacterium; assembly: GCA_964195545.1. Classification (GTDB taxonomy): domain Bacteria; phylum Actinomycetota; class Acidimicrobiia; order Spongiisociales; family UBA5794; genus JAHEEL01. Next base: position 62,370 of record CAXMQQ010000084.1, on the reverse strand, counting down.
CTCGTCGCCCATGAAGCACGGTTCTGGAAGTGGCGAATGCACGGTGCCCACCTCACGCTAGCGGCCGCAACGGGTGAGTCCCCCGAGTCCCCGCCCGATGTCGTGCTTGTCTCGTCGATGATGAACGTATCGGCATTCGTCGGTGCGGCACGACGGCTGATCGGTGACGCTCCGGTGGCCGTTTACTTCCACGAGAGCCAGTTCGCCTACCCGTTGTCGCCGCAGGACAAAGTCGATCAGACGTACCCGATGATCAACTGGTCCAGCGCCGCGGCCGCCGACCTCCCGATTTTCAACTCCGAGTTCCACCGGTCGTTGTTCTTCGAGAGCGCCGAACGGTTCCTCAGGCAGTTCCCGGACCGTCGGCACTCGCACTTCGTCGACGAAGTAGCGAGGCGCTCGATCGTGCTCCCGGTCGGCGTCGACCTCTCGAGGCTCGGCGACCTTCCGTATGCAGATCGGGGTGAACCGCCGCTGATCCTGTGGAATCAGCGGTGGGAGCACGACAAGGGACCAGACGAGTTCGTCGCAGCGATCGAGGATCTCATGGCGCTCGGTCTTGAGTTCAGGGTTGCCGTCGTTGGTGAGCAGTTCGTGTCCGCTCCGGAGTCGTTCGATCGACTCCCAGAGACCCTTGGCGATCGGCTGATCGAGTTCGGCTTCCTCGACGACGATACGTACGTCGACGTGCTGCGACGTGCCGACATCGTTGTGTCGACGGCTCAGCATGAGTTCTTCGGGATAGCGATCGTCGAAGCGATGGCGGCCGGCGCCTTCCCGATCCTCCCCGATCGCCTCGTGTACCTCGACAGAATCACGGAATCCCGGTACGACACCTGCCTCTACCAGGACCACGACGATCTGGTAGGAAAGGTCCGGTGGGCGATCGAACACCGAGAAGAAGCAGTCCGGATAGCGACCGAACTGGCGGGAACGGTCCAGCAGTACGACTGGTCAGAAGTCGCCCCCCAATACGACAAAGTTCTGGAAGAGCTGTGGGCCTTGCCTAGTCAATAGGCTGACGAAGTCGGCAGATGTCAATCGATAACACGGGCTTCGTCGAGCCAGTCGAGGTGGTGGACGCTCTCGATATAGCGCACTGTCCCCGAGTTCGATCTCATCACAACCGAGTGGGTCTCCACGCGGTCGCCATAGAAGCGGATACCCCTCAGCATCGAACCGGAGGTGACACCGGTCGCTGCGAAGAAGGTGTTGTCCGAATCAACGAGATCGCGAGTGGTGAGCACCTGTTCGAGATCCAGGCCGTGCTCCAGCGCGTACTGCCGTTCGCTCTCGTCGCGCGGCCAGAGCTTGCACTGCAGCTCCGCGTGCAAAGCAGCCATGGCGCAAGCTGCCGTAACGGCCTCCGGTGAGCCTCCGATACCGAGCAAGACGTCGATCCCACTGTCGCTCTTGGCAGTAGAGATGGCTCCGGAGATGTCACCGTCTCCGATGAGGGCGATACGTCCGCCCGCCGCGCGCACCTGTTTGATCGTCTCCTCGTTTCGCTGTCGGTCGAGGATGACGGCCGTTACCTCATCGACGTCTTTGCCCTTGGCCTTCGCGATCTGTCGGAGGTTGTGCTCCACGGGAGCGTTGATGTCGATCGTTCCTGCGGCTTCTTCTCCGACCGCGATCTTGTCCATGTAGACGAGAGAGCCCGGGGCGTACATGGAACCGCGATCGGCCATAGCAATCACGGCGAGCGCTCCCGGCATGCCGAGAGCGCTCAGACGGGTTCCGTCGACCGGATCGACGGCGATGTCCATTTTCGGATCGCGCCCGTTCCCAACGATCTCGCCGTTGAACAGCATCGGGGCTTCGTCCTTCTCACCCTCGCCGATGATGACTGTGCCGTCGACATCCACGGTCGAGAGCATGTACCGCATGGCATCGACAGCGGCCTGGTCAACGCTGTTCTTGTCGCCGCGCCCCTGCCATTTCGCTGCTGCAATCGCCGCCGCCTCGGTGACACGGGTCAGTTCGAGGGCCAGGTTCCTGTCTGCCGGTTGATCCGTGGGCATGGTGGTCAGACCCCTACGATCAACGCGTCGCCCTGACCTCCGCCACCACAGAGGGCGGCCCCTCCGACTCCTCCACCGCGGGCACGGAGGGCGCTGATCAACGTCACCACGATGCGTGCGCCGGAGGCACCGAGCGGGTGACCGAGAGCGATGGCGCCACCGTTCACGTTCACACGGTCGAATGGGATGCCGAGCTTCTTCGATGAGTGGAGCGAGACGGCGGCGAAGGCCTCATTGATCTCGGCGAGGTCGAGATCCGACGCCTTGAGCCTCGCTCGATCCAGAGCGACCATCATGGCCTCGGCCGGGCGTGAGTGCAGGCTGGTGTCCGGGCCGGCGGTCTGTCCGTAGGCGAGGATCTCAGCGACAACCGGCATCCCCAGTGCTTCAGCAGCTTCACGGTCGGCGACAACGAGCGCTGCCGCCCCGTCTGAGATCTGCGACGCGTTCCCAGCGGTTACCGACCCGTCCTTGACGAATGCGGGCCGGAGTTTCCCGAGTGATTCGATGGTCGTGCCGGGGCGCATCCCCTCGTCATGTTCGATCAGGAGCGGGTCACCCCTGCGTTGAGGCACCTCAATCGGCGTGATCTCCTCGTCGAATGCGCCGGATTCCGTAGCGGCGATCGCGCGTGCGTGACTCTCTGCCGCCCACTCGTCTTGTTCGGCACGGTTCACACCGAATTCGGCGTTCCTCTCGTCGGTCGACTGGCCCATGAGCACATCGTCGAACGCACACATCAAACCGTCCTGATTGAGCGAATCGATCAGGACGGCGCCGCCGTATGCGAATCCGAAGCGTGCTCCAGGGAGGATGTGCGGTGCGTTGGTCATTGACTCCATGCCCCCTGTCATCACGATTCTGGACTCACCCGCCCTGATTCGAAGATCTGCATCTCCGATGGCCGCCATTCCCGAGAGGCAGACCTTGTCGATCGTGGTCGACGGAACCGTCATCGGAATACCGCCCTTGACCGCCGCCTGTCTTGAAGTGATCTGCCCAAGGCCCCCTTGGATCACGTGGCCGAAGAGCACCTCGTCGATCTGGTCGCCGGTGATCCCGGCTCGATCGAGGGCTGCGGCGATGGCGAATCCACCGAGGTCCATGGCGGTGAGTGGTGTGAAACCGCCGCGGAACTTTCCGATGGGGGTTCTGGCGATCGAGGAGATGACCGTTGCCATTGCAGCCCTTTCGTGGCGTTCACCACGATGCTACCCGTCGCTTTCGGGACTGATTCGGTGCCGATAGGCTCTTCCTACTCGGGGGAGTCTCCGAGATCGGACCACGGTGTTGCGTCGTAGAGGTGCGATGGGAGCGGCGTCGGAGTCTCGCGGGGTCTCGCCGATTGCACCCAGTGGCTTGGTCGTGGGACAGGAGGGCGCGTCGCATTCGTTTCTGCGTCGGCGTCCTCGAGATGAGCGATCGTGGCGGCGATGGCCGCAGCTACATCGGGGTCTGCGCCGCCCTTGATGGATGTGATCCTGGTCACGTCGCTCCTTCAACGAGTTCCACCAGCGTACCGGCGAACGCGCTCGGATGGACAAAAGCGATGCGATGACCGCCTCCTCCGACGCGCGACTTCTCGTCGATCAACCGGGCCCCGATTGACTCCAGGTGTTCGAGGGCGGCGTCGATGTCGGGGACGGCGAACGCGATGTGATGTAGACCTTCTCCGCGCTTGGCAAGGAACCGTCCGACCGGAGACTCGGGGCTGAGCGGTTGGAGCACCTGGACGTTCGATCCACCGATCGGAACCATCGCCTCTTCAACACCTTGAGATTCGACGACCCCACGGGACACTGGCTCGGCTCCGTACTGTGCCTTCATGTCTGTGAGCGCGGCATCGAGGTCATGAACGGCGATAGCAACGTGATCGATGTTGTACGGGAGCATCCGGTGAGGCTACCGCTCTGCTCCTACCTCGACCTCGATATCGTTCTCGACACCGTCCGGGTCGGGTATCCGCTCAGCGTTCTTCACCAAGTCGAGATCGAAGCAGAATGCCGCTCCTACGGGGAAGCGGTCCTCGTACCAGAGATCCCCGCCCATGGCCCGCGCCAGCTTGCGTGCGATCGGAAGTCCGAGTCCCACGCCTTGCTCAAGTCTGGCGTGACCCTTGGAGAGCTGCTCGAAGTGCCCGAAGATGCGCTGCTGATCGGCATCGGGAATGCCGGCACCGTTGTCCGCAACGATCACGGTGTAGGTTCCCTCGCGGCGTTCCTCACCGTAGATGTAGAGCTCGTTGCCTCCGTACTTGCGGGCGTTCTCCACCAGGTTTCGGAGGATCTGCCTGAGTCGTACCGGATCCGACCGGACTCTCACGTAGACGGGCACGTCGATCTCTGCAGTCATCGAACTGTCGAGGACCAAGTCGGTGACCGACGCGGCAACCTCAGAGACACCGACCTGTTCGAGGTGGAATCGGAGTTGTCCGGCATCGAGGCGTGGGATGACAAGTATGTCTTCGACGAGGTCCGCAAGATGGTCCGACTCTCCCCGCAGGATGTTGAGGAATTCATCGACTTCCGACGGTGGCAGATCGCGCCAGTGTTCGCGCAATGTCTCTGCGAAGCCCGAAATACTGGTGATCGGTGTGCGTAGTTCGTGGGACACCATTGAGACGAACTCGTTCTTGACCTCGACGCTTCGTCGCTCCTGTTCGAGGAGTGCATGCTGACGGTCCTGTGCTTGCAGCAGGTTGCGAGTGGCGCCCGACAAGAGCGCCGCAACGTCGATGAGCAAGACGATCGTCATGAAGCCGTCGAATGCGCCGCGGTCCGAAGCCGACATGAGGCCGATTCCGTTCATCGCCATGATGACCGCAGTCCACCCCAGGGCGTAGAGCATCAAGAATCCAGTTTGGCGAACAGGGAGGAGCAGGGAGATTGCCGTGATGCCGTAGGCGAGGGAGGCGACCTGGACCGATGGGGATGCCCCACCGACGACCATGGCGAACGCGATGGCTGAGATGTCGATGAAGAGTGAGGGAGCAGCGGAGCTTCCCCGAGATCGACTGTAGAGGGCATCGGCGAAGACGATGAGAGAACCGACGGCGTATGGGAGCGCGTACGTCGCTGATCCAATGATCGCGAATAGCACCGCAACGATGCCGATGACCGCAGCGGTGATGGCGCGGGCGCCATGGAACGCACCGCGCACCGCACTGTATTCGATCGGCGCCCTACTCGCCGAAAGCTTTGGAATCACCAGAACCCCTTCGTGTTCTGGTTGGTGTATCGGCCTCGAATTGCGGGTTGTTGACCTGTTATGGCCTTCGCGCGTGCAGATCTTCGAGAACAGAGTCCGGGACGATGAGGTCGCCATGTCCCGCGCCGATCTCGAGACCGGGCTTCCCGGTGCCGTGGCAGTCGGATCCACCGGTGGCAGCCAGGTCGAGATCGGAGGCCACTCTGGCCAGTTGGGTGCGGATGTGTGGAGGGTGCTGTGAGTAGTACGCCTCGATGCCGGAGAGTCCGACCTCGCGGAGCTCCTTGAAGATAGAGCGCAGCGTTGAATCACCGGGATCGATCGTGAGAGGGTGAGCGATCGACGTCACGCCACCGGATTGGGTCGTGAGGATGATCGCCTCGGTCGCGGTTAACCGAGTTCGTTCTGCGTACGCGAGGCCGCCGTCGCGGAGCAGGTCACGGAAGGCTTCAGATCGGTCGGCGATCATGTCCGCTGCCACGAGGGCGTCGGCGATATGCGGCCGGCCGATGGCGTCGCCTGCGGCTTGCCGATGCACGTCCTGCATCGTGATCGGGTAACCGAGCGTGTTGAGCGCCTCGACGATCTTCCGGTTCCTGACGCCGCGCCCGTCGCGGAGCATCTCGAGGCGATCCTGGAGAGGACCCTGCCCCGGTTCGAGGAAGTAGGCGAGCATGTGGATCTTCACGCCGTTGTGATCGACGGAGAGTTCGACGCCGGGGATCAACTCGATGGGAAGGTCGGTGGCAGCGGATTGTGCAGCGGGGATCCCGGACAGGGTGTCGTGATCGGTGAGGGCGATCGCTGTGAGATGAACGGCGGCAGCCTTCTGCACGACGACGGCCGGTGTGTCGGTTCCATCGGATGCGTTCGAATGCAGGTGGAGGTCGACAGCCAAGGCGTCAGGTCACATAGGTGATGATGAGAAGAGCGATGATGATGAGTGCCGCATACCCGGCGTACTTCTTGACGAGGGCGAAGATGTGCTGACGCCGGACGACCTTCGCCTCGGCGGCTTGCTTCTCAGCCCGATTCGCACGCTGACGGTCTCGCTTGTCGGTTGCCATGCGCCGAAGGCTACCCGACCTGATCACCGACCGAAATCGGAGTGGTCGAGAGAGGGTGCTCGCTCGGTTGTACTACCCGTCGATGGTGATGGTCTCGACGTAGATCGTTTCGAGCGGCGTGCTCGCAACGGGGTCGGGACTTGTCGGCGATACGCCGAGGGGAACTTGCTGCAGGAGGTCGAGGACGTCGAAGCCATCCACCACCCGACCGAAGATCGCGAATTGTGGCGGCAGTTCGGTGTCCTCGACGACGATGAAGAACTGGCTTCCGGTCGTTCCCGGTCCGGCGTTCGCCATTGCGAGGACTCCGCGGTCATACCCCACGTTGGGCGGTGGGAACTCGTCGGGGATGGTGTACCCGGGTCCGCCGAGGCCGGTCGCGGTCTGATCGCCTCCCTGGGCTACGAAACCGGGGATGACCCGGTGGAACACCGTGGCGTCGAAGTAGCCCTCGGTGGCGAGGAACACGAACGAGTTCACGGTCTGTGGAGCGATCGTCGTCTCGAGTGCGATGGTGATGTCGCCGCACGACGTCGACATGATGACGTGAGTTGGTGTTGACGGGTCGATGCCCATGTCGTTCGGAGCGTCGAACTCCATGGGAGTGAGGGCTTCGGGTGCAGTGGCCCCACAAGCGGTCGGCTGTTCCCGAAACTGGAGGTAGTTGGAAGGAACCACATTGAGGGGCACCTCGGCCGCGGTGGTGGTCGTCGATTCGGAGCCACCGCACGCGGTGAAGAAGAGGGCCGCGACAACGGCCGCGGTGAGAATGGGGAGACGCTTCATTCGCAGAAGGCTACGCCCCACCCCCGCGTACCCAGGGTTGGCAGCCTTGTATTTGACGCCGTCAGCCCGCGGAATGAGAGAAGAGGTCGAAAGGCGGCAGATGGGGTGGTGCCTCCTACACTCCGTGACATATGGCGCTCGTAGTACAGAAGTTCGGAGGGACGTCACTCGCTGATGCCGAACGGATTTGCAAGGTTGCCAATCGCGTGGTTGAGACCTACCGCTCGGGGAACAGCGTCGTGGCCGTTGTCTCGGCCATGGGGAAGTTCACCGATGAGTTGGTCGATCTTGCAACCGAGATCACCGACACCCCCCACCCGCGGGAGATGGACATGCTCCTCACCGCCGGTGAGCGGATCTCAATGGCACTTGTCGCGATGGCGATCGAGGCCCGCGGTGTGCCGGCGGTCAGTTTCACCGGATCACAAGCCGGGATCTTGACCACGCCCGAGCATGGCCGAGCCGAGATCGTCGACATCCGGGCATTCCGGGTCCAGGAGAGCCTGGACGAGGGCAAGGTCGCGATCGTCGCCGGATTCCAGGGCGTCAGCCCCGCCTCCAAGGACGTGACGACCCTCGGTCGAGGAGGTTCGGATGCGACGGCCGTCGCCTTGGCCGCTTCCCTCAGCGCCGATCTCTGCGAGATCTACACCGACGTCGACGGTGTGTATACCGCCGACCCCAGGGTCGAGCCGACGGCATGGAAGCTCGAAGAGTTGACATTCGAGGAGATGCTCGAGCTTGCGAATGCCGGTGCAGGCGTTCTGATGCCGAGAAGCGTCGAGTTCGGAATCCGCTACAACATCCCCATCCACGTGCGATCGTCGTTCCACGGTGGAGAAGGCACATGGGTCAAGGAGGAGACGATGGAAGAACCAATTATCCGGGGTATCGCGCACGACGACTCGGGGGCGAAACTGACCGTGCACGGCGTTCCCGATCAACCCGGTATCGCCGCTGCCGTGTTCGAGCCGATGGCAACCGCCGGAGTCAATGTCGACATGATCGTTCAGAACGTGTCGAGCCAGGGTGTCACGGATATCTCATTCACCGTTCCCGCGAATGTTGCCGACGAGGCTGTCGAGATCGCCGAACGGGTCGCAGGAGAGATCGGGGCCAGCGGAGTTGATCTGGACAGGGACATCTCAAAGATCACGGTCGTCGGCGCAGGGATGAAATCGGAGTCGGGTGTCGCCGCTGAGATGTTCGGCATTCTGTCCGCTTCGGATGTCAACATCGAGATGATCTCAACGTCAACGATTCGCATCAGTTGCATCATTCGCGGTGAGGACACGCAGACGGCGATCGCAGCGCTGCACAGGGAACTCATCGGGGAACGATCGTGAAACGATTCGCCAATCCTTCAGTCGCCGTCGTCGGTGCGACCGGCGTCGTTGGACAGACGATGCGGTCGATTCTCGCCGAGCGCGACTACCCAATCGAGAATCTCCGCCTGCTCGCTTCTTCCCGATCCGCTGGCACCGTCGTTGAGACACCTTGGGGATCGATCACCATGGAAGATCTGGCCGAGGCCGACCCGTCCGGAATCGACGTTGCTCTCTTCTCTGCGGGCGGCAGCCGCTCCAAGGAGCACGCACCTCGATTCGCTGCCGCAGGAGCGACCGTAATCGACAATTCCTCAGCATTTCGTCAGGAACCCGACGTTCCGTTGGTGGTTGCTCAGGTCAACGACACCGCCATCGAGGGCAACAGCGGGATCGTCGCGAATCCCAATTGCACCACTATGGCGCTCATGATGGCGGCCGGACCGTTGCATCGAATGGCAGGGATCGACCGCATCGTCGCGACGTCGTATCAGGCGACCTCAGGTTCAGGTCAGAGCGGTATCGCCACTCTGGAACGGGAGAACGATTGGTTCGGGCAAGACCGTCGGTCCCTCCGTCATGGCGGATGGGAGGATCCGGGGGGAGATCTCTATCAACGACCGATCGGATACAACGTTCTCCCGATGGCCGGAGCAATCACCGAGCAGGGGTACACGGATGAGGAATGGAAGCTCGTTCACGAGACGAGGAAGATCCTCGACGCCCCCGATATCCGGGTTGAGCCCACCTGTGTGCGGGTACCCACGTTGGTTGGTCACGGCATCGCCGCGACGATGTTCTTCGACCGGCCTGTCTCGCTCGCAGATGCGAATGACATGCTCGCGGCCGCTCCCGGAACACAACTCTGGTCCGATGACCACGTCCCGACGCCGCTGGACTCGGCGGGAATCGACGACGCTCTCATCGGCCGTGTTCGCGAGACCATTGGAGAGAGCGGCGGCATCAGCCTCTGGGTCGTTGCCGACAACCTGCGCAAGGGTGCGGCCCTGAACGCCGTCCAACTCGCCGAACTGCTGCTCGATAGGTAGACGTCAAATGACGAAACCCCGCCACGAGGGCGGGGCTTCGATGAGTCGGGACGGCCGGATTTGAACCGGCGACCTCATCGTCCCGAACGATGCGCGCTACCAAGCTGCGCTACGTCCCGAATGTGGGGATTGTACCCCCGTTCGCGTCCTGCCGCTCAGGTGATGGATACATCGATCCGGTCGACGCGGTTCCGATCCATCTCAAGCACGGTGAACTGAACTCCGTCGAGATGGACCGTATCCCCTTCGTGGGGAACATGTCCTGCGATCGTCATGAAGAAGCCGGCAACGGTGCTGTACGGCCCCTCGGGCATCGGCCGATCGATCTCATCCGAGAGATCCTCGATCGGAAGACGTCCATCGGCGATCCATTGTGCCGAACCGATACGAACGATGGAGGGCACACCGGGGTCGTATTCGTCCTGAAGTTCACCAACGAGTTCGGCGAGCAGATCCTTGGCGGTGATGACACCTTCGACGCCGCCGTGTTCGTCGACGACACAAGCGAGAGCGACTCTTCGCTGGCGCATCTCCGTCAACGTGTCGAGAATCGTCGCGGTCTCCGGAATGAAGTGTGGATGGCGGAGGAGGTTCACGATGTGATCGGGGGAGGCGTCATCGGTGCGCTGGAGGAGATCCTTGACGAAGAGGATCCCGAGAAGGTCGTCAAGGTCGCCGCTGGTCACTGGATACCGGGAGTGGCCGGTCGAGGCGACCGCCTCTCGCACTTCGTCCATCGACACCGGCACGGTCAGTGTGACGATGTCGACGCGCGGCGTCATCACGTCGCGTATGGGACGATCGGCAAGATCGAAGAGAGCGTCGATGATCTCGCGCTCGACCTCCTCGATCTGGCCATCTCGGTGACCGAGTTCGGCGAGCGCGCGAATGTCGGCGTCGGTGACGGTGTCCCCGTCGCCACGTACCGGGATGCGGAGGAGGCGGAGGATCCCCCGAGTGATGGCGCCGAAGAACGCGGCAACAGGAGCGAGGAATCGAGAGAGCTGCCAGATCGCCGGGGCAACCGCCAGGGAGAATCGTTCCGGATAGCGGGTCGCAAGCGTCTTCGGTGTGATCTCGCCGAACACGAGGATCACCGCAGTGACGGCAGCCGTTGCGAGCCACGGTCCCCATGTCTCCCCAACGAGACCGATGAAGAGCGTCGTGGCGACGGCGGCGGCGAGGACGTTGACGACGTTATTGGCGACCAGCAACGTCGACAGCATCCGTTCGGGATCGGAAAGGAGCTGCTCAATTCGCCGGCCGGACTTGCTTTCGGATGCCAGACGATGCACCCGCTCTTTCGAGATCCCAATGAGAGCCGTTTCGGAACCGGAGAAGAACCCGGACGCGATCGTACAAATTGCGAGAATGACGATGTAGATCGTCTGTTCAGAAGTCACGGGTATCCCCGGCTAGATTCGAAGTCGAAGGCTTCGAACGGGCCGTCACGCCACTCCGGTAACGTCGGCAACCGTGGCCCTGAGAGCCGATGCCGTGAACGGCTTCGTAATCCAGGCGTTTGCTCCCGACCGGCCGGCGAGGAACGCATCTGCCTCTCGGTCGAGGAGGATGATGACAGGGACGGGATGATCGCCATCGCGAATGGCACGCGTGACAGCCATGCCCCCCATGGAAGCGACCTGGAGATCAACGATCGCCGCATCGACGGACTCGACCTCCGCTTTGGCAGCGGCGGTCGCTGGATCGTCGTGATCGATCAGTTCATTCGCTCCGATGCTCAGAGCGGCGTGAACCTCGTTCTTCACCCACGGTTCATCGGCAACAACCAGGAAGCGTGACATGGGTTGAAGAGTAGTCAGCATCCAGTATCCGGCGTTCGGTAGAGGCTCCGTCACCCCGCTTGCAGTCCTCTATCCGCCTGTCCCTCGTCCCCTTCTCACCTGTCAGCCACGTAGAGACCGCGAAAAAAGAGCGAGACAGGACGAGGCAAAATGCCACAATTTTCCTTGCGCTGGGGACTTAGTGTCTCTACATTCATATCGGCTTTGACTCTCAACCGCCCTGGAGGACATACATCGTGACGGCGCTCGATCGTTCATGGCAACCAGTCGCCTCCTGCAGCGGCAGCCATTCGCATCTGTTCTTTCCCCCGAGTGTGACTGAACGCAAAGACGAACGGGAACGCAGGGAGCTCAGGGCGAAGTCCGTCTGCCGAATCTGCCCAGTCGGAAGCGAATGCCTCGACTATGCGGTCACGATCCGGGAGCCCTACGGAATCTGGGGCGGTCTCACAGAGACGGAACGTCGCCAGCAGAAGGCACGCTTCACGGCCTGATCGAACGCCCATCTCCGTCTCGGCGAGTCCAACCGTGAGCGTCGAGCCACTCGAGAAGGGGCACCGCATGTCGGCGGGCAAGACCGAATTCGTCCCTGAACGCTGCCACCGTGAAACCATCCGGCAGTGCAGAGAGTCCAGACGTGATCGCCTCCATCTGGTCGGGTAGAAGCACGAGATCATCACCGATTCGAACAAGGTCGCCCCTTCGGAGAAGCGCATGGACCACCTCGCTCGAGATATCGAGGCTCGAGGCGCGTGGAACGGCGAGATCGTCGGCGAGGAGAGAACGGATCGCCTCCCACCCTGCTGTTTCGACTGTGCTGAGTTCCGGAACAAAGGTCGATCGACGAAGGACGGGCCCTTCCTCAGTGAGATCCGGAAGAACGTCGGCGAGCATCGTCACGAGAGCGGCGTTCCCCCCGAACCGTGAGGACGCTTCCGATTTCGGCAGACCTGGTCTGAGCGGGTACTGGTCGTGGTACTCATCGACGGCGGCCACCAAATCCCGGCCTCGCTGTTCAAACGTGGCGGGAGAAAGGTAGGTAGATCCGATCGCGGTTCCCGACGATGGCGTGCCACCCCCGGACGAGCGGTGAAGCTCGTCGACGTCGATCGATTCGTGGACGGCGACGAGCGCGTCGGCCCGATCCGAGGGAGTTCCGAAGACTGCTGAGGAGAGAGTCGCGACACTGCCTGCCGACGGCCTGCGATTCGGCCTGGGATCGAGGATCGTGCCGCCGGCGACGATGTGCTGTCGGCCGGTGTCTCGCAAGATGAACCGGTCGCCCATGGTCAGCGGGATGGGTGCAGTCGTCGTCACGACCGCCGCCGGAATCGTTTGGTCCTTCAAGACCCTGATGCGTGCCGCGACCGTCGCCGTCCCCACGTGAACGTGATACGCCCCCCGGTCGCTGAGCTCATCTTCGGACCGCGGTGGGAATCTGAGACGAGCCAGGAACCGGTCGGTCATTCCGATCGAATCGGGAGGAGCGAGCAGTGTCCCTCGATCCAGGTCGCTCCGATCGATTCCTACGAGGTTCGCTGCCGTTCGAGTACCTGGCCCGAGTGTGTCCTGGGCGGTCTCGTGTGATTGCATGCCCCGGAGCCGGACCGGTCCGCCGGGGAAACATTGCAGTCGGTCACCAAGAGAGAGAGAACCGTCGACGAGCGTGCCGGTGACGACGACGCCAGCGCCGGAGATCCCAAATTCCCGATCGATCCACATGCGGGGTCGCCCGAGGTTCCTCGGCGGGCCGGCGGAGGCGAGTGCTGCCGTCAGCGATGCGGCGAGATCGTCCATACCGACGCCGGTCGTCGCCGAGACCTCGACGACCGGCCACGACTCGGCCACCGTGTCCACCACATGATCGGCGATGTCGATCGTGGAGAGCTCGATCAAGTCCGGTTCGGCAAGATCGATCCGTGTCAAGGCGATGACTCCGTCACGCACCTCCAGCAGATCGAGGACGGCAAGGTGTTCCTCGGACTGGGGCATCCACCCCTCGTCTGCTGCCACGACGAACAGGGCCACATCGAGACCGCCGACCCCGGCGAGCATGTTCTTGATGAACCGTTCGTGTCCCGGAACGTCAACGAAGCCGACCATCTCGTCACCGAGGCGAGACCAGGCGAAACCGAGGTCGATGGTCAGCCCTCGCTCCTTCTCCTCCGCCCACCGGTCGGGATCCCTCCCGGTGAGTGCCTGCACCAACGTCGACTTCCCATGGTCGACGTGGCCCGCGGTCCCGATGATCGGCATCAGAGGGAGGCCAGTGCGGCTGCAACGATCGAGTCCTCATCCGGAGCGACGGATCGGAGGTTCACGTAGGTTGCTCCGTCCCTCCGAGAAGCGATGACCGGGGGCACATGATCCGCGAGCAGTCGCCAGGTTCGTTCGTCACCGTCGATCTGGAGCACCGGTGTGGGGATCGTGAGGCCAGGTACCGAACCGGCACCCGGAAGCGCCTCACCGTCGACGATCGACCCGGCAGCCCCCGAAGCTTGGAGGGCATCGTCGGTGCGGCGCCGAATCTCCTCGAATGGAGCCGTCGCCATCTTCCAGAATGGGATGGTGGCTGCCGACCCGGAGGCATAGGCCGCGAACGCGGCCGTCAGTGAAGAAAGCGTTGAAGTGTTCACACGGACGGCGCGGGCGATCGGGTGCTTCGCCAACCGTTCCACGGCGGTCCTCTTCCCAGCTACGATCCCCGCCTGCGGTCCGCCCAGGAGTTTGTCTCCCGAGAACAGCACGACATCCGCGCCCTGCGTGAGGGTCTGACGAACGGCGGGCTCTCCAACGAGCCACCCGGGGGGACCGCCGTCGATCCATGGTGTGGACTCGTCAAGGAGACCGCTCCCGATGTCGGCGATGAACGGCGCACCCAGGTTGCGTGCGATGGCGGGCATCTTCGAGAACGGAACGTCTTCCGTGAATCCCTTGATCCGGTAGTTCGACGGATGAACCTTGAGCACGGCGTCGACCGTTCCTGGAACGTCGATGAAGTCACTCTGCCTCGTTCGGTTCGTTGTCCCCACCTCCACGAGGTGTGCGCCGGATGCAGCCATCAGGTCGGGGAGCCGGAAGGATCCGCCGATCTCGATCAGTTCGCCGCGCGACACAGCAACGCGGCCGTCCCGTCCGGCGAGAGCAGCCAGAGCGAGGAGGAGCGCACCGGCGTTGTTGTTCACAACGAGCGCCGCTTCCGCGCCGACAGTTGCTGCGATCAACTGATGGAGGTAGTGGCCACGCTTGCCACGCTGACCGCTCTCGAGATCGAACTCGAGATTGCTGAAGAAGGGGGTACTCGTGTCCTCGATGGGCGCGCGGCCCAGGTTGGTGTGGAGCAGCACGCCGGTGGCATTCACGACAGGGCGTAGGCGAGACAGCGAGAGCGTCCGGAGGCGACGAACAGCATCCAGCTTTGGATCTCCCTGAGACCCGGATTGGACGGCATCACGCGCCTCGTCGATCGCATCGCGCGCAACCGACACGACCAACGCCAGAGGCAGATCGAAGTCGGCCGAGAGGTCGCCGGCCAGTGCATCAACTGAAGGGAGATCACGAAGGTCCACGACTGCAGACTACCGGTACCGGTATCCTCGATTCGATGCGATTGCGCTGGATACTCTTCGTTGCGTTCCTGGTGGTCCCAATAGCGGAGATCGCCCTCTTGATAGCGTTCAGCCAGGCCGTCGGTGGGTGGTGGACGATCGGGCTGGTGGTTGTGACTGCTTTCGTTGGATCCTGGCTCGTCAACCGGCAGGGGCGTGACACGATTCGAGCGGTCCGAACCGAGTTCGAACGGGGCGCCTTCCCGGCAACTTCGCTCGCCCATGGAGCGATGATCCTCCTCGCCGGAGCGTTCCTCCTCACCCCTGGCCTGCTCACAGACGCCGCCGGGTTCCTACTCCTGATTCCCGCCGTTCGCGAGGCAATCCGGCGGTGGTACGTGGTTCGCGCCGCGAGCCGTTGGACGATCGTCCCTTGACGGGAGCCCTTCGTGAAGCGTCGACCGTGTGTCTGGTACGCGACACCGATCCCGGAATCGAAGTGCTCATGGTCCGGCGCACACCCTCGGCCCGGTTCATGGGTGGCGCGTGGGTGTTCCCCGGTGGTGCCGTCGACGAGGACGACGCTGCGGATTCGTCGATTCGTAGCGTCGCCTCGAAGGACACGGATCTCGCCCGGTGGCGGGCCGCTGCGTTGCGCGAACTCGTTGAGGAGACCGGGTTCTGGCTTTGGGAGAGCGGGGCCATGGTCACCTCGGATCGGCCGTCCGGCCCCGAGGTCTTCACGAGCGCACTTGAACGCGACGAGCGACTCGCCGGTAACGCGCTCTGGTACTTCGCGAACTGGATCACCCCGGAACCACTCCCCATCCGATTCGATACGCGATTCTTCGCAGCAGTGATCGCTCCGGATCTCGATCCATCCATCGATGGAAACGAACTCGTCGACGCCCTCTGGATCCGACCGACCGACGTGCTCGAGCGCTCCGACGCGGGCACGTGGCTCGTCGCGTTCCCCACCCGCAAGATTGTCGAGTTTCTCGGTTCGTTCAATTCTGCCGATCAGCTGCGTCGACACATCGATGTCCAGTCCGGGATTGAACCGATCCAACCCCGCCTCTCGATCGCCAGCGATCGAATCGAGATTCTGATGCCGGACGATCCGGGATTCGACGCTGCGGCAATGGGGGAGCGGGATCCGGAGTTGATGACCAAGATGTTGAAGATCGTCGCGGACGGTGGGGACGTACCCCCGGAATTCCGATCCGCATGATCGTCACGACTGTCCTGGCACCGAACCCCGGCATCTACACGGGGCCCGGAACGAATACCTACCTCGTCGCAGATCGTGGAGAGGTCGTCATCATCGACCCGGGTCCCGTCATCGATCGTCACCTGTTGGCCATCGTGGATGCCATCGGTGATGGCACGCCGGTTGCGGTCGTCGCCACGCATACGCACTCGGATCATGCTCCGCTCTCCAATCCGCTGGCGCAGCGACTCGGTGTTCCGGTCTATGGCAATCGGCCGGGTCCGGAGTTCACTCCGGACGTTCAAATGTCGGATGGCGACGCTGTTCGCGTCGGGCGGGCAGCGATCGAGGCGGTCCATACCCCCGGCCACACCGATGATCATCTGTGCTTCCGGCTCGGCGACCGTCTGTTCACCGGCGACCACATCATGGGCGGATCGACCGTCATCATGGAAGATGCCTGCTCCTATCTCGAGTCGCTCTATCGAGTTCAGGACCTCGGAGTACGACGGATCGAACCCGGGCACGGATCGTCCATGGATGATGCGGGCGCCGTCATCGCCGGGTACATCGACCACCGCCTCGCCAGAGAGCGCGAGATCGTCGAGGCCATCAGGGCGGGTGCATCAACCGTCGGTGACCTTGTTGACGTCGTCTACGGGTTCGTCCCGATCGACCTCAGAGCTGCCGCCACGCAGCAGGTGATCGTTCAGTTGCGCAAGCTGTACGCCGATGAGTTGGTATGGTTCTCGGCGGGCGAAGCGGGGCCATCCACGATGGTCGAACTGAACGTGAGATGAAGAAACGAAGACTCGCCCTCATTGCTCTCTTGCTGCTCGGATTGGCCGCGCCTGCACTCGCTGCGGAGGAGACGAAGGTCACGCCGGACGATCTCGACGCTGCGCGGCATCGGAACGCCGAACTCTCCGCTTCGCTCGAGGCGACCGACATCCGCTACGAAGCCTCCGTCGCAGAAGAGATCCAGATTCGAGAGAGTCTCCACGGCCTCGCCAGTCAGGTCACGGAGACCGAGCAGCGCCTTGCCGTTCTTCGCGTGACGGCGGAAGACGTCGTTCGTGAGCTCTACATGACGGCTGGTTCCGACGGTGCCGTCTCGACGGTGCTCGGCTCGGCCGCATTCTCCGACATTCCTATTCGCGGGACGTACCTCGATGTCGCAAGCAACCATGACTTGCGGGTCGTTGACGAGTGGGTGGCCGTAGAAGCCGAGTATCGCCGTCAAGTACAGGAACTCGACGAAGCGCTCGCGCTGCAACGTGATCTCGTAACAGAGATTGAAGCCATCGCAGCACAGATGTTGGATGAACTCGATGCAGCGAACTCGGAGTACCAGGAGTTGCAGGCCACCTGGCAGCGCCAGGAAGAGGAACGGAAGCAACGCGAGGCAGAGGAGAAGCGCCTACGCGAACTCGAGGAAGCGAGAAAGCGCAAGGAGGCAGAGGAAGCTGAAGCTGCTGCCGCTGAAGCTGCTGCCGCAGCGACCTCGACAACGATCGCCCCAACGACAACGACAACGACGACCACGAATCCGGAGACTCCGGCATCGACCACAACCACGTCGACCACAACCACGTCGACCACAACCACGTCGACCACAACAACAACCACCACCCTCGCAACGGATGATGGCGCAACCGGTACCACGGAACCCTCGACGACGACCACCACGGTCGCTCCGACGACGACCACGATTCCGCCGGAGCGATCGACCTCAGGACTGGCATGTCCAGTCGATGGGGCTGTGTCCTTCTCGGACACGTGGGGCGCACCCCGGTCAGGCGGGAGGACGCACAAGGGTGTCGACATGTCGGCTTCGCTGGGGACACCGCTCGTCGCTATGGAGACGGGACGGATCTACCGCCTGTCGAACAGCACGCTCGGCGGGCTCTCTATCTACCTGCTGGGGAACTCGGGAGACGTGTACTACTACGCCCATCTCGATGCCTTTGCCGATGGACTGGCCGGCGGTCAGAGCGTGTCGGCCGGCGATCTGGTCGGATACGTGGGCACGACCGGCAACTCGCCGTCATGGATCCCACATCTCCACCTCGGGTGGCAGCCCGGCGGCGGCGACTGGGCGAACCCCTACACGATCGTGAACGACATCTGCCGATAACGAAGCCGCGGTGAGGTCGTCGGCCGTTCGTTGATCGCCGTCTACATCCCAGCCAATTGCTCCTCGAGGACGGCGATGCGAGCCGTGCAGGTGTCGGCGGCAGCTGGAGGGACCAACTCCAACAATCGATCGGCGACCGAGTGGATCACCGTGCCGGCGGGGCCGCCAGGATCCGCGGTGACGACAGGGCGACCTTCGTCGCCGCCGTTCACAACGTTCGGATCCAGCGGGATCTGTCCGAGGAGTGGGACGCCGAGTTGATCAGCTAGTTCTGAACCGCCACCGACGCCGAACAGGTCGTAGTGGCGTCCGTCTTCCGTCGTGAAACCGGCCATGTTCTCGATGACACCGACGACGGGCATGTGGGATCGACGGGCCATGTCTGCGACCCGCGCGGCAACCTTCTGTGCGGCTCGCTGCGGGGTCGTCACGACCACCATCTCAGCCTGCGGGAGCATACGCGAAAGCGCCATCTGCACGTCACCGGTGCCGGGAGGCATGTCGATGATGAGATACCCGAGGTCGGGGCTCCATGCGACGTCGGTCAGGAACTGCTCGAGGGCTTTCGACAGCATCAGGCCACGCCACATGAGGGCGGTGTCTTCGTCGTCGATCATGAGGCCCGTGGAGACGACTTCAAGCCCGGCGACTAGGAGCGGACGGATCTTGCGGTCGGCGCCGGCTTCAAGGCGAGCGTCTACGGAGGCAAGCATCCTCGGAACCGAGAAACCCCAGATGTCAGCATCGAGGAGACCCGTGCTGTGCCCGCGCGCCGATATCGCAAGAGCGAGGTTCACGCTGAGCGACGACTTCCCGACTCCACCCTTGCCGCTCGAGACCGCGATGACGCGGGTCTGTGGACTGATCATCGTCGGCTCGGCACTCTCTCGAGCACGCAACCTGACCTTGCCCATCAGTTCTGATCGCTGCTTGCCGTTCATCGCTGTCACGTTGACCGAGACGGCTTCGATGCCCGGAATGGCAGTGACCTTGCGCACAACATCGTTCTCGATCTGGTCGCGCATTGGACACGCAGCAATCGTGAGAGCGACGCCGATAGACACATGGGGCCCATCGACGGTGATGTCGCCCACCATGCCGAGTTCCATGATGTCGGCGTTCAGTTCGGGGTCGATCACACCTCGAAGCGCCGCCTCGATGTCGTCTCGTGTCGTCACCCGGCCGATGCTATCTCCAAGAATTGCCTATTCCCAACACCGCGGTAGTAGTTAGAATCGAATTGCGACAAGCGGAGGAGGCAACGTTCAATGACGCTCGAAATGACCCCGGTGGCACTCACCGATGCTGCCATCGACAAGGTACGGGAACTGCTCAGAGACGAAGGCAACACAGCACTCGCACTTCGGCTCGAAGCCATGCCGGCAGGCTGCTCTGGCTACAAGTACGACATGTACTTCGATGCTGACGTCACGGAGACCGACTCCGTCGTCGACGCCGGAACATTCAAGGTCTTGATCGACGAATCGAGCGTCGGCCATGTCGCCGGCGCCACGATCGATTTCAAGGACGATGGTCTCCAGGGTTCGGGTTTTGCAATCGACAATCCGAACCAAACAGGCCACTCCTGCACTTGTGGGAAACGCGGCTAGAGCACCTTCATAGACTGTCTCCCGAGCGAGCCGGGAGGCACCATGCCGAAGCAGATTCACGATGCACCGAGCGGGCCCAAGCCACTCGGTCCGTACAGCATCATCACCGAAGCACAAGGGCTCGTCTTCGTGTCCGGTATGGTCGGCATCGACCCGGCTACGGGCACCGCTGTTGATGGCGGCGTGACCGAACAGACGGTGCGGGTGATGCGCAACATCGGTGCGGTCCTCGGCGACGTCGGGCTCAGCTACGACGACATTGTCAAGACGACGATCTTCGTCACCGACATGAACGATTTCGCAGCCGTGAACGCCGTGTACGGCGAATACGTCGGCGATGCGAGGCCGGCACGTTCGACGGTTGAAGTCTCGGCTCTCCCCGGTGGCTTCGTCGTCGAGATCGAGACGATCGCCGTGCGCTGAATCGCTACAACCGCACGATCGGTGGTGGTCTCCACGTGCCGTTGAGAGCCGCATCCTCGGGCCAGTAGATTCGCATCGCGAGATATAGCTGCCCCTCCGGTGAGGGGAGCCAGTTGGCTCTGCCTTCGGTCGTCTCGGGCTCGTCTCGCTGGATGAAGATGGTGAGAGAACCGTCATCGCCGTGGACGAGTCCCGGCGTGGTCGAGTTGATCAGGTAGCGCCCAATCGGGTTGTCCACCAGGTAGCCCGCGACGCCGTCGTACGAGGTGTCGTACATCGTGACCGACCAGAACGCCTTGGCCGGGGGTGACTTTGAGAAGGTGAGCCGGTACTGGTGATCACCATCGAGCGACCGCCCGTCACTGTCTTCCCGGGTCAGCGGATAGACCGCCTCGATTCTGTCGTTCCCACCCCATCCCGCCATGGCACCCGCGGCTCGCAGCAGATAGTCGCCCGCGAAGAACTCGCGGCTGCCGAGCGCTTCGACGGCCGCCCAGCCGTTGATCTTCCCCCCGAGATTCGAGGCCTTGGATGCGATCGCATCCCGGGCAGCACCCACACCTGCGAGAATCGCATTGCGGGTCTCGTCATCGAGCAGTGCCGTGTCGAATGGCATTCCTGCCCCGATTCCGATCAGTGAGAACCGTTCCATCAACTCGACCTCGGCCGGGTGCGGCGGCTGGCACCACTCGAGCAGGCGATTGACGTATCCGATGAACCGCTCATCCCGAGACGCAGCGTCGTCCCACACGGGCCACTCGAAGGAGTCTGCCTCGACAGGTTCGTTGCGAAGATGTTCTGAGAGCCCCTCAAGTCGGTAGCCATTCATGACTGCGCCCACGTCATCGACGTCGTCTGGTCCGAGGAGTTGTGTCCGACCAATGATGAACACCAGGTCAGTCTCGAAGCGAAGTACGTCGGTGAAACCGCCCGGAATCGTGCCCGTCCATCGCGGTCCCACGGCTAGATACGTGCCGGCATGAGATCCGGTCTCGCGGGAACCTACGTAGTGGGGGTTTGTGCCGTAGAGGTCTTCGAACTGCATGACGTAGTACCGACTCGGGACGTCGGGAACGTTGAGGACGGCCGGTTCGGCGCGTAGGTCGAGGACGGCCATCGAATAGGGCGTGTCCGCGTTCGGTGTGATGACGTCCCTGAACGTGTGATCGAGCGTCGCGACGTCCCCATGCATCTCATTGACAGGTCCCCGGTACGACGGAAGCGACGGGGCGAAGAAGGTCGCGAACCCATAGCGGTAGCCCATCAGCATCGGGAAACAGAAGACGTATGCCTCCTCGGCTATCCGGGCAATGTCATCCGTAGTGAGTGTCTTGTCCATTGGCGGGTCCTTTCGGGTTTGAGGACGACCGGCGGCGGTTCATCTGACCCGATCTCCAGTCAAGCATGCGCGATCAGTCGCCCGGCAGATTGCGCAGTAGCGATGATCGACACCGATCGCCGATCGCCCGGCACTACTACCGTTCAGCTATCGAGCGTTCCCACTAGGAGGTCCGACCGTGAACCGTGATTCCATCTTCGCCGCACTTGATCTCGACGACGTCAGTTCGGGCGGGTATGCCGGTGAGTGGCTCGAGACCGGCGGCACCGAACTCGACGTCGAGAACCCTGCCACGGGCGATCGAATTGGCGCAGTGAAGCGTGCCGACATCGCCGACTACGAAAGGGTCGTCGCGACTGCGACGAACACCTTCGAGGAGTGGCGCATGCTCCCTGCGCCCGAGCGCGGCAAGTTCGTTCGCGTGATCGGCGATCTGCTGCGTGAGTACCAAGAACCGCTCGGCGCGCTCGTTGCGCTCGAAATGGGCAAGATCAAGGCCGAGGGTGAGGGCGAAGTCCAGGAGATGATCGACATCACCGACTTCGCCGTCGGCCTCTCCCGACAGCTCTACGGACTCACCATCGCTTCGGAGCGACCCCGCCACCGCATGTACGAGCAATGGCAGCCGCTCGGCCCGGTGGGGATTATCACGTCGTTCAACTTCCCGGTAGCCGTCTGGGCGTGGAACGCGATGATCGCCGCCGTCGGAGGAGACACGCTTATCTGGAAACCATCCTCGAAGACGCCACTCACCGCTGTGGCAACGTCCAAACTCGCAGCCCGGGCGATGGAAGGCTCAGGCTTCGAGGGGGTGTTCAATCTGATCGTTGGCTCCGGAGCCGAGGTCGGTGACATCATGATCAACGACCGGCGGGTGCCGCTCATCTCGGCGACCGGATCGTGTGGGATGGGTGAGAAGGTCGGTGTTGCCGTCGCGAAGCGGCTCGGTCGGTCGCTCCTTGAACTCGGCGGGAACAACGCGATGGTCGTCATGGACGACGCAGACCCGGACCTGGCAACGAGAGCGGCAGTCTTCGCCGCCGTCGGGACGGCGGGACAACGTTGCACCTCGCTACGCCGGCTCATCGTGCAACGAGGTGTCTCAGATGAGATCGCGCGACGCCTCGTCTCGGCGTACGCGACCGTGAAGATCGGCGACCCGCTCGACGACGCGAACCTCATGGGCCCGCTCGTCGACGAGATCGCGGTCTCGAACTTCTCGGCAGCCGTCGGCATCGCACAGGAACAGGGCGGAGAACTGCTCTACGGAGGCGAGGTCATCGACGGTCCCGGCTACTACGTTGAGCCGACGATCATCAAGATGCCGATCGACGCACCGATTCTGCAGATCGAGACGTTCGCTCCGATCCTGTATCTGATCGAGTTCGACACCGTCGAAGAGGCAATCAAGATCAACAACGGTGTCGCACAGGGGCTGTCGTCGGCGATCTTCACCGACTCGGTGCAAGCGGGCGAGACGTTCCTCTCGCCCATGGGGTCCGACTGCGGTATCGCCAACATCAACATCGGGACGTCCGGTGCTGAGATCGGCGGTGCCTTCGGCGGCGAGAAGGAGACCGGCGGTGGACGGGAGTCCGGTTCCGATGCCTGGAAGGCCTACATGCGCAGGCAGACGGTCACCATCAACTGGTCCGGTGAGCTCCCGCTGGCGCAGGGCATCGAATTCGGATGAGCGAGAGCCTCGCGACACTCGCCGGAGACGATCGGCGGCTCGGACGGCTGTTCACGATCCTTGGGATCGGGGGTCTGGTCGCGTCCCTGATCGCCGGGGTCCTCGGGATCGCGGTCGTGGTGACCCTGACCCGATCCGCTGACCAGTCCCTTGCCGTTACGGTCGAGGCTGTCCAGACGGCCGATGAGACGGTCGCTCTTGCCGCGGAGACGCTCGGGATCGTGAGCGAGTCCTTCGACACGCTCGCACCTTCGGCAGAGCTGGCAGCGGAGACATTCGAGGATGCTGCGGCGGTGATAGCGGATACGGCAGTGGTCGTGGCCGTGGACGTCCCTGATGCCCTCGATGCCGTCGTCGACGCGATGCCGGCGATCGAGACCACAGCCGAGATCATCGACAACGCCTTGCGCGTGCTCAGCTTCGTCGGTGTCGACTACGACCCGGAAGTGCCGTTCGATGAGGCCGTCGCCGAGCTCACGGACGCGATCGACGAGTTGCCGGACGAGTTGCGAGCGCAGGCCATACCGTTGGCGTCCCTTGCATCCGATTTCGAGGACTTCGGCGTTGCGACCGTTGAGATCGCCGAAGATCTTGCGGAACTCCAGAGCCAGATGGAAGAGGCGGAACTGTTGCTCGACTCATATGCAGCGACTGCAGGGGATGCGGCCGCGGTCGTGACAGCGATTCGCGACGATCTGCAATGGCAGCGGTGGCTGATGATGCTGGTCGTGGTGCTGGTCACCGGCGCGTTCGCAGCGCTGCAGGGGGTACCGATCCTGCTCGGTCGCCGTTTCACGGATCGGGCGGCGAAGTAAGCCGTTCAAAAGGATTCGTGCGGAGCCGCGGGGGATGTGGCATTCTCGTTGCCAACCACGCTGGATCACTGGAGGGGCAATGCCGTACCGAGCTGAATACATCTGGATCGACGGTCGAAAGCCGACGTCGTACATTCGATCGAAGACCAAGGTCGTCGAGTCCGGACAGGAGCCGCCGCTGTGGGGCTTCGACGGGTCGAGCACAGAACAAGCTCCGGGAGAGCTATCGGACTGCGTTCTCCGGCCCGTCCTTGTGCGACCGGACCCGATCCGGGGCGGCGACAACCTACTCGTGATGTGTGAGGTGCTCACCCCGGACATGGAGTCCCATCCATCGAATACGAGGGCAGCCTGTGCCGAGGTCTATGAGCAGTACAAGGACCAGGAGCCCTGGTTCGGCCTCGAGCAGGAGTACACGTTCTTCAAGGATGGTCGTCCGCACGGTTGGCCGATCGGCGGCTTCCCCGCACCGCAGGGCGGGTACTACTGCGGCGTCGGCGCCGACGAGATCTGGGGACGCGACGTCGTCGAGAACCATACGGTGGCATGCATGGAGGCCGGACTCGAGATCTCCGGCACCAACGCCGAGGTGATGATCGGACAGTGGGAGTTCCAGATCGGGCCACTCGATCCGGTAGCGGTCGGCGACCATCTGTGGATGGCGCGGTGGCTCCTATACCGACTTGCCGAGGACCAGGACATCTCCGCTCACCTCAACCCGAAGCCCGTTGAGGGCGATTGGAACGGGGCGGGGATGCACGCCAACTTCTCTACCGCGGCGATGCGCGAGTCATACGATCCGATCATCGCTGCGTGCGAGGCGCTCGGCACGAGGGCCGACGAGCACGTCGAGAGCTACGGAGCTGGCATCCAACGACGGCTCACGGGTCTTCACGAGACGGCGCCGTGGACCGAGTATTCGTACGGCGTGTCGAACCGGGGTGCCTCCGTGAGGATCCCGTGGCAGACCGCCAGGGATCAGAAGGGCTACATCGAGGATCGTCGCCCGAACGCGAACGCCGATCCGTACGTGGTCGCACGGCTGATGACGGAAACGATCTGCTCAGCCCTGGCCGACGGGTAGTCCGCCCACAGCCCAATCCGCATCGTTTGTGCTTACGACCACACTCTTCGTGGTCGTAAGCACAAACGACGGTTCGATGACCGCTACGGCGTCGCGTTTCTGACGGCGTCGAGGGTCGCGATGAATTCGGTGGTGAGCACTTCGTAGGCGTCGACGGCCTCGCGTCGTGCCGTCCCATCGTCGGGGGCCCGGAGGCCTTCGATGACCGCGTCGACACCGGGCGGGAGCGCGGCTGCCGCCGTGATCGAGTCAGGCCAGACCGCCGTGTACGCGTCGGGTGGATTCGTTGCTGCGACATTGTCGCTCAGCGTCTGCGCTTCGACCTTCGCTGCTTCGAAAGCAGCCAGCGTGTCGGCGAACGAAGGGACACCGTCGGCCCTGTTCTCCCAGGCGGTGTTCGTGTCGTCGATGTCGTTGGCGATCGTGTTCGCCGTTGCTTCGTAGCCGTCCACAAGGCTGAGGAATGCTGCGATGTCCGATGGGAGCGTGGTCGTCGTGGTGGTGCTGTCCGGAACCGACGTGGTGGTCTCCGATGCGACAACCGTCGTTGTTGTCCCGACGGGAATCTCCGCTGGGGGCAGGGCGGTGACGAACAGGTAGGTGAATCCGATCAGCGCAGCGATGACGACCGGCAGAATCCAACGTCCGTGCTTCGGATCTTCTTTGCTCACGGTGGTCAGGATAGGCGGTCACGGGGAAAGGCAGCGGATACCGAGGATTCGTGAAGGTGAACAGTTGCTGGTTGGTTACGCTCACCACCATGGACCTACGAGGAAGAGTCGGGATCGTGACCGGAGGTGGCGTTCGCGTCGGACGCGCGATCGCACTCGGCCTAGCCGGAGCCGGTGTCGACGTGTTCATTCACTACAACAGATCAGCGGAGCCGGCCGAGCGAACTGCCGCGGAGGCACGGGAATTGGGTGTTCGAGCCGCGGTTGGATCGGCCGATCTCTCGGATCCATCGAAGGCTGCGGAACTCGTCGAACTTGCCGAGCGGTCCCTCGGGACGCCCTCGATTCTCGTCAACAGCGCGTCCGGATTTCCCTCCGACACGATCGCAGACGTCACCGTCGATACTTGGAGAGCGACGCTTGACCTGACACTGGCGACACCGGTATTCGCCACGCAGGCCTTCGCCAAAGCACTTCCGGAAGACTCGAGCGGCGCCGTCGTGAACATCACCGATGTTCGAACGCAGACCCCGTATCGGGAGCATTTCAGCTACGTGGTGGCGAAGGGCGCGATCGACACGTTCACGAAGACGGCGGCACTGCAACTGGCGCCCCGCATCAGGGTGAACGCCGTCGGCCTCGGGGTGATCCTCCCGCCGCCGCATGAGGACGACGACTACGCCGTGAGGCTCGCTGCCGACCTGCCGCTCGCTCGTGTGGGTGGGACGGAACCGGTCGTCGCTGCGGTCCTCTCACTCTTGGAGAACGACTTCGTGACGGGCGAGATCCTGCGGGTCGACGGCGGTGGACACCTGGTTTGAGATATGAGATTTGAGGCATCAGACATGAGGTATGAGACACTCGACCGGATTCACATTCGGGATCTTGTTGTCTCAGGGATCATTGGAGTCAATCCTGATGAGCGGATCCATCGCCAGGACATCCTGGTCAATGCCACACTCTGGGCGAACACTCGAAACGCGGCGGCGAGCGACGACATCGACGACGCGGTCAACTACCGGACGATCACGAAGCAGCTGATCGCCTTCATCGAACAGGGCGAACCCATGCTTGTCGAACGCCTTGTCGCCGAACTCGTCGAGATCTGCCTCGAAGCGGATGGGCGGATAGCCGCGGTGGAAATGACCGTCGAGAAGCCGAGTGCGCTGCGACACGCACGATCGGTCGGGATCACGATCTACCGAACACGAAACGGAGTTGACGATGCGTGAAGGCACGGCCCATGCGATCGTGGTACTCGGATCGAACATCGAGAAGGAACGCAATCTGCCCGAAGCGATCAGGATGCTCCGGCGCGCCCCGCACATAACGGTCGAGCGAGTGAGCCGTTTCTATGAGAGCGCCTCGGTCGGAGGTCCGAACGATGCCCCCGATTTCTTCAACGCCGCCGTCTACCTGTGCACCGAACTGCAACCTGTCGAACTCCGTGATGCACTGCGGGCGATCGAGGCCGAACTCGGGCGCGAACGAAGTGACGATCCGAGTGCCCCGCGGCGGATCGACCTTGACATTGCCTACTACGGAGACGTCGACGCTGACATCGATGGGTGGCTGGTTCCCGATCCGATGGCGGCGACCGTCGCTCACATTGCGATCCCCATTGCAGAAGTAGCTCCCGACTGGGTCCACCCCTCGGACGGGCGCACCGCTTCGGAGATAGCGGAACAAATCGACGCCGGAGAGGTTCGTCCCGTCATGGCGATTCAACTGAGCACCCCATATTCCTCCAGGGCACCAGAGGACTTCGACGACGTCGTCGACGTGTACGCCCCGAGACTCGAGAGCCTCGTCCGTCAGCAGCTCGTCGAGATCGGAGAGGATCCCGAGCGCGAGGGCCTCATGCGCACACCCCTGCGTGTGGCGAAGGCGATGGACTTCCTGACGAGCGGATACTCGACGTCGCTCGAAGAAGTCGTCAACAACGCCGTGTTCGACGCCGAGGGCGCCGAGGAGATGGTTCTCGTCAAGGATGTCGAGTTCTACTCGATGTGCGAGCACCACATGCTCCCGTTCTTCGGGAAAGCGGCCGTCGCGTATCTCCCGAAGGGCAAGATCATCGGGCTGTCGAAGATCGCCCGCATTGTCGACGTGTACGCACGAAGGCTCCAGGTTCAGGAACGGTTGACGAACCAGGTCGCTGATGCGCTGACCGACATCCTTGACCCCTATGGCGTCGCGGTTGTCATGGAAGGTCGGCACCTCTGCATGATGATGCGCGGCGTTCAGAAGCAGGAGAGCGCCATGATCACCAGCGCGATGCGGGGAACATTCAAAGACGACCCGCGCACGCGAAATGAGTTCCTCGACCTGGCGCGTTGAGTTGAGGCCCCGCAGCCCCGGGCGTTCGGTAGCATCTCAATGATGCCTCTCGACACGCTTGGAAGACCGCTGCATGACCTGCGCGTGTCTGTCACGGACCGCTGCAACTTCCGCTGTGCCTACTGCATGCCTCGCGATGTGTACGACCGTCACCACGTCTATCTGCCTCGCGATGAGATCCTTACGTTCGAAGAGATCGAGCGCTTGGTCCGGGTCTTCGCTGGCCTCGGTGTCGAGAAGGTTCGACTCACCGGGGGTGAACCGCTGCTGCGCCACGACCTCGACGCCCTCGTCGCCAAGGTCGCTTCGGTGGACGGCATCTTGGATGTAGCCATGACAACGAACGGAAGTACCCTCTCTCGCCACGCAGGAGCACTCGCCGACGCCGGCCTCAACCGAGTCACCGTAAGCCTCGACGCGGTCGACGACACCAGCTTTCGGGGGGCCGCGGACGTGGACTTTCCGGTTGCCCGGGTCCTTGAAGGAATCGACGCAGCCAATGATGCAGGCCTCGCTCCGATCAAGATCAACACGGTCGTCAGGAAGGGCCTCAACGACGACGCTCTCGTCGACATCGCCGGGGCGTTTCGCGGGACAGGCCACATCGTTCGGTTCATCGAGTACATGGATGTCGGATCGTCGAATGGCTGGAAGATGGGGGATGTCGTCACTGCAGACGAGATCTTGAGGACCATCGCAAGCGAATGGCCGCTGGACGCGATCGATCCGAACTACCCCGGCGAAGTGGTGAAGCGCTGGCGGTATCAGGACGGGAAAGGGGAGATCGGTGTGATCGCTTCTGTGTCGAACCCGTTCTGTGGCGAGTGCACTCGGCTCCGACTCTCCGCGGACGGTTCGATCTACACGTGCCTGTTCGCGACACGTGGAACCGATCTGCGCGGCCCCATGAGAGCCGGCGCGACCGACGAGGAACTCGACGAAATCATCACCGGCGTATGGCAGGACCGATCCGACCGCTACAGCGAAGAGCGGACCGGTGTCTCATTGGGGCTCCCGAAGGTGGAGATGTCCTACATCGGTGGGTGAGAGCACTCCGTCGGCACTACCCAATACTAATTCATACCTATTGATGTCACTTGTGGTTTCTTGTATGTTCGAGCCATGGAACCTGCCATGGCCCTCTGCACCGGTGTTGCAGCCGTCACCTTGACACTCGGGGTGCTCGGCTCCGTTCCTTCGGCCATACGCCGACTCGTGACGGTTCGGATCCCGATCCCGGTTCGCCCGCTTGCCGTGCTCTTGACGATGGCGAGTCTGACGGCGGTGCTTGCTCGCCCGAGACCTGCGGTCGCAACGGTTCCTCCGCCCATCGTCCGTCTTGCCGACGAGACTTCGCCGCCGACTGGGGGTGCGGGGACGCCGGAAGATGAGAGTGAAGCCCCCACCTCGACGACAACGTACACCGTTGAACCCGGAGACAGCTTGTGGCGCATCGCAGCATTTGCTCTTCGCTCGGTAGGTGCCGGTGAGCCATCGAGTGCCGACGTCGCCCGGTTCTGGCCCGTGATCTACGACGCGAACCGGGCCCTCATCGGTGATAACCCGAACCTGATCTTTCCCGGCCAACAACTCTTGATCCCGGAGGGATGACATGGATGAATACGAGGAGATCCCGTGGAGAACGCTCCTGACCGAGCATCGCCAGGGGCGAGCGAAGACCCTCTACACGGCCGCAGCGGTCATCGTCGCGGTCGTCATCGGGTTCGTTGGGATCCGCTGGTTCACTGCTCCGAGCCACGGGGAGGAACCGGCACTGGCGGCTTCGACTGAGACAACCACGACCGAAGCTGGTGTGGTCGAGACCCAGTCGTCGTCGACGACGGGTGTTCTGTCGGAGGCCGATCTCATGGCTGTCGTTCCCGCCGCTCCCGAGTTGTCCGCCATCGCCAGAGCAGAGTGGTTCGTTACCGACTACTTCACCGTCGACGGTCCGATACCCGAGGAGCTGATATCGGCATTCGTCAACGATGCAGCGATACCAGACTTGCCGAAGGACGATGGGGTGGGGATCTCATATGTCGAGTGGGCACGGGCGTTCGACGTACGCCCCACGACGAGCGGATACGCCATCTCCATCGTCTTCAGGAGCCTCACCGAGGAGCCGGACGGCGCCTTCGTTCGCGGCCCCGTGCGCGCTGTCGACGTCTTGATCGCTGTCCAAGATGGTGAGACCGCAGTTGCAGAGCTTCCGATCCCGATCCTCCCACCGGTGTATCACGCAATCGAAGGGTGGATGGTGACGGACGGGCAGGTACACGAGGAGGCGATCACGGCCACGCTCGACTACGCCAGCCTGTTCGATGCGAACGCTGAAGTGGTCGAGTCCGGCGCCGCGGGCCCTGAGTGGCGTGTGGTGTTCACCATTGGTGATCGCTCCGGCAACCGCTGGCCGGTCGTCATGCGGTCCGACATGATTCCCGGGGCGTAGGCCCCGACCAGACGAGCCACGCGGGGCGGCAACTACGCTGACCGACATGCAGCAACAGCGAATGCTTCGAGACGCCTGGATGTCGACCATGACGAGCTTGGGAGCCGCGGGAGGTGGAAACACAGTTCTGGTCGGTCCTCACGTCGAAGTGCTTGCCGATCAACTTCCCGGACCCACGGGTGGTGGTGCTCCCGGCGTAGCGACGCTGGGCGTGGGCCCGGTACCGGATGGCGCCGAACCAACAGCCACCGGCTTCGAGGCAGGCTCGTTCGACGCTGCCATCGTCCTCTCGGCATGGGAGACTCCTGCGGGCGTCGACCCGGTGGTAGAAGAGGCGATGCGTGTGGTTCGCTCCGATGGAACCGTCTGGATAGGCGACATCGATGCAAAGGCTCTCACCGCTTCGATGCCGGCGGCTCGACTGTATGGACTGTTCTACCGCGGCGATCCACCGGCGGCGGCCGCTGCACGTTTTCGATTCAGGGCAGCACGCGTGCTGGGTGTCGACGCCGTACGAGCGGGGCTTCGAAATGTGACCGAGACCAAGGCCGATCTCCCGGTGGCTGTCATCGGATCTGCGGCAGAGGGTGTTGAGGCCGTTCGTTCTGGGATATGGCCAGGGACGGATGGTCTCGACCCGGCCTCGCTGGACCGGCTCCTCGAGCAGACCGATGCGTCGCTTCAACTCCCGGCGCGGTTTCCCATGGTTCTGACGCTCCCCTGGATCATCGTGAGGGGAACGCGGCCCTGACGGCTTCTCAGACTCCGAATCGCTGTTCGAGCAGATCGGTCGCCAGGGGAGCGATCACATCCCACGATGTGTCCGGCGTCTTGGACAGGGTCACGAAGTCGGCGGTCATGAACACGCTCGTGACACCATCGATCGCAACCAGGGCGGCTGCCGTGGGGTCGTCGATATCGGGTCCGGCAACGAAGGTGGCGGGTCCGCCGACGTCGACGCCGACCGAGAACTTGAGAGCGTTGGGATTGGGAGTGTTCGAGATCCGTACTGCCATTTCGCTTCCCAACCCTAGTGCACTGCGAACCCTGGGTTCGCAGGTGCGAATAGGTGCTCTGTCAGCCCACAGTTCGGCGATCGAGTGGTCCGAATGATCCTCGGGGTTGACGTCGGAGGCACATTCACGGACCTGTTCTTCTGGGACGGCTCCGAGATCCACACGGCGAAACTCCCGACGACGACCGCCGATCAGAGCGAAGCTGTTCTCGAGGGAGCGGCGGAACTCGCGGATCATGTCGAATCCTTCCTGCACGGGACGACCGCCGCGACGAACGCACTACTTGAGCGAACCGGTGCACGGACGCTGCTGGTCACGTCACCCGGATTCGAGGATGTCATCGAGATCGGCCGCCAGGACCGCCCCAGCCTCTACGACCCGTTCGCCGATCGCCCCAAGCCTCTCGTTGACCGAGGGGACCGCGTTTCGAATCTCGCAGAAGCAGATCTCACCAACATAGAAGCCATCGCCATCAGCCTGCTCCGGTCGTACGAAGACCCATGTCAGGAACAGGCGATTGGACGCGAGGCGGCGCAACGTGCACCACATGTCTCCATCTCCCTCTCGAGCGAGGTGGTTGCCGAATTCCGGGAGTTCGAACGAACATCCACGACCGTCCTCAACGCATACCTCACGCCGGTCGTCGCCGACTACCTCGCCAGACTCGAAGAAGGCGTTCGTTTGAGTGGACTCGCCGACGCCATCGCCGTGATGCGCTCGTCGGGGGGTCTCATCAGTGGGTCCGACGCGGCTGCGCTCCCCGCATCCATTCTCCTTTCCGGTCCCGCGGGCGGTGTCGTCGCCGCCGCGGCGATCGGCACAACGCTGGGCAGGGATCACATCATCGCGTTCGACATGGGTGGCACTTCGACGGACGTCTGCCGTATCCAGAACGGAAGGCCGGAGATCTCCTATGAACGGGCGGTCGCCGGTTACCCATGCCGGATGCCGTCGACTGCGATCCACACCGTCGGAGCAGGCGGCGGAAGTGTCGGATGGATCGACCCGGGCGGCTCGCTTCGCGTCGGTCCCAGGAGCGCAGGGGCAGAGCCAGGGCCAGCTTGCTACGGGAGGGGTGGCAACGAGACCACCGCCACCGACGCGAATGTGGTCCTCGGCAGGATCGCTCCCAACGCCTCGCTCGGCGGTCGTCTCACGATCGACCGTGCGCTCTCAGAGGCTGCTCTCTTCGGTCTTGGTGAGCCCCTGGGGCTCACGGTTGAAGAGGCTGCCCTCGGTGTGGTCCGCGTCGTCGAAGAGGTCATGGCAGGGGCGATCCGTACGGTTTCCATTGAAGAGGGGGCTGATCCCCGCGACGCCTGGCTGGTCGCTTTCGGTGGTGCCGGAGGTCTCCACGCCACCGCTCTGGCCCGATCACTCGATATGGCGGGTGTGGTCATTCCTCCCTTCGGCGGCGTCTTCTCCGCCGTGGGTCTTCTCCTCAGTCCTCCCAGAGTTGATGTGGCCCGCAGCGTCCTTCTCCGCGAAGGCGAGAACCCGGATCCCGACATCGACCGGCTCGGATCAGAGGCACTCGGGCGGTTGCCGATCGGCATCCTCGAGACCCTCGCCGACGTGCGCTACCTGGGACAGTCACACGAGGTCACCGTTCCGTACACCGCAGGAGACGGGTGGCGGGTGCTCTCAGACCGCTTCCACGCTCTCCATCGGGAACGAAACGGATTCGCCCGACCGAGCGACCCGATCGAGATCGTCACGGTTCGTGCCACCGTTGCCGGGACACCGGCGATCGATCCCGACACTGCCTTCTCCTGGTCCCCAGACGGCGAGGCTCGCCTTGGAACCAGGATGGTCGTCGCGGATGCCGGACAGACGGAGGCAGGCGTGTGGAGACGGGATGGGCTTCCGGTTGGGGCGGAGATCGTTGGACCGGCCGTCATTGAGGAGCGCGAGGCAACCACCTGGATCGGCCCGGGGGAGCAGGCCGTGGTCGCTCCTTCCGGCGCGCTGGAGGTGACGTGGTGACCGTCGATCCGATCACGCTCGAAGTTGCGAGGAACCGACTCGAAGCCATCGCAGACGACATGGGGATCGTGCTGCGAAGAACCGCCTACTCGCCGAACATCAAGGAGCGAGCGGACTGCTCAGCGGCCCTGTTCGATCCGACCGGGGAGATGCTGGCGCAGGCCGAACACATCCCCGTCCACCTCGGCTCGATGCCCGCGTCCGTCGCAGCGACGCTCGAACGGTTCGGGACCGATGTCGAACCTGGTACCCAGTTCGCCGTCAACGACCCGTACGAGGGCGGGACACATCTCAACGACCTCACTCTCGTCCGACCAGTGTTCGTCGCGGGCCGACTCGCCGCATGGGTGGCGAATCGTGCTCACCATGCCGACGTCGGAGGAGAGGCTCCCGGGTCGATGCCAGCCCACGCCACCAGGGTTGAGCAGGAAGGGCACATCGTCTCGCCCATGCCGGCGGCCCGCGATGGTGCGTGGATCGACTCCTTCGTCGATCCGTTCCTCGATGCCACGCGAACACCTGCCGAACGCCTCGGTGACCTCTCCGCTCAGATGGGAGCGAACGAAGCGGGAGCCCAGCGCATCGAACGACTCGTCTCATCTGAGGGCATCGACCGATGGGGCGCCGTCACCGCGGCACTGCTGTCCTACGGGGAACTGAGGACGACAGCAGCCATTGGTGAGCTGCCCGACGGGGCCTACGGCTTCACCGACTTCCTTGAATGGGGTGACGAAGATCTCCCGATCACAGCGTTGGTGACGATCGACGGCGACCACCTCGAAGCGGACTTCGCCGGGAGCTCTCCCCAGATCGCCGGGAACATCAACGCGGTACAGGCCGTCACGCGTTCGTGCCTCTACTACGCGGTCCGAGTTGCGACCGACCCGACCATCCCCGCCAACGGAGGCTGCTACCGGGCGCTGACTCTCACAACACAACCCGGCACGATCGTCGATGCAGAGCGACCCGCTGCCGTTGCCGCGGGCAATGTGGAGACGAGCCAACGGATCGCCGACACGCTGCTCGGAGCGCTCGCCCAGGCGGCCCCCAACCGGGTTCCTGCGGCCAGCCAGGGCACGATGAACAACGTGCTGATCGGCAACGACAACTTCGCCTTCTACGAGACGGTCGGCGGCGGCCAGGGTGGTCGACCGAGGAGCGCCGGCCAGTCGGGGATCCACACGGGGATGACGAACACGAAGAACACGCCGGTCGAGTCACTTGAAGCCCACTATCCGTTCCGGATTGTCGCGTACCGGCTGCGTTCGGGGTCGGGTGGTCGCGGTCGTTACCAGGGTGGCGAAGGGATCGAACGAGAGATCGAGTTCCTCACGGGTGCAACGGTCTCTCTCATGGGAGAACGTAGACGCCTCCAGCCGTGGGGACTCCAGGGTGGTGAACCGGGTGCCGTCGGCGAAGACTGGCTGCTCCGCGGCGGTTCCGGCGAGCGACTCCCGGGCAAGTGCACCATCGAGGTCGATTCCGGCGATCGACTCAGGGTCCTCACTCCCGGCGGTGGAGGCTGGGGAACGCCCTGAAGGCGCGTGGTATCTCAAGGCGGGCGCTGCCCTCGCCGTCCGACTTCAGGCGACGTTGTCGGCGGGCAAGCGGTCCTTGTCGGCCCACATGACGGACAACGTTGCGATCAGGGAGAACATGAGGAATCCGCCGGCGAAAGGGGTCACCGTCGATTGAATCGCCGTATCAACCAGTGGCGACAGGAGAGCACCTCCCATAAGACTGATGAAGCCGATCGTCGAGGCAGCCGTTCCTGCTGCCCATCCAACCTCATCGAGTGCACCCGACGTCAACAACGGTGATAGCACCGTATTCAGCGAGATCATCAGCGTCGTCGCTACGAAGAAGAACACGAACGAAGGAACACCAGTCGAATTGACGGTGACCGTCAGATTTACCGTCGCCACGACAACCAAAAGGACGAGAGTCCCTGCGGTGGTGCGGCGGGCTCCAATCCGCCTGACGAACCAGATGGATATCACTGTAAATCCGGCCATGACGACCGAACTGGCAGCGAAGAACATGAAGAACGTATCTGCTCGGCCGTAGATCTCTCCGTACATCCTCTCAGAAGACGCCAGATAGGGAAGAAACGCCGCGCTCATGACCATCAGAGCGATTGCGTTCCCGAGGGTTCTTCGAGTCTTCAGAATCGAGTGAACAGTCCGTGCCAAGGACCGGATGTCTATTGGGCGCCGGTCGCTCGGTTCGAGCGACTCGTTGAGCCTCGTGGCCCACAACGCAACGATCACGCCGAAAATCGGCCCGACGGCGAAGGTGTATCTCCACGATCCGAACCGGAGCAGCGCCTGTCCAAGAATCGGCGCAAGGGTCGGCACGATCAAGAACACCGTCAGGATGATCGCCATCGCCCGGGCGAGGACGTCTCCACTAAAGCGATCGCGAAGAAGTGCTTGGGAGACGATCCGCGGCCCCGCCGCACCGAGCCCCCAGAAGAACCGTCCTACGAGCAACCCGCCGAGCGAAGTTGCCAGCGTCGTGGCGAGACCCGCCGTCGCGTAGAGAACCAGTCCGGCGATGAACACAGGTTTGCGTCCAAAGCGATCGGCCAAAGGTCCATACATGAGCTGGCCGACGCCAAGGCCTCCGAAGAAGACCGTCACGACGAGCGCAACGGATGACGAGTCGGTTGACAAGCCGAGATACTCGCGAACTTCGCCGAATGCAGGGAGCATCGCATCGATCGAGATCGCGACGGTCGCCGACGCAGCAGCCATCAGCACAAGGAATTCGCGACGTCCCTGACCACCGGCAGGCCAGTTCTCCCGTCCTGCGGCTGAGGGCTGATTCATGCCCGATCAGACTACCCGGGAGTGACCGGCGTCGGCTGTCCGCCACGATCGTTCCAACACGTGTGTCTGCATGTGCGCCTAGCGATCCCGACCAACGATGGGCGTTGCGAACTGTGGGCTGGCAGAGCACCTATACGCATCTACGAGCCCAGGGTTCGCAGGTGTGTTGGGAGTACGATGCTGGGATGGATCTTGCTGCTCAGCTGGTCGAACTCCTCGGCGTGACCAGAGTGCATACGCATCCGATCGATCGTCTGATCTACGCCAAAGACTCAGGCATCAGATCCGGCGATCCGGCGATCGTCGTGCTGCCCGAGACGACCGAAGAAGTGGCAGCCGTCATGCGGATGGCAGCGGCTGAACGAGTGCCCGTGGTCGCTCGGGGAGCGGGAACGGGGCTCGCCGGCGGGGCCGTTCCGGAGCCGGGCTCGGTGCTGGTCGTGCTCACCCGGATGAACGAAATCTTCGAAGTCGACGAGATCGGTCAGACGGCATGGGTCGGGCCCGGTGTCATCAATCTGGAGCTCTCCCAGACGCTCGAAGATCGGAGCCTTCACTTCGCTCCCGATCCGGCGTCTCAGCAATCATCGACGATCGGGGGGAACGTCGGGACGAACGCTGGCGGCCCTCATTGTCTCGCCGAAGGATCGACGATCGCGCACATCCTCGGTGTCGAGATCGTGACGGCGGACGGAGATGTCATTGTCCTCGGCGGGGCTGCACCCGACATGCCCGGGTACGACTTGCGCGGTCTGATCGTCGGATCGGAGGGCACCCTCGGGATCGTCACTCGAGCCCTGGTGCGTCTCACCGAGAACCCGCCCGATGTCGTGACCATGCTGATCTCGTTCGACGGCATCGCCGATGCGGCGCAGACCGTTTCGGAGATCATCAGGAGTGGTCTCGTTCCGGCCGCTCTCGAGATGATGGACGGACCGATGATCGAAGCTGTCGAGAACTTCATCCATGCCGGTCTTCCCATCGGTGCCGGCGCAGTGCTGCTCGCTGAGGTCGTCGGGTATCCCGAAGGCATCGCAGCGGAGGCTGAGCTCATACGAGAGATCGCAAGAAGTAACGCTGCCGCTGCAATCCGCACGGCTGCGGATGACGCTGAGCGAGCATTGTTGTGGAAGGGCCGCAAGTCGGCGTTCGGCGCCGTCGCTCAAGCCGCCCCCGATTACTACCTCAACGACACGGTCGTTCCTCGTACCCGATTTGTCGACGTGCTCAACGAGATCTACGCGATCGCCGACCGCGACGGTCTTCGGCTTCTCAGTGTCTTCCACGCCGGGGACGGCAACTTTCATCCACTCGTGTCGTACGACGCGTCGGAGCCGGGCATGACCGACAAGGTCGTAGCAGCATCACGCGAGATGGTGCACGCCGCGATCGCCGCCGGTGGCACCCTGAGTGGCGAACACGGCATCGGGATCGAGAAGCGCGACCTCATGAGGAACGTGTTCAGCGCCGACGACCTCGACGCGCAAGCCAGGGTTCGCGAAGCGTTCGATCCGGCAGGCCTGCTCAATCCCGGCAAGGTCCTCCCGGAGGGCTCCCGTTGCTTCGATCGGCCGGGCACATGACGACGCTGACATCCGTTACCCGCAAGCTCTTCGAGCGCCTCCGGGATGAGACCGCGGATGTCGATGCGGAGTTCGTCGTCGCCCCCACATCGATGGAAGAGGCGACGGCCATCCTTCGGTCGGCAGCAGAAGTGCACATCCCGACGACCTTCCTCGGCGGTGGAACACACGCAGGGTTCGGAAGCCCCGTCAGAGCCGAACTCGTCATCACGACAGCGGGCTTGAACCAGATCGTTGAGTGGAGGCCGGATGATCTCACCATCGTCGTCCAGGCAGGTGTCGATGTCGACGCCCTCGAGGTCGAGATCGCGTCCAGGGGCCAAACCGCCGTGTTCCCGGAGACGGCACCCGGCGCGACGATTGGTGGTGTCGTCGCAGCGGGACTCTCCGGGTACCGCCGGCTTCGGTATGGGCCGACCCGTGATCGGGTGCTGCAGCTGGGATTGGTGACCGGGTATGGGAAGGTCGTGTCCGGCGGCAGCCCCGTTGTGAAGTCATCTACCGGCTACGGACTCCCTCGCCTACTCACCGGATCGCTCGGCAGCCTCGGATTGATCGGGAGCGTAACTCTGAAGTTGTGGTCGCAGCCGCTCACCACGGCAACGGTCGAGATCGAAGATGCCGCAACCGCTCTAGGGAGCACGTATCGACCGCTCGCCGTCCTCGAAACCTCTGAAGGCTCGTTCCTCTTTCTCGGTGGTGCCGAGAGCCAGGTCACAGCGCAGGCACGCAGCATCGGCGCCGATCCTCGCCCCGGGCTGGTCTGGCCCGGACCGATCACCGGCCCGATTCGGATCGAGTTTCGCGTTCCGGCACCGTACGTGCCGGAGGCTATCGAATGGGTGAAACGACTCGGAGCCGCACGGTGGATCGCCGAACACGGCGTCGGGCGAATCGAGGCAGGCGTGCCTGGTGTTGACGACGGAGAGTTCGCGGCGGCCAGATCCTGGGCCGAGTCGACCGGTGGGGCGCTGGTCATGGTCGCAGGAGGCGTCACCGGTATCGATCCATGGGGCACACCCCCGGCTTCGATCGAGATCCAACGAAGGATCAAAGCCACGTTCGATCCGGCGGGCATCTGCAACCCGGGCATCATGCCGGGTGGTGCGTGATGGGCTGGATCACCGACTTCGCGCCAACGACGCCAGAACTCGACGCATGTATCGACTGCGGTCTCTGTCTCCCCGCCTGTCCCACCTTCCGCGTGACCGGAGATGAGTCGGCATCCCCCAGAGGGCGCATCGCGGCGATGAGGGCCGTCGACCGCGGGGTTGTCGGTGTGGATGAGCGGTTCGCAGAGGTCATGGATCTCTGCCTCCAGTGCCGCGGGTGCGAGGTGGCCTGTCCATCGCTCGTGCAGTTCGGTCGGTTGATGGAAGGGGCACGCGCCGAAGTAACCGCCCAATTGCCTGATTGGAAGACATTCGCGACACGGACGGTCTTCGGCCGTGCGATCGCTTCCCGGTCGACCGTCGTCTTTCTCTCCTGGATCGTGGCGGTTGCCCAGCGGATACAGATGCCGTTTGCTCTGGCGGGGGTCGCAGGAAAGGTCACTGCGCTGAGACGTATTCCGCTCCCGGTTCCGACCACGGCGGGCCGTGAGTGGCTCCCCGACGGCGAGCCGGTCGGCACGGTTGCATTCCTCGCAGGCTGCGTGATGGACCAGTGGTACTCAAACGTCCACGTCGCCGCCATCCAGGTACTCCGGACCGCCGGCTATCGGGTCGTGGTCCCGGCAAACCAGTCCTGCTGTGGGGCGCTTGCCGCCCACGAGGGGGCCGCGTACGACGCGGCCAAGATGGTGGCCAAGAACCTCGGGGCCTTTGCCGGGTACGACCAGATCGTCGTCGACTCGGCGGGGTGCAGCGCTTTCATGAAGGGCTACGACCATTGGGTGGAAGGCGGTGCGGATCTGGCGTCACGCGTTGTCGATGCGAACGAGTTCATCGCCACCTTGATCGCCGATGGATCACTTCCTGAGGTGTCCGGAGATCAACTTCCGATTGCGATCCACGATCCCTGCCATCTCCGGCACGCCCAGCGGATCGTCGAGGAGCCCAGAAGGATTCTCAGAGCGGCGGGGTATGAGCCGATCGAAATCGACCCGGCGGGGATGTGCTGCGGCGCTGCGGGCGCCTACCAACTCTCCCATCCCGAGATGTCCGGTGAGTTGGGTCACATGAAGGCGATGCAGATCGAAGCAACCGGCCTGACTTCCGTCGCATCGGCCAACCCCGGTTGCGAGATGCAGCTCCGGACCTTTCTTGATGAGGAGATCGATGTGGTGCACCCCGTTGAGCTCTACTGGGAAGCCATAGCTGACAGATAACAGCGAACAGCCGACAGTCAGACGGCCGCGTTCTTGACCCAACTGGGACGCCATTCACTCAAAGCTGACCCGCGTAGACGTGCATCAGGGATGTCTCGAAGCCGAGGCGCCTGGCTGCTCTTACGGCCCAGTCGACATCGGGAACCCAGATTGTGATCGACTCGGACCCGGATCCGATCGCCAGGTCGATGAGCGATCGGAGGAGGTCATTTGCGTCTTCCTCCCGCGTCTCGAGCCAGGACACCTCAAAGCGGGCACCGGTTGCGGGCGAAGCAAGCGCCCAACCTGCACCGATCTCCCAGAACGCACTTCCTCTCGCCGCAGCGATCAGGTCTTGGATGGTGAGGCGCCGGAACGACCATCTGACTCCGAAGAGGCGACGAGAGGCGCGCCCCAGTTCGCCGATCGACCACGACGCGTACGCCGACTGAGCATCGGCTGCGTGAGCCGATCGTGCACGGAGCGGTGATGGAATGCGGCGTCCCCCGTTGCCGTCGGGTGAGGGTGATGCATCGCCGATGGGCTTTGTGCAGCGCACCATGGAGGCGACCCTGCGACGACCCGTCTTTTCGACATGCCGGATCGAGGCCTCGTTCCAGTCCTCGACGAGGAGCCGTCCGACGGTTGCCCCTTGTTCAGCCGCCCATGCACGCAGCGCCACTGAGATGTCGGTTGCGATCCCCTGGCCTCGGAGATCGGGTCGGACGCGAGCCGCATGGAACCACGCCTCCGTCGGTGAAAGCATCCGCACGCTGCCCAGAGCGATGGGAACGTCATCGCTGCTGACGCCAACGGCGACGAACATGTCATGGCGTTCGAGCCACTCGAGGAAGAGCGCCGCGACATAGTCACCCCACTCGAACGTGTCCTCGGTGAACGCGGCAACCGCCGCGTGGTCGGAAGGAATCGCCTGTCGTACGGTGACTGCTGACGTCATGGTGCCACTCTACGACGCAGGGCCTCGGTGGCGTAGATGGGCTCAAAGCTGAGAAGTGCAGTTGATGAAGATCGTCGTTCTCTCAGCGGAGTACGAGAGTGAATAGCTCCACCGTCATGTGAGGAGACCCACAAGAAGATGGACACACGCGTGGCCATCGTTCACCGCTCGCAGCCTTCCTGAATACGGACAACGGACTATGGAATCCGGACGGCCATGGTTTGTCAGTACGCCGCCAGGGACTGGGCCCGTTCGACGATGCCGTCGACGTTCGGAATGATCTGCTTCTCGAGCGAGGCGGCATACGGGAACGTCGGCACATCGGGTGATGCATAGCGGCGCACCGGCGCATCGAGCCAATCGAAAGCGCGCTCCGAGATCTGTGCCGATACTTCCGCTCCGTAGCCGAGAAATTCGTTGTCCTCGTACACGATCAGTACCTTGCTCGTGCGCTTCACAGCGGATTCGATCGTTGGCCAATCGAGCGGCTTCAGCGAGCGAAGGTCGACCACGGTGGCGTCGATTCCCTCCGCTGCAAGTCGATTCGCGGCCTCGACCGAAAAGTGAGCCATCGACCCATAGGAGATGATCGTCAGATCGCCGCCTACTCGTCGCAGTGCCGCCTGACCGATCGGGATGCGATAATCACCATCCGGCACCGGGCCGACTGCGAGGCGGTAGAGCTTCTTCGGCTCAAGGAACATCACCGGGTCGGGATCGTCGATCGCGGAGAGGAGCAGTCCCTTGGCGTCTGCCGGGGTCGAAGGCGTCACGATCTTGAGGCCCGGTATGTGAGCGTAGAACGCCTCGATCGACTGCGAGTGGTAGAGGGCGCCGTGAACTCCGCCCCCATACGGCGTGCGGATCACCATCGGGCAGCCCCATCGGCCGTTGGTCCGGTATGTGATCCGAGCAACTTCAGAGATGATCTGATCGAACGCAGGGTGGATGAAGTCTGCGAACTGAATCTCAGCGATCGCCTTCGTTCCTGTTGCCGCGATCCCCACACCGAGGCCGATGATCACCGATTCCGCCAGGGGTGTGTTGAACGAAC
Organism: uncultured Acidimicrobiia bacterium; assembly: GCA_964195545.1. Taxonomy (GTDB): domain Bacteria; phylum Actinomycetota; class Acidimicrobiia; order Spongiisociales; family UBA5794; genus JAHEEL01. Next base: position 20,052 of record CAXMQQ010000084.1, on the reverse strand, counting down.
GCCCGGACCCGTACGCGTCGGTGAGCCCGGCCGTTGCCTTGAAGACGCCACCCTTCGGATCTGCGACGTCCTCGCCGAAGATGACGGTCTGCGGGTCGCGTCCCATCGCGTAGTGCAGCGTCCGGTTGACCGCGGTGACGAGGTTGATCTCTTCACCGGCGAACGCGGGTTCCATCGCCTCAACGGCAATCGAGGGAACGATCGGATTCGCGTATACATGGCTCGTGGCATCCGTCGGATCGGGAGCACTCTCCGCAGTAGCCGCCGCGCGACTGACGAGATCCGTGACCTCGGCTTCGAGCCGCTCTTCCGCTGCAGCGTCGAGGGCGCGCTGCTCGACGAGATACTGGCGGAACTGCGGAATGGGGTCCTTCCGCCTCCACAGTTCGACTTCTTCCCGGGTCCGGTACAACTTGTCGTCATCATCGGACGTGTGTGCGTAGTAGCGGTAGGTCTTCGCTTCGATCAGAGTCGGTCCTTCTCCTGCCCTGGCTCGGGCTACGGCTTCAGTGGAAGCCGCGTACATGGCGAGGACGCTGTTGCCATCGACGACGACCCCCTCCATCCCGTAGCCTTTGGCCCGATCGGCGACCTGTCCGGCGACCTCTTCTGCAGCAGGTACGGAGATCGCGTAGAGGTTGTTTTGAATGACGAAGATCACCGGGAGCTTGTGGATCCCGGCGAAGTTCATTGCCTCGTGCCAATCGCCCTCCGACGTCGATCCTTCTCCGCCGGAGACATAGACGACACCGTCCGAACCGCGACGCTTGAGTTCGTAGGCGATCCCGACCGCGTGGGGATACTGCGTGGCGATCACCGACGAATGGGTGAAGAGATTCAAGTCCGGTTCAGACCAGTGGTTGGGCATCTGCCTGCCGCCCGAGGACGGGTCGGCTGCCTTGGCGAACTGGCCCATGAAGATGTCCTCGGCCGAAACACCCAGGCCGATGTTGAAGGCAATGTCGCGGTAGTACGGCAGCGACCAATCGCGTTTCGGATCCAGAGCCGCAGCGATGCCGACCTGCGTGGCTTCGTGACCGGATACCGAGACGACGAACGGAATCCGCCCCTGGCGATTGAGCGCCCAGATCTTCTCGTCGAGTCGTCGCGAGACAAGCATCTTGCGGTAGAGGTCAACGAGGTCATCCTCCGTCAGCCCGAGACCGAAGTGGTCGATGTGGCCGTCGAATCCGGTGGTCACGGCGCTCCTTTCACGTCCCGCTTGATTGTGGATTGAAGCGGGAGCCTCCTGCCTGATCGATCCTCTGCTGCGCGAACCGCACCGCTGCGTCATGTGTGTCTACACCGTCGCTGGCGGCGGTCTCGAACACAGCGATGACGTTGTCGTGGATTCGGTCAACCATCTCCCCGGCTCGTTCGGCCGAGTATCCGCCGGTTTCAGCTGCGATATTGATGACACCGCCCGCGTTCACGACGAAGTCCGGGGCATAGAGAATGCCTCGCTCGACAATTCGCGCCATGTCGTCGTCGGTAGCGAGCTGGTTGTTGGCGCAACCGGCGATCGCCGCGCACCGAAGGCGCTGAATCGTCTCTTCGTTGAGCGTGGCACCGAGTGCGCTTGGAGAGAAGATGTCGCACGTGATGTCGTAGATCCCGTCCACGGAGACGCCCTGCGATCCATACGTTTCAACTGCGTGGGCCACCGCATCGGCATTGGCGTCGGCAACGACGGTCTCGGTGCCGACTTCGGTGAGGCGTCGCACGAGATCCATCCCAACCTTTCCGACACCCTGGACGGCGACGCGGCGACCTGCGAGATCGCCTGATCCCCAAAGCCGCTCTCCGATGCCGCGCAACGCGGCCATCACACCGCGCGCGGTGGCGGGTGACGGGTCACCCGATCCGCCCTGGGCGTAGGGCAACCCTGAGACCCAAGGCGTTTCCTTTGCGATCAAGACCATGTCGTCGGTAGTGGTCCCGACATCAGCGGCCGTGACGTAGCGGCCACCGAGGGAATTGACGACCCGTCCGTAGGCGCGGATCAGGGACTCGCTCCGGACCTCTGCCGGATCGCCGATGATGACCGCTTTGCCTCCACCGAGGTCAAGGCTGGCAGCGGCGGACTTCAAGGTCATTCCTTTGGAGAGTCGGAGAACGTCCTTGAGGGCCGCTGCTTCGTCGGCATACGGATAGAAGCGGGTCCCACCGAGGGCGGGACCGAGTGACGTGTCGTGAATCGCGATGATCGTCTGTAGACCGCTCTCGTGGTCTACGCCGAAAAGTACCTCTTCGTGCGATTCGGTACCGATCGCTTCGAAAACTCCCAACGCGACTCCTTTCGACGGACCGCCAAGGACATGGCTCGAGATACAGGACGATTCTAACTGAGAGGTTCCCCGTCGGTTCCGGAACCGCGCCCGGTACCATCCCTGAATGATCAGCACGGCCTACCTCAGGGTATTCGTCACCGGTGACGCCATCGATATTGAGCCACATGACGAGACCACTTCCGATAGTCGTATGGTCCGATCTGATGGCCGGTTCGTTTGGGATGAATCGCTGCGAGAGGACGCCTTCGTCACCGTGTGGAACGGGCTGTCGTATGCATGCCCACGCACCACCCGGCTCCGCATGGTCGAAGGAGTGCTGGCTTTCTCGGGGACGTATCCGAAGATCCCGCTTGTGAGCGAAGAAGAACGTGAATCGTTCAAACGGGAGCTCGCCGATCTTCGCTCTGCCAATCGGAGAAGCCACATCCTCGCGTCGCCTTGGCATGTCCCGTTGCGCTGGTTCGGTGCCTTCAACCCATCTGAACGGGAGATCTACGAGCGTCACGACGGCCTCGGGATCCGCTACCGGACGGATCTCGGTGAAGCCGTTGATCGCATCGGTTGGGCGGTTCGCGTGCTCGACGGTGCCGGCTTTCCCGAACCGGTCATCGACCAGGTCCGCGATCTCGAGCGCTGGCTCGCTGAATTCCCCGCCGGATCGATGCTGGAGCTCGACTATGCGACGGTGGCCGACCACTTTGCCGATGGAGACCTCACGTTCGATGAGTCTGCCGAGGACGTCCGCAAGAGCCTCGAGGCGCTCGAGAGAGGAGACGGCGAAGCATCCCGCGCCGCGTACGGGACAGCCTCCCAACGATGGGCCAGCCGTCAGGCTCTCACATTCGCGAACTGACCTCCGCGCGGCGATTACGCCGTCGGGTGGGACATCGTCGGTATCCTCCGCACGTCAGCGAAAGGATCGACATGACCAGTGACTACCCGGCCGTACCCGAGCCTGTTCCTTCCGAGTCGCGGGGTTGGGCCACGGCCGCTCATCTCATTCCATTGATCGGGCTGGGATTCATCGCGCCGCTCGTCATCTGGCTGATGAAACGCGAGGAGGATCCGTTCGTCGAGTACCACGCGCGGGAGGCGTTGAACTTCCAGATCTCCTTGATCATCTACGTGATCGGATCGATCGTCCTGATGTTCGTGCTCATCGGGTTCATCCTCATCTTCGCGGTCCTGATCTTCGCTCTGGTCGTGACGATCATCGCCGGTATCAGAGCAGCGAATGGTGAGTTCTACCGGTATCCGCTCACGCTCCGGTTCGTCACCGACTGATGGGCGACAATGCCGCGACCTGGAAGCTGGTCGTTGGCTACCTCGTGTGGCTTCTTGCCTCAGCGGCAATCGCTCTCATCGCGGGCCTGCTCGTTGGTGTCCTGGCAACGGCGTTCGGCGTCGAATCCCAGTCGGCGAACAGCCAGAACCTGATCGCGTTCGTCGCAGCAATCGGTTTCGTCGTGATGGCGGTCCTTCCGCTCCTGCTCAGGCGGCGGATGAGCGGTGAGGGCGATGAGAGCGGCGACTCACGGTGAGTGACACAGCGGCCCCCGCTCAGCGTGAGATCACGGAGGCATCTCGACTCCTGGACAGTTCGGGCCGGCTCGTTCAGACCGGATGGGCGAGGCAACCGCTCCTCGACTGCAACATGGAAGATGCCCACACTGTTGGGATCCGGCCACTCCAACGTTTCCGGGCGAAGCGCTGGGACTACTACGGAGTCACGTCCCCGGATGGCTACTTCTCGGTCACGCTCGCCGACCTCGGCTATGTCGGAATGGCATTCGTGTATCTCGTTGACTTCGATGCTGCGTCGTACCACGAGGAATCCGTCATCGTTCCACCCGTGCGAGGAGTCGAACTGGCGAGGAACAGCATCGTGGGCGATTGCAGCTACTCGAGCAAGCGTGTCGACGTTCGGTTCGCCGTGGAAGACCGCGGCCGCCGTGTCACGGTTCGTTGGGACGACTTCGACGGCTTCCGACTCAGCGCTGACCTCTATTTCTCTCTCGCCAAAGACCACGAATCGACGGTCATTGTCACTCCGATCCCCGGTCGGCGGTTCTACTACAACCGGAAGATCAACGCCATGCCCGTCGAGGGGACGCTCCGGATCGGTAGCGAGGTCACCGCGCTTCGAACAGAGTCGAGTTTCGGGAATCTCGACTGGGGCCGAGGCGTGTGGGAGTACAACTCCTTCTGGGTGTGGGCGAGCGCCTCCGGAAGCATCGACGACGGACGCCGTGTCGGCTTGAACATGGGGTACGGATTCGGCGACACGTCGGCGGCGACCGAGAACACGCTGCTGCTCGACGGACGCATCCACAAGCTCGGAGACGTCATCATCGACTACACAGCATCCGACTTCATGCGACCGTGGCAGATGCGTTCTGCGCGGGTCGATCTTGAGTTCACACCGTTCGTCGAGAGAGTTGCTGAGACGAAGCTCGTTGTGATCCAGTCCGAGGTGCACCAGATGTTCGGGCGCTACACGGGAACGGTTCTCGCCGATGACGGCGAGAACATTCCTATCGACGGGATCGTTGGATGGGCGGAGGAGCACCACGCCCGGTGGTGATCGTTCCTCTGGTGCCCAGCGTCAAAGCATGACGATCGCGACCCCCGACGGGGTGTCACCGAGACACCATCCTCCGTTCTTTCAACCTGACCGGAACCCCAAACGACGGTGGGGATGGACACGGGTACGTTCATCGAGACGGGCGCTGGTTCGGGGCTCCGATTGACGATGACCATTACACGCTCCGAGTCTTCTGTTCGAAGGAACGCGATCCCGTCGTCGGTCCGCGACATGAACTCCACTACCTTGACAGCATTCGAGTGAACTACGAAGGGAAGAGCAAGCGATGAAGGCGATCATCCAAGACAAGTTCGGGTCACCCCATGACGTGCTGACACTCAAGGAAATCGATACGCCGACCGTTGGCGACGATGAGGCGCTGGTTCGAGTCCACGCCGCCTCCATACACATTGGCGACTACTACACGATCGGAGGCCTGCCGTACGTCATGCGGCCGATCTTCTCGTCGATGAGGGCAAAGAACCGTGTGCCGGGAACGGACATCGCGGGCACGGTCGAGACGGTCGGTAAGGACGTGACGGAACTCCAGCCTGGCGATGATGTCTTCGGATCATACAAGGGTGCGTTCGCCGAGTATGCATCCTTCCCCAAGGACTCACTTGCCCTGCAACCGGACAATCTGACATTCGAGCAAGCATCTGCCGTCGGGGTGTCCGCACTCACCGCTCTGCAGGCCCTTCGAGATCAAGGCAACGTTCAGGAGGGACAGCAGGTTCTGATCACCGGAGCATCCGGAGGCGTCGGGACGTTCGCCGTACAGATTGCCAAGTCGCTCGGTGCGGAAGTGACCGGTGTCTGCAGCACGAGGAACGTGGAGATGGTCCAGTCGATCGGCGCAGACCACGTCATTGACTACACCGAAGAGGACTTCACTGAAGGGGGGCAGCGGTACGACTTCGTCCTCGACAACGTGGGGAGTCATTCGTTGTCAGACACCAGACGGGCGCTCAAACCAACCGGGACACTTCTGGCCAACGGCGCACCGATCGGCGGTTGGTTCGGCGGCCTGAAGGAGCCAATCGCTGCGTTCGCCTTGTCGCTGTTTGTCAACCAGCAAGGGCGCCCGTTCATTTCGGCGTCGAAGCCGGAAGATCTCGCTGCCCTCAAGGACCTCTCAGAAGCTGGGAAGATCAGGCCGATAGTCGACAAGGTCTATCCGCTGGACCAGACGGCGGATGCGGTCGCGCACGTCGGCGACGGCCACGCTCAGGGGAAGACCATCATCACAATGGAGGACGACGCCGCATAGGAGCGACCGGCGCTGGCCGTCGGCAAACCCGTCGCAGGACCCTCGCTCCTGTGGCGACAGCTCTTCTCAGCGGGGGTGGTCAAGGTACGTTGATTTCGGACTGGAGGACGGACGTGCGTCGGGTGTGGACTGGCCTGTGTGTGGCGCTGGTGCTTGCGAGCTGTGGTGGTGGCAGTGAGCTGTCACTGACGGAGTACGTCGACCGCCTCAATGTCATCGTGGACCAGGCGAGACAGGAGTACGAGGCGCTCGTGGCGAGCCCTCTGGGAGGCGTGCTCGTCGCCGACGGGGCCCAACTCGTCGATTTCACACCACAGGACCTCCAGGCCGCTCTTGATCGGGTGAGAGAGATCGAGTCCAGGGTCGACGAGGCCACTGCCGCCATTGATCCGCCCGACCAGGTCGCGGCTCTCCACCATCTCTTCTTCGATTTCGATAGTGACTTCATCTCAACCCAAGAGGCGCTGGCTGTTCGAGCGGGCACCGCTGCGGACTGGGCGGAACTCTCCGACACCACGGAGATGGTCGCCTATCGGGTAGCGCTTGCCGACGACAAGCAGGCGTGCGCCGATGCTCAATCTGAGGTCAACGCGATTGGCGAGCAGCGAGAGGTCTTCGCCGAAACGCCGTGGATTCCGGGTGAACTCAAAGAGCTCTTCGAGGTCGCGCTCGGATGCGACGGATACCCCGAGCATCCGGGAGACGTCTATCGCCCTTCTCTAGTGTTCGACGGCTAGGTACCCGAAGGCGACCACCACACCACGACCTCCTTCAACGCTGGTCCTTTGCAGCGTCAGGTCTGTGTATCGCCGGGCTCCGAAGCCGGAGTTGGTGCTGTCGCCTGCACGTGGGGCTGCCTCATGGCAGTGTCCCGTTCGTGCGGCTCGTAGTCGAACTCCCCGCCGCGAGTCACCTCGTCGATCATGTCTTCCCTTTCGTCGCCCTTGCGGGATGGTGTGACCAGCAACAGGAGGCTCGGAAGCACCAGGAGCGTCACAACCAGCGAGCACCCAATCATGACGGCCGTGAGGACACCAAACGTCACGAACATCGGCATCGGTGCCGCTGCCATGATGAGGAACCCCGTCATTGAGGTCACCGCGGAGATGGTGAGTGCACCACCGGTTCCCTCGCCCGTGCGGCGCAGCGCTGGGAATCGGCTGGGTTCGTGCTCGAATTCCTCGATGAAACGCACGGTGAAGTGCGTGGCATAGTCGACGCCGACGCCGATCGAGATCGCTGCGATCATCGCCGTGATCAGGTTCAGGCGGTAACCGACTAGGTACATGAACCCGTAAACCATGGCAACGACGAGGAGGATCGGGACCATCGAGATCACCGCGTAGCGCCCCGACCGCTTCAAGATCGACGCCATCCGCCTGCCGAAGTGGCGGAAGATGAAGAAGAGGGTGATGAACACGATCAGCGAGGTCAGCGCAACCGCGATCGGGAGCGAGAGCAGCATCGACTTCAGGAACGTATCCATGGAGTCCTGGCTCGTGATCGCGCCACCGGATACCGCGACGGTCGCGGTGCCGTCGGCGAGATTGGCTCTCAGTCCGACTGCGGCGTCCTCGAGCACCGCCCGTCCCGCGAGAATGATCTGGTCATCGGTGAATGTGGCTATGCCCGTCGATATCCTCGTCCCTTGGACGCCATCACCAACGTAGAGGATCGTCTCGGTCACGTCGACCGGGAAGATTTCGACGCCACCATCGTCGAGAACGCTGTTCGTCTTGACGTACCGGTAGATCGCGGCGATCTGCTCGGGGCTATCTGCGATACCGTCGCCGTCGTTGTCGGTGATCTCGACACCCTGTTCGGCAGCGATCGCGGCGCGCATCGGCGCGGACATCGTTGTGATCCGCACAATGGTGACAGCGTTCGCTGAGAATTCGACTTCGCCGTTGAAGTCGCGTACGAACTCCGCGTCCGAAGCTCCGATCTCCGCCTGGGCGGTCTCCACCGCGACGAGAGTTCCGGGTGCGGTGAGGTCGCCTTCGATGTAGACGTAGTCGCTGGTGCCTCCGCCGCTTCCCCAGTACTGCTCGAGCTTGTCGAGGCTCGCAACGAAATCAGTCTTCGAGGAGAAGAAGTCCTTGACCTCGAACCCTCGCTCCACCTTGGATGCACCGATGAGGGCGACCACGGCCAGGACTACAACGAGAGGGATCGCGAACACCCGCCACCTTGCGACGAAGTGCACCGTGGTGCCTGCAGCGCTGAAACCGTGGCCAGCGCCCTTGACCTCATCTGTCAATGGTCGACCCGCTTCTGCGGCGCGTCGGTTACGCCGGCGGGTGAGCCAGTACGGCAGGTAGACGAACAGAAGCAGGAACACGAGGTAGAGACCCCACCCAATTGCCGGCATCACGATGGTCATGGTCACTGCGATCGCGGCGATGAACGCCGCTACGACGAACCCCACCTTTTGAGCGGACGTTCGCAGATGGCTGAGGTCCGCCGGTCGCGGACCCAACCGCTCCTCGGTTGAGAGCAGCAGCTTCGGGGCGATCCAGCCGAGGATCATGTACGAGAGGAGCAGTCCAACCGCTGCAGCGATCCCGAATTCGACGATGCCTTGAATTCCGGAGACCGCATTCGACATGAAGGCAGCCGCCGATGACAACGCCGCGAGCAGGAGGGCGGACGATACGGCCGTGAGACCGAGTGGGTACGCTCGCTCGCGGCCAAAGCCCAGCACCTGCATCTCACGTGTTCGCCCGCTGGCGTGAATGAAGAAGTCCACGCCGAAGCTGATCAGAGCGATCGGGACGATCATGATCAGCAATGGGGAATTCATCTTCAGTCCAAGCAAGGCGTTGATACCGCCGTACATCATCATCGTCACGCCGAGGCTGGCCCCAACGATCATCGCCGCCCAGTAGGACCGGAGCAGCGCACCGACAAGAATCACGATGAATGCCACTGCTCCGAGGAGGTATGGCGCTGCGGCCGTGGTTTGCTCCTCGGCAACCAGCCCCGTGTCCATGGCGACGCCAATCGCCGTGACGGACACTTCGTCGCCTCGCAGTGCGGTTTGCACGCTGCGCAGCCAGCGCTCGGCCTCGAGGCTGGTCTTCTCCCCGAATGCCTCCAGCAGCTGATCCTGGTCGAAGGTATCGAAGTCGTATGTCACGCGTGCAAAGAACGCCTGCGACTCCCACACCACGACGGAAACGCCGTCGATTGTCGTCACGTCGCGTGTTGTCCCCATCGGTGCAAGGAGGTACCGCAACGAGCTCGTCGGCGCATCGTCGGCGAAGAGGTCGGCAAGTGCGATCTTCACGGCGACTTCTGATGCTGCCTCGAGGCCGCCTGGGAGTGCAGCGTCGACGGCGTTCGCGATTGAGTAGACGCCCTCGATTGTGACACCGAGGTCCCGAGCGAATGTCGTCGCAAGGTGATTCTGGGACTCAGGATCCGCGAGCAATGCGTCCTGATTCTGCTTGAGTTCCAGGAGGGGATCCCGGCTGAGCACGTCGCCACCGGCCGGATTCTCAACGATGAATGGGACGTGGCGTATGGATGAACTCGAAGCGAACACATCGTCGACATGATCCCGGGTGTCGTAGATGGGGCCCTTTGGATCGAACGATGGTTCGCTCTGATCGGCGACGACCGAGTAGAGGGCGGCAAGTCCCACAGCCAGAACGACAAGCACCGCCGCGATCGACCACGGGTGGCGGTTGATCCATTCGTAGAAGCCGTAGCTCTCTACCGAGACGGACTCTGGTTCATCAGTGCGATCGATGTCCGATTTGGACATGAGTGTCCTCCCCCAACCATGGGGCGGATACCCCTGGTCGTTTCTTCGACGCCGCCGGGCTGCCAGTGTACCGCCTGAATCTCTGACGATGCGGCGAGCGACACGGAGCATTTCTCTGCGTGAGCGCACTACGCCCGCGGGCCGACTTCGCGTGCTAGAGCTGTTTGGCGCTTTCTGGCAGTCGCGGTTCTCGGTCGATAGTCGGCGAGGTGCGACCGCGAGCCCGTGAGAGCAATCCGCCTCTATCGCTTGCTGGGTCGAGTGGGCGAAGATGTGACTCGCGTTCGGCCGCAATGGATCGAGTTTCTGTGTAGGGAGGTTTCGCGATCAGGCGCCTCATTTCCCTCGCGCTGTCGGTTGTGCTTCTGCTCGTTGGATGCGGCGCTGGTGCGATGTCGCTGACCGAGTACGTGGACAGCATCAACGCCATCTTCGAGCGGGGCATCGAGCAGTACGAGCCGCTCGCAACGAGCCCGGAAGGGCTGGTGCTCGTCGTGGGCCAGGGATCACATCTGGGGCTCACGGATCAGGGGGTGCAACTCACCGACTTCACCCCGCGCGACCTACAGGTTGCCCTCGAGCGGGTCGCGGAGATACAGGCCGAGGCTCTTGAGGCAGCGGCAGACATCGAGCCACCCGAACAGATCGCCGATCTCCACCAGTTGTACTTCCGAGAGCTCCCGATCGCAGAACTCGCCGTTCGCGCAGGTACCGCCGCGGATTGGCACGAACTCTCAGAGAGCGCGGAGATGGCCGCCTATCGAGCCGCTCTTGCTGCTGACAACCAGGTGTGCTCCGAGTTCCAGGCCAAGCTCGATGCTACAGCCGACCGGGGGGTCTTCGTTGACACGCCGTGGATTCCGGGCGAGTTGAAAGAGACCGTCAACTACGCCCTCGGGTGCGACTCGCTCCCCGCGCATCCCGAGGACGTCTACCGCCCGCCACCGACCTCCGTTCCCGGGACAAGTGGTGGATAGCGCTGGGCAAGACGACACACCACTGGTCGAGCCATCCCGGCGAATCCGAGGTGTCGGTCTGGGTCTTTGAGGCTCTCCGGCGGCGGCGACGTACCTCCGTCGAGATGACTCGGATATGCTCACGCTGCCGGGAACAGTGCCTCGACCAGAGCGAATCGACGTGAACGAGACGACGCCTCCTCAATCGATAGGTGAGCAAGCCCAGACTGCGCTGGATCCCAGCGCGGTGACGGCTGAGCCGCGGCCACCCCTGGTGCGCTCGACCGTCTACGTATTGCGCGCGCTGGTCGGCCTGGTATTGGTGTTGTTCGGCATGCTGCTGCTGCTGATCTTTGAGAGCGCGCTGCTCGGCATCAGGCAAGACTTCGCCACGATTCAGGAAGCTTGGCCTGAGTGGCTGAGCACGGGTATCCAGGCGGTGATCGCTCTGTTCATCTTCACCGCGATCGTCGGCACGAACGTCTTTCTGCTGTATCGGACGAAGTATCGGCGATGGATCATGGTCAACGTGGCTGTGCTCTCGGCCCTCGCGCTCGGCGCGCTGGGGAGCCGGACCGTGCTCGCGTTTGCGACGTCCGACGCACTCATGGAAGCCGTTGGAGGTGCGTCGAGTGGCGGTCTCGGCAACGACGGTCTGGCGGCGGTGGTCGCTATCTTGACCGTTGGCAGCGTGTGGATCGGACCGCGGCTACGACCGTGGGCGATCGGATTGTTGGCGGCCGCGGTATCGCTGGCGTTCGTGGGCGCATCGATATCGGTGCTCACGCTCCCCTTCGACATCGGAATCGGAATTCTGGCTGGTGCTCTGGTGGCACTGATCCTGAAGACCCGCGATCGGGTTGCGACCGCGACAGAGGTCCGCAAGGCGCTCGAGCAGGGGCGAATCCGGGTGGCGGAAGTGGCGCCTGCCCCGGTCGAAGGGCGCGGGTCGCTCCCTTGGTACGTGACGACCCCCGACGGGGAGGATCTATTCGTCAAGACGCTCGACTCGGACGATCGGGCCGCGGACCTGATGTCCCGCGCCTATCGGATGCTCAGGCTCCGGAGGGCCGGTGACCGGCGGCCCTTCTCGTCGCTGCGCCGGTCCGTGGAACATGAGGCCTTCCTCTCCCTTGCCTCGAGCGCCCGTGGGATCCGTACACCCCAGCTCGTGACCATCGCCGACGTCGGTAGCGACGGGATGCTGCTCGCCTACCGCAAGATCGACGGTCGGTCCCTTGATTCGGTGGATCCGCAGGAGATAACCGACGGGCTGCTCGCCGACGTCTGGCGGTTGGTGGTCACGCTGCACGACGCCGCGATCGCCCACAGGAAGCTTCGGCTGGCGAATGTGTACATCGCCGACGACGGCGTGCCGTGGATCATCGGCTTTGGCTCCGCCGAGCTGGCTGCCGGCGAGTCGTTGTTGGCACGCGACTGCGCACAACTGCTCGCGTCGACGGCGGTGGCGGTGGGTGCCGATCGTGCGGTGGCTGCGGCAGCGGGCGTGATTGGGAAGGACGGCGTCGCCGAGGCGCTTCCGTGGATCCAGCCGCTCGTGCTCAGTTCGGTGACCCGAACCCAACTCGGCAAGGCCGAAGGCTATGCGAAGCTCCGTTCGGTCGCCGCTGCTGCGGCGGACGTCGAAGTGACGTACGAACGTATCGAGCGGGTGAAGCCGCGGACGCTGTTCGTGCTTGCGAGCGTGGCGATTGCTCTCTATGTGTTGATCCCGCAATTGACGGCGGCAACGCGGTTCCTTGATGAGCTACGGTCGGCACAGCTCGGCTGGGTTGCCGTCGTTGCCGCGATGTCGGCGTTGACGTATCTCGGTGCCGGCCTGGGGATGGTTGGAGCGGTGCCGGTTCGGCTTCCTTTCTGGTCGGTCACGATGGCGCAACTTGCTTCGTCGTTCTCCAATCGAGTGACGCCGGCCAAGGTGGGTGGAATGGCGACCAATGTGCGTTTCCTCCAGAAGCAGGACCTGACGCTGCCGATGGCCGCTTCGGCGGTCGGACTGAATACGGTCGCGGGTTTGCTCGTCCACGTCTCACTGCTCGTGCTTCTCGGGTTCGCCGCGTCCCGGGACGTCGCCCTGCCACTTCCGGATACGAGAACGACGGTGATCATTGTCACCATCCTCATCCTCATCTCCGGGCTCTTCATGATCCTGCCGGTCGGACGGAAGCTTCTAACGAAGTACCTCCTCCCGGCCCTGCGAGCCGGGGGCTCGGCGATCGCCGCGATTGCAAGGACACCCGCGAAGCTGGTGGCGCTCTTCACTGGATCCGCGATCGTCACGCTGAGCTACACGATTGCAATGATCGCCTCACTGAACGCGTTTGGCGCCGATGTACCGGTTGCAACCGCCGCCGTGGTCTATCTCGCAGGGGCCGCCGTCGCAACCGCTGCTCCGACACCCGGTGGAGTGGGTGCCACGGAGGCGGCGCTCATCGCGGGGTACACCGTCGTCGGCGTCGACCCATCAGTAGCGTTCGCGGCCGTACTTCTGTTCAGGCTGGTGACGTTCTGGCTCCCGATCCTTCCTGGGTGGCTCGCCCTAGTCTGGTTGAACCGAGGCGGCCGCCTCTGAGCTGCGATCGAAAACTTGATTGAGCTCGGAACAGGTTGACGGGGCGAGAGGTCGGTGCCCAGTTGCGGCACAAGGTTCTCGCCTCGCTCGGACGGTAGGCCACACGGGGTGTCGCCGAGCTCGATTTTGAATCAGTCCGATTTGTGAAGGTAGGATTGCATCCAGGAGGGAAGATTTCACCCGACGCTGATTCACCAGATGTGATCGACGGCACCGCGAACGGTACGAACGGTCCGAGCTCCGATCTTGGTCAGATCGGGGAGCGGCGCGTCGTGCGCATCGCCGGCGTGCGCGTCGCCGGTCGTCGGCGAAGGCCATCGGGTGAGAGGGAACCACTCCCCCGAGAGTTCCGCGGAACCGGGACGGTTTGGGCCGTGATCGCGCTCATGGGACTCCTGATTTGGGCCTTGCTGTTCCTTGTCGGCGGGTCGCCAGACTGGTGGTCGAGACAAGACCTGCGAATACTGCTCCGTCTGGAAGAGATGCGAACCGACGCGGCAACGGCATTCTTCAAAGGCGTCAACCTCCTGACGGCGGATCTCTTCATCCGCGTGGTTCGATGGGGGATCATTCTCGCTTTGATCTTCTACCGGCGATGGCGTCACCTCGTGGCCGGGATGGCGGTCTTTCTCATCCTCGAGTTGGTGACCACCGGGATGGTGTACGCGGTCGCACGTCCGCGGCCGCTCGTTGAGATCCTCGTGCCGTGGGAGGGCTATTCGCATCCGTCCGTTCCGGTAGCCGCGATCGCGGCCACACTCGGCGTGGCCGGCTATTCCCTTATACCAAAGGGGGCGTGGCGCAATCGGTGGTTCATCGGGAGCGGCGTGGTATTACTGGTCGCGGTGGTCGCGCGGGTGTACCTGGGTCCGGATCATCCGTCGGACGCGGTAGTCGCCGCCATGTTCGCTCTCGCGGTTGCGGTCGTCGTCTTCAAGTTGTTCGTTCCCGACGCAGTGTTCCCCGTCACGTATTCGCATGGGAAGTCCGCACATCTCGACATCGGCGGCGATCGCGGGGAGGCCATCAAGAACGCGGTTCACGATCAGCTTGGCCTCGACGTGACGTACCTGGGGTACGTGGGGTTGGCGGGCAGTGCCGGATCGACTCCCCTGCAGATGAACGTGCGTCGTAGCCCAGACTCGGATGAGTCATCGATGATCTTCGCCAAGCTCTATGCACAGAGCCACCTCCGAGCGGACCGGTGGTACAAGTGGGGGCGGACCGTGGTCTACGGCACGCTGGAAGATGAGGTCAAGTTCACATCGGTGCGACGGCTCGTCGAGTACGAGGACTACATGATGCGCGTGATGCGCGATGCGGGGATTCCCTGCGCGCTCCCGTACGGCTTCGTCGAAATTACTCCCGAGCGCGAGTACCTGATCGTCACTGAGTTCCTGGATGGCGCGGTGGAGATCAGCGAGGTCGAGTTGACTGACGCTCAGATCGACGAGGGGCTCGCGGTGATCCGATGCCTCTGGGACGCGGGACTCGCCCACCGTGATGTCAAACCGGCCAACATCATGGTCCGCGACGGCCATGTGGTGTTGATCGACGTCGCGTTCGGTCAGGTGCGGCCGACGCCGTGGCGCCAAGCTGTTGATCTCGCCAACATGATGCTCGTCCTGGCGTTGAGCTCTGATCCTGAGCGGGTCTACAACAGGGCGCTTCAGATCTTCTCGCCCGATGACGTCGCCGAAGCGTTTGCCGCGACCCGCAGCGTGAGCGTCCCGTCGCAATCTCGCAGCATGCTGCGCACCGTCCGGAAGGACAAGAGAATCGATCTTGTCCAGTCGTTCAGAAGCCTGGCGCCGGCGCGAGAGAGGATCTCGATCCAGCGGTGGTCTCACCGGCGGATCGCGATGACGGTCGTGACGGTCGCCGCCATCCTGATGCTCATCTCGTTTATCGTCGACAACATCCGCGGGCAAGGATTCATCTGATGAGGCGTTTCGTATTCGCAGCCTGTGTTCTCGCGGTGCTCTCGGTGGGGTGCGGGGAGCAGCAGTTGGGTCGGCGGATCGTGGAGTGTGATGGTCCGTCCCAGGCGCTCAGCACCAGCATCATTCTCACTGCGCAGGCCGTCCCCGGCACCGAGTACATCCCTTGTGTCGACGCCCTCCGACCGGGGTGGCAGTTCGACCATGTGCAGGCGCGCAGCGGTCAGGCCTACTTCGCCCTCGATTCCGATCGCATGGGGTCGGAGTTCCTCCGGGTCACCCTCCTGCCGTCGTGTGACATCGGGGCGGCAACTGAGGTTGCTTCGGACGAACTGGATGTGACCCTCTCCGTTGAGGTTCTCGAAGAGAACGCTGACTTCACGGTTGTCGTCATTCCGGTGGCGAACCGTCATCGCATCTATTCGACGGTGGTGGTTTCTCGCTTTGTGAGTGAGTCGATTGGGGGGCGCGATTTCGCTCCAGTTCTCGACGATTCGGACGCACCCATCTCCGAGAAGATCGCGTCCGCCCACGCAGCCGGTGCGCCGGTGCTCCTCATCGATGACGTCGAGGTAGACACCAAGACGGTGAGCCTGCGTCGCGTTGGCCACGATGAGGACTCCGGTCTCGAGTTCGACGAAGCGATCGCTTCAATGGCGGAAGACGTCGACGACCCGATGTACAAGGCCCGTTGGTTCTACACCTTCACGAGCGGCTGCATCCGATACGACATCGACGCGAAGGGCGAGGGTGCGCAATCCGTGAAGTCCGACGTGAGGCGAGCCATCGGGATGTATCCGATGGAGGAACTCTATGAGCTTGCTCGCCAGGCCGGATACCGGGGATTCGAGTGAACGACGGCACCCCATCCGAATCCGACTCTGCGGGCACCTCAGGCGCCGCAGCCGACCAGACTGAACACCGCCGGCGGTTCCCGTGGAAGCGGATCGTCCAGGCATTAATCTCGCTGGCCATCGTTGCGGGCATCTTCCTCGGGGTCATGCCCCTGATCGCTGACTACGGCGACGTGTTCGACACGATCCGGGCCATGACCGGTATGGAACTCGGGTCCCTCGTTGCCTTCGGGTTGTGGAATCTGATCACGTACTGGTTTGTGCTGACCGCTGCCCTACCCGGGCTCCGTCTTCGAGAGGCGGCGGTGGTGAACCAGGCATCAACGGCCGTCTCGAACACATTGCCCGGGGGTGGGGTGATCGGTGTCGGAGTGTCGATCGCCATGCTCACCTCGTGGGGATTCACGATCGGGTCTATTGGCCGTTCGGCGGTCGTGACCGGCATATGGAACAACTTCGTGAAGCTCGGCATGCCGGTCCTGGCGCTTGCCCTCCTGGCTCTGGACGGCGAACTCACTCCCACTCGCGTGACGGCTGCGGCCATCGGCATCATCGTCTTGATAGGCGCGGTCGTTGTCTTCGGACTGATACTGCGAAGTGATCGACTGGCGCGGGCGATCGGTCAGGGCGTTGGGAGTGTGGTCAACTGGGGACGCAGACTGCTCCGCAGAGAGCCAATGGAAGGATGGGGCGAGCGATCCTCAGCGTTCCGAACCGACACCATCGGACTCCTTCGGCATCGATGGCTGCGGCTCACCGTCGCAACGCTGCTCAGCCACATCTCGCTCTACCTGGTCCTTCTCGTCGCCTTGCGCCACGTTGGGGTATCCCAAGAGGAGCTGAGTTGGGTCACGATTCTGGCCGCGTTCGCATTCGTGCGGTTGATCTCAGCGCTCCCTGTGACTCCCGGAGGCGTGGGGGTGGTCGAACTCGGCTATGCCGCCGTGTTGACCATCGGAATGGACGACATCACCAGCGCCCAGGTTGTTGCGGCGATCTTGGTCTTCAGAGCCGTCACCTATCTCCTTCCGATTCCACTCGGCCTCATTTCCTATGTGATCTGGCGGGTCAACAAGAGTTGGAAGATGAGCGAGGAACAGCGGGCAGCACTCGCAGGTGACGTATATGACCTCGAGTCGGATGCGATCGCTGAGAACGGCGGCGCGTAGCGGGCGGTGCGCCGATGAGAACTGGACATGACGACGGTGGAGGAGAGATGAGCCCGGAGAATCTGCCCGCCGAATCCGACGGGCGACTGCAGTCGGATCCTCTCCTCCACGACCACCCGCTTGCTTGGCGGATCGCGTTCGTGCTGTGGATGCTGAGCGCTCTGCTCTTCCTTGCGTTGGCCATTCCCGTGTCCGCCGACATGGTGCAATCGGTTGACGACGTCGTGTATCGCTGGGCGGTGTCTGCCGAGTGGGATCCAGCGGTTGCCGCCGCGAAGATCCTCGATTTCGTTGGTAGCGTCTGGGTCACGTGGCCGTTGATGGTCGCGGTAGCCGCCTGGCTGGCGTGGCGCCGCCGGTGGGAGGCCTTCGCGACATGGATGTCCGCGATGGTGGTCTCACAAGTCCTCATCGGACCGGTGAAGGACGTGTACATGAGGGTTCGCCCGCCACTGCCGCTCGTCGAGACGACGAGTTGGTCATTTCCTTCCGGCCATGCCGTTGCCGGGGCGGCGATCGCTCTGACTGCCGTGATCGTCTTGGTCAGGGCCGGTCCGAAACGCAGGAACCTCGAGATGCTCGCCGCCGCATTTGTGGTGGTGATGGCGCTCAGCCGGGTCTATCTCCGCGCGCACTGGCTGGCGGATGCTGCCGCCGGGGCAGCGCTCGGCTCTGCCATCGCGATCTTCAGTGCCGCGATCATGCACCGTATCGACGACCGTCGCCAGGGCATCGACCGGTCATAGCCGGTATTGGAGTTCCGAGCGACCCCTCCGGCATTCACTATCGGCCGGTTTGCCAGGCCGGCGTTGGGTATCAACTCGTCACCCGGCATCGTTCTGGCTACCGCCTCATCGGTGGTTCCCCACCGAATGTGCCAGGGCTTGACGAGACAGAAGTACGGAACGGCCAACACAGCGAAGATCTCGAGTGACAGAGCTAGTCCACTCAGCCAACCCAACCACCACACCAGCCTCACCACGATCGGAACAGCCGCAACGATGACGGCCCCGACGATCGCCATGATCATCAACTGCGTCCGCGTAGAGCCTCCTGGAGAGCGATGGTGTCGGGCATGTCACAGTATCCGGACATTCGGTACTGTGATCTGGAGGCTTCCGCCGCCGGGCTCGGCTTCCGAATCAGAGGAGACCACCATCCAAGCGATCGTGCGGTCCGAATACGGCCTACCAGAAGTGCTTCACTTCGAAGACGCGGCCATACCCGTTCCCAAGGACGACGAAGTCCTGGTGCGCGTTCGTGCGTCGTCGGTGAACATGGCCGACGTCGACTTCCTCCTCGGCCGGCCCACGTTCGCTCGCATCGGCACCGGGTTGCGTGCACCGAAGAATCGAGGCCTCGGGTTGGACGTGGCCGGTGTCGTAGAGGCGATCGCCGGGAACGTGACGCGATTCCGGCCAGGAGACGAAGTCTTTGGAGACCTGACCGAGCACGGCTTCGGAGCCTTCGCAGAGTACGTGTGCGCAGCGGAGGATGCGTTCGCCCCGAAACCGATCGGGTTGACGTTCGAGGCGGCGGCGTCCGTCCCGCAGGCGGGAGTCATGGCCCTCCAGGGCCTAGGAGGCAAGCGACCGATCCAGCCCGGGCAACAGGTGTTGGTCAACGGCGCCGGCGGAAACATTGGTCCATTCGCCGTGCAGATCGCGAAGTCCTTCGGAGCCGAAGTGACCGGAGTTGACAGCGCTGACAAACTCGACATGCTCCGATCGATCGGCGCAGATCACGTGATCGACTATGCCGAGGTGGACTACACGAAGACCGGGCGGCACTACGACCGGATCCTCGATATCGCGGTCTATCGCTCGATCCGAGAGTCCAGGAAGGCACTGCGTCCCGAGGGCGTCTACGTCATGGTGCCGGGATCCATTTCGGGAGTGTTCCAGGGTGCGATTGTGGGACCGCTGACCTCGATCGTGGGGCGTCGCACGATGGGCATGCACATGTGGAAGCCGTTCAATCAAGCCGATGTGGCACTCCTGACAGAGCTTCTCGAGGCCGGGGATGTTGTGCCGGTCATTGACAGGGTCTACCCGCTGAGCGACGTTGCAGAGGCTCTCCGGTACCAGGAACAGGGTCTCACCCGGGGCAAGATCGTCATCACGGTGGCCGCACGCGGCTGAACGCGATCGACGAGCGTGCGAGGGTCGGCCGATGGGAATGGACGGTTCAGAGCAGTCGTCCCCTACCGGCCGGTGATCGTGCGGTCAAGGATGGGTGCGGCCGAGGAATCGCGACACCCGAGACGACCGAGGACGATCCGATGCAGCTCAGTATCTCACCCAGGTCTCGGTTCTGTGATGCTGAATCCGAGGTCTCGAACGTCGGGAATCCGACGATCGGCCTCGAATGGGCGTCCTCGTGAAGAACCATCGCATTGTCGTGTCGAGACACGGCGGGCCAGGCGCGCTGCAAGTGGTGGAAGAGGATCTCCCTGAGCCCGGGGTCGGCGAGGTACGGGTGAAGGTTGGGAATGTCCACTTGATTTGGCCCCACCGCGCTCGTTTGATTTGGCCCCACCTGGGGTG
This sequence comes from uncultured Acidimicrobiia bacterium, assembly GCA_964195545.1. GTDB lineage: Bacteria > Actinomycetota > Acidimicrobiia > Spongiisociales > UBA5794 > JAHEEL01. Next base: position 80 of record CAXMQQ010000084.1, on the reverse strand, counting down.
TGTTTGGTGACGGTGGGTGGTCAATTCGGGGTTCCGGTTGTGGTGGTGCGGAGTCGGTAGGAGCCGGTGCCGGTTTCGAT
>CAXMQQ010000083.1:0-6249 GCA_964195545.1 uncultured Acidimicrobiia bacterium | reverse complement strand
CGCGGCCAGACAGTGATGTGGTGGGGACATGAAGCGATTCTCTGAGATCAACGCAGGTGTCGTCGGCGTCGGATTCATAGGCATCGCCCATATCGAGGCGCTGCGGCGACTCGGCATCAATGTGGCAGGGGTCGTGGGATCCTCGCCAGCCCGAGTTCGTGCGAAGGCCGAGAACGCTGATCTCCCAGCCGTCTATGACAGCGTCGAGGCGCTCGCAGCCGATCCGGACATCGATGTCATTCACATAGCGAGTCCGAACCACCTCCATGCCGACCAGGTTCGAACGTGCCTCGCCGCCGGCAAGCACGTGGTCTGCGAGAAGCCCCTTGCTCTGACATCTGCCGACGGCGCGGACTTGGTCGAGCGTGCGGGTGCCGCCGGTGCTGTCAACGCCGTGTGTTTCAACATCCGGTTCTACCCACTGAACCACCAGATGTCCGCCATGGTGCGCTCCGGTGAGATCGGCGAGCCCCGGTTTGTGACCGGCAGCTACCTCCAGGATTGGCTGCTCCTCGAGACCGACTGGAACTGGCGTCTTGTATCTGAAGAAGCAGGGCCGCTTCGGGCCGTGGCCGACATCGGATCCCATTGGCTAGATCTCGCCCGGTTCATCACCGGCAAGCGGGTTGTCGAAGTGATGGCCGATCTCCACACGTTCGTCCCGGTGCGGCGGCACCCCGCCGGTCCGGTCGAAACGTTCGGTGCAGCCGACGCCGATGCTGACCTCATCGAGGAAGAGATCTCGAGTGATGATGGCGCAGGGATCCTCCTTCGGTTCGAGGATGGTGCCAGAGGGACCCTGTCAATCGCACAGACCGCGGCGGGTCGCAAGAACTCGGTCTCGATCGAAGTCGATGGGTCCGATTCCGCTCTTTCGTGGTTCTCGGAGAATCCCGACTACCTGTGGATTGGTCATCGGGGCAGGCCGAACGAGATCCTGCAACGGGATCCATCTCTGCTGATGCCCGACGCCGCACGCACGGCGGCATATCCTGGCGGCCACGTCGAGGGATACCCCGATACGTTCCGAGCGCTCTTCAATGAGGTCTATCAGGATGTCGCAAACGGGGCACCGGCGTCGGATCCCACGTATCCGACGTTCGCCGACGGCCACGATGCGCTGCTTGTAACCGAGGCGGTCGCCAGAAGCTCGCAGGAGCAACGCTGGGTGACTGTCGCACGATAAGGAGGAAACGATGAAGCTCGGTCTTCTCACGGCTCCGTTCCCGGAGACGCCGCTCAACGAGGTCGCCGATTGGGCGGTCGACAACGGATTCTCGATGCTCGAAGTCTGCTGTTGGCCGAGCGGCGAGGGGTCGTCCCGCCGCTACAGCGGGATCTGCCACGTGGACGTCGACGGAATCACTCAGGAACAGGCCGACAAGGTCGTTGCCGACCTGGCCAACCGTGGTGTCGGAATCTCCGGTCTCGGTTACTACCCGAATCCGCTGCATCCCGACATCGAACATCGCACCACGGTCATCGAGCACCTCAAGAAGGTGATCACCGCCGCCGCAATGATGAACGTCCCCGTCGTCAACACATTCATCGGCGCCGACGCCTCGAAGACCCAGGCTGAGAACTGGGCCGAAGCGCTCAAGGTGTGGCCCGAGATCGTGGATCATGCAACCGATGCTGGCGTGAAGATCGCGATCGAGAACTGCCCGATGATCTTCACAAACGATGAGTGGCCGTCGGGACACAATCTGGCGTACTCGCCTTCGATGTGGCGAACCATCTTCGAGACCTTCGGCGAGACCGTCGGCTTGAATCTCGACCCGTCCCATCTGATCTGGCAGATGATCGATATTGAGCGAGCCGTGGCGGAGTTCGGCGATCGGATCTATCACGTGCACGCCAAGGACCTCGAGATTGACGAGGACGGGCTCTACGAGCACGGCATCTTGTCTCTGGGCATTGGATGGCAGGTCCCACGGATCCCCGGACTCGGCGATGTGGACTGGCCGGACGTCATGAGCGCACTGCACCGGGTCGGGTACGACGGCGTGATTTGCGTCGAACATGAAGACCGTCAATTCGAAGGTACAGACGAGTTGATCAAGCGCGGGTTCTTGCTCGCACGAGACGTGCTTTCACCCTACGTCCACTGAGGATTCGATTCGCGGAGCTTCGCAGAGAATGAGCATCGACGAGTACGGACGATTTGACGTTGTCGTGATCGGGTCGGGGGCCGCGGGATCGACCGCGGCCATCGCCTCCGCTCGCTCCGGTGCCCGCACGCTCCTCATCGAGAAGCTTCCATTCCTCGGTGGGAATTCGACGGCCGTCCTCGACACGTTCTACGGCTTCTACACGCCTGGGGATCTGGCACACAAGGTCGTTGGTGGGATCGGTGACGACGTCGTGACCGGACTGCGCCGCATCGGGACTGTCGTCGAACGGCCGAACACGTATGGTGCGGGAACTGGCATCACCTATCTGGCCGAGCATCTCAAGGTCGTATGGGACGGCCTCGTGGTGCAGGCGGGATCGGCCGTGCTGCTCCATGGATTCGTGCAGGATGTCGTCGTTCGAGATGGGCGCGTCGAAGAACTCATTGTGGCGACGAAGGACGGACTGCGCCGCGTCGGCGCATCGGTGGTGGTTGATGCCTCGGGTGATGCCGATGTGTGCCATCAGGCCGGCTTCGGCTATGAATCTGCCGGCACGATCGATCCGGCGCAGACGCTCACCACCACGTTCCGCATGGCGAACGTTGACCACGATGCCCGGGCCACGATCGGCAAGGATCAACTCCACTCTCTGATGGCCGCAGCCGGCGAGTCCGGCGAGTACAACCTGCCGCGCCGTGAGGGCTCGGATCACATCACGCCGATCCCCGGCGTGATCGCGACGGTGATGACAAGGATTGAACATTCCGGCGGGAGTGCCGGTGCGGCACGAACCGCCGCGGACCCCGACGTGCTCACACAGGCGGAGATGGAAGGTCGGCGCCAGGCGCTTGAGTACGCACGCTTTCTCATCGATCGGGTCCCAGGTTACGCGCAGGCTTCGCTCGTTGCGATGTCGAATCAAGTCGGGGTGCGAGAGACTCGGCGTGTCTACGGCGACTACCGACTCACCCGGGAGGACGTGCTCGCGGCCCGGCAGTTCGACGACCAGATCGGCCTGTGCGGTGCTCCGATCGAGGACCATCATGGGGGCACAGGAACCGGGACGACGTGGGAGTACCTGCCCGACGGATCGGCCGTTGGAATCCCGCTCTCGACACTCATTGTGCGTGACGCCGTCAACGTGTTGGCCGCCGGTCGTTGCTTCTCGGCGACCCACGATGCACAGGCATCGGTTCGTTCCATGGCCCAGTGCATGGCGATGGGACACGGTGCCGGAACGACGGCGGCACTCGCGATCGTCAATGGCGGAGACGTGCGCAAGACTCCGATCCAACGGGTCCAAGATCTCCTGCGAAACGACGGCGCCATTCTTGAGGTTGAACGATCATGACCTCTCGAGTGCGGACCGTGCTCGGAGATATCGAACCCGGTGACCTCGGCCTCACGTATATCCACGAGCACCTGATCATCGACAGCCCTCTCGTGGTCGACCGATGGCCCCACATCCACCTGTCGAGCGTCGACGAAGCCGTGAGAGAACTCGAACTCTGCGCTGCAGCGGGAGTTGGAGCCTTCGTCGATGCCATGCCGGCGGCGTCGGGCCGGGGTCCACTCCGTCTCGCCGAGGCCAGCCGCCGCAGCGGCGTCCACGTGATCGCGTGCACCGGCTTGCACACGTCGAAGTACTACGAAGGACAGCGCTGGACCGTCGAAGAGTCGCCAGATGTACTCGCCGAACTCTTCATCGCCGACGTCGTCGAAGGTATCGACCGGTACGACTACATGGGTCCGGTGATCCGCCGCACCCCGCACCGAGCAGGGATCCTCAAAGTTGCGGCCCTTGAGACCGCGCCGACGCCACGGGATCTCCGTGTCTTTGAGGCTGCCGCGATCGCTCACAACACCACCGGGGTCCCAATCCTCACGCACTGTGAAGGAGGACGGGGCGGCATGGCCCAAATTGAGGTGTTCGAACGGCTCGGTGTCCCCCTCGAACGGATCGTTATCTCACACACCGACAAGGTGCCGGACCTCGCGTATCACCGGGACCTGCTCGAAACCGGCGTGTACCTCGAATACGACCAGGCCGTTCGCCAGGGCGAGGATGCCGTGGATGGCACCGGGAGGATCGTCGCAGCCATGATCGGGGACGGATACGCCGATCGCCTGATGCTCTCCACCGACGGCGCCCGCCGATCCCTGTGGACGTCCCTGGGGGGTGAACCGGGCCTGGCATGGCTCGCCACAAGGTTCGTCGAGATTCTCACCAGTCTGGGTATCGAAGAGCCGGCGATCCGCACCATGTTCGTCGACAACCCCGCAAGCTTCCTGCCGTTCGACAACGGCTAGAGCCGGCCCCCCGGCCGAAGGACGGCAGGCATCGCTTGTCCGGGCGGAGGTTCCGACTTGGTTGGAGTCACTGCTCCGCTCCTCAGTTCCGTAGGCCCGATGCCGCCGACCGATCGGCGAGCACCGTCACGTTCGGATGATCCCGGAGAAAGCTCGCGGGTACGTCCGGACCGATCGGGCCGTTCATGAGGCGTTCGAGGATCGAGGCCTTGTTGGAGCCGGTGACGAGCAGCCAGATCTCTCTCGAGTCGAGGATCGGGCGGAGTCCGAGCGTCATTCCTCGCGTCGGGCGCTCGACCGTCCCGTACCGATGAGCTCCCGCCGCAGTGGATGCGGCAACTTCGACCACGCGAGTAGGAGAGTCCCGCAGTGATCCGGGCTCATTGAGACCGAGGTGGCCGTTGGTGCCGACGCCGAGGAGCGTGAGATCGAGACCCCCGTCGTCGACGAGGTCCTCGAACCGCCGGCACTCCTCGGCGAGACTCGCTACGCCGAAGCCGAGCATGTCAACGGCGGCAGGCGGTTGAGAAAGCAGGTCGAGGAAGTCACGATTGATCATCTCGTCGCACCGCGCCTGATTTCCCGGTGGAAGATCGAATTCGTCCAGCAGGAAGATCAGGGCGTCGGTGAAGTCGATGGCGGGTGCGGCGAGGGCATACAGGGGTCGCGGCGTCTCACCGGTCGGCAGGCACAGTCGTGCCGTCGACGTCTCCTGCATGAACGCGGACCATCGCTCGGTGACCCGATCCGTCCACTGCTCGTCGTCGAAGACCTCGAGTCTGACGCTCACGCCTCGGTGACGATGTCGAACACCGACCCTGTGTCCTTATCGCTGAGGATCAGCTTGCTTCTGCCGTCCGGCAGGAGTTCCTCTTTCACGATCGCATGGCCCTCGTGGCGTCGGATCGTCCTGGCGATCCGCGGAGTCGTCTCTCCACGCCACTCGAGATCGACCGGCTCCCATTGGTGATTCGCCGCAGAGCGATATGCGGCGTCCATGATGGCGTTCACGACGTAGCCGTCGTAGAACGTCTCTCGTGGCGCGGTGCCGGCGTCGATCGATGTGAACATGTCGGTGAACATGTGGACGTATCCGAGCTCAGTGACCTCGTCGCCGACAGGGAACAGCCATCCCTCGGTGGACTCGAGCTTCTCAGCGATGTAGCCGGCGCCGCCCCCGGATGAGTACATCTCGAACCCCGTTCGCAAAAAGTTGTTGGTCCAGATCGTGCCTTCCGTTCCTGCGACTTCGTCTCTCAGGTCCATACCCCCGCGGAATGTCCAGCTGACTTCGAACTGGCCGAGTGCACCGGATTCGAATCTGATGAGGACGACGGCGTTGTCCTCAGCTTCGATCGGGTGCACGAGCGTGTCGGCCCATGCCATCACCTCGACGGGACGGTTCTCCTTGCCAACGTAGCTGCGGATAATCTCGATGCAGTGGCAGCCGAGATCGACGATGGCTCCGCCCCCGGCTTTCTCCTTGTCCCAGAACCATGCGCTGTGGGGGCCCGGATGAGTCTCACGGGATCGCACCCAGGTGACGTCTCCGATCGCACCGGCTTCTACCGAAGCGAGCGCTTTGAGCGTCTTCGGCGTGTAGACGAGATCCTCGAGGTACCCGGCGAAGATGCCTGCCGACTCGACCCTGTCGAGCATCCTCTTCGCCTCTTCGGCGGTGCGAGCGAGGGGCTTGGTGCAGAGTACGGCCTTTCCGGCTTCGGCGATCAGGTCGATGACCTCTTCGTGGAGGAAGTTCGGCAGGCCGACAACCACAACATCCGTATCGGGGTGGTTGATCGCATCCTCGAGCGACGTTGTCGAT
>CAXMQQ010000082.1:0-11492 GCA_964195545.1 uncultured Acidimicrobiia bacterium | reverse complement strand
ATCCACAGGACGATCTTCCACGGACCGATCGAGCGCTTCTGCACGAACGGCTGTGGGATCGATGATCTTCCGCTTGATCTTGCCATGTGTCCCCGGAGAGTGGCGGTGAGCCTACTGTGAGGCTACCTGTCGATCGAGCGGCCCGGCGGCTTTCACTGATGTTCGATACCGGCGCCCATCGGAATCTTCTCCCAGCGGAGGCGGTTCACTGCCGTCCGGCCACCGTCGGTTCGGGTGGGCGGTGTCGAGAGGACGAGGTCATTTCCGGTCCCGGCCACGATCCACTCCATGTGTCGGCGCTCCGTCTTCCCCACCCAATTGGGCATGAGACTCAGCTCGATGTGGTGGAGGACGTCGTCGCCTTCGACCGTGTAGGCGCCGGCATACGACAGGTAGCCCGCTGCGGCGGCGGCCCGGATGTCGATCGGTGCGGCGCTCAGCGTCCGGGTTGGTGCCGGGGGCCTTCCGATGCTCATGAGCGATGCGGACATTCGCCCATCGTTGCTGTAGGTAAGAAGGCCGACCGGGTCACCGCCCCAGGGATGGGTAGGACGGGAATCGTTCACAGTGAACGTCCATTCGACGAGGCGCCAGGTACCGATGAGTTCGTGCATTGGACGGACCATACGCGGCTCGTTGACGCTCGGAGAGGAGTTTGTGAGAAGACCCCCATTCGGGCCGCCCGGAGCGTTCAGGTGACGGCGACCCGACTCCTCCCGTCGACGGCTGCCACGGTCGGTGTTGGTGGGATGCCAAAGCGTTCGTGAAACGGATCGATGTCTCGTTCGCGCGACTATCATAAGGCATGCCTAAACATTGAGAACAGGAATTCGTAGGCATGGTTCAGCATCAAGCCGGTACTTCAGAATCCGAAGAGATGTATCTCATCACGGTTGCCCGAGCGGTTGAGGATGGCCGCTCCGAACCGGTGTCCATGTCTCATGTTGCGACTCAACTCGACGTGACCGGTGTGTCGGTCAACCAGATGATCCGGAAGCTCGATGCCCGTGGCTATGTGGACTACGAGCCATACCGGGGTGTGTCTCTCACCGATCACGGTCGAGCCGTTGCCTCCTCGATTCTCCGACGCCGCAGGCTCTGGGGCGTGTTCCTCTCCGAGCAGCTCGGAATGACCCCAGCACGCGCCGACGACGTGGCCTGCGATCTAGAACACGTGACACCCGATGAAGTCGCCGACCTGCTTTCGGAATTCCTTGGGGACCCGTCAACGGGACCTCAGGGGCGAGCGATTCCGAGCGGCGCTGATGCTGTCTCCGTGCCGGTCACCCAGCCGCTCTCCGTCACGGCCGCCGGTACTCGTGCGTCGATCGTATCGATCGACCTGCCGGAAGCCCTCGCGGCATTCGTCACCGAACAGGGGCTGGATCCGGGCGCTTCGATCGAGGTGCTGGGGGTCGGCAGGCATGGCGACCGTCTCGTGGCCGTCGACGGTGCGTGTCTTCATCTGGGCACCGACATCGCTGACGGTATCCGTTTGGAGGCCCGATGACCGCCGGGACCATTCCGCTTGGCGAACTCGAACTCGGCGCCACCGGCGTCGTGGTCGGCTACACCTCAGACGTCGGCGTACGGCGCTTCGTCGAGATGGGATTCGTCCCGGGTACTCAAGTGACGGCGCTGCGCAAAGCACCACTCGGTGACCCCGTCGAGTACGCAATCATGGGATCGCGAGTGGCGATTCGGCGGGGAGACGCCGACGTCGTGGTCGTGCGGGAGGTCGACTGATGACGGGGGCTGAGCGCCGCGAACGGTACGCAGCAACCGGCACTCTGACGGTTGCGCTCGCCGGTAATCCCAATACTGGCAAGTCCTCTATTTTCAACCTCCTCACGGGAGCGAAGCAACGCGTTGGGAACTGGCCGGGGAAGACGGTCGCGAGGGGTGAAGGCTCGTTCCGGCACGACGACCAGTCCATCCAGATCGTGGATCTACCGGGCACGTACAGTCTCAACGCCTCATCCCCGGAGGAGATGATCACCAGGGACTACCTGGTCCTCGGCGAATCCGACGCCGTGGTTGTCGTTGTCGATGCCGCGAATCTCGAACGGAACCTCTACCTGGCGGTTCAAGTCCTCGAGACCGGAATTCCGACGATCCTCGTGCTGAATATGACGGACGTGGCAACGTCACGCGGGATCGTTGTCGACGCTGCCGAACTCTCCATCCGACTCGGCATTCCCGTCGTGCCGATGGTGGCCCGCTCCGGTGATGGACTCGAGGATCTGAAAGACGCCGTCGTATCCATCGCTGCGTGGGATGAGGCCTCGTGAATTCCTTCCAGATCGACTACGGAGCCGAGGTCGAAGCCGCGATCGATCGACTCATACCGGTGATCGCCGGTGTTCCCGAGGTCACCGAGCGATTCGATGACCGTTGGCTCGCCGTCGCTCTGATCGACGAGGACCCCGGTCTTGTCGAACAGATCGAACAGCTTCCCGGTGGTGGCGGGATTCTGCGGCTTCGAGACCGACTGCTCGCCGATCTCCGTTCGGAGATAGGCACATCAGCCGACACGGCGATCGCCGGCGCCCGATTCCAGATCGTCAACGACATCGTCCGGGCGTCAACCGATACGACTCGCCGGCGCAAGCGCACGAGAACCGATCGAATCGATGCGGTCGTGACGAACCGGTACCTCGGCATTCCGATCTTCCTCGCGGCGATGTGGGTTGTGTTCAAGCTCACCGCAGATGTCGCCGGGGCATTCCTCGATTGGATCGACAGAATCGTCTCAGGGCCCGTCGAGCATCTGGTGCGGAGCCTGGTGGCGAGCATCGGCCTCGGCGGAACCTGGGTCGTGAGCCTCCTGACCGACGGCGTCGTCGCAGGAGTCGGCGCGATTCTGGTGTTCATCCCCGTGCTGTTCTCCCTCTTTCTGGCGCTCTCCTTCCTCGAAGACAGCGGCTACATGGCCCGGGCAGCGTTCGTCATGGATCGGGTCATGAGCGGCGTTGGGCTTCAGGGGAAGAGCTTCCTCCCGATGCTGGTCGGGTTCGGTTGCACCGTGCCTGCGGTCTACGCCACCCGAACGCTGGAGAGTGAGCGGGATCGGATTCTTACGACGCTCCTTGTGCCGTTCATGAGTTGCGGAGCACGGCTACCCGTCTACGTGATCATGGCATCGGTGTTCTTCCCCGACTACGCGGGCCTCGCCGTCTTCTCCATGTATCTGCTCGGCATCGTCATCGCGATAGCGATCGGGTTCCTGCTGAAACGATCCCTGCTGCCGGTGACCGATCCGATGCCGGCGATCATGGAGATGCCCCCGTACCGGCTTCCATCGTTCCGATCGATCTGGTTCCACACGTGGACACGCACCAGGGCCTTCCTCAGGGAGGCCGGTTCGATCATCTTCATCGCCACGATCGTCGTCTGGTTCCTCATGGCGATCCCCATCGGAGGAAGCGGCTCGTTCGGTGACACCGATGTCGATGAGTCGGTATTCTCAGCGGTGGCGGGGGCAGTCGCACCGGTCCTCGAACCGGCAGGCTTCGGATCCTGGGAGGCGACCGGATCACTCATGTCTGGCTTCGTGGCAAAAGAAGTGATCGTCTCGACGATGGCACAGGTCTACGGAGCCGAGAGCGTTGAAGTCGAAGATGACCCAGCGATCATCGATTCTGTTGCAGAGATCTTCACGGGCTTCGGTGCTGCGGTTATCGATGCTGTGAAGTCGATTCCCGGCATCATCGGAATCGATCTTTCCGACGACGGCGAGCCCGAGACGTCGAGTGGCTTGTCGGCCTCAATCGAGACTGGATTCGAGGAGAGCAGCGGTGGCCACGGCGCTCTGGCCGCGCTGGCGTTCATGGTGTTCATCCTCGTCTACACGCCATGCGTGGCGACCGTTGGGGCGATCCGTCACGAGATCGGGACCCGTTGGATGTGGTTCAGTGTGATCGGGCAGACGATGCTCGCGTGGGTGATGGCTGTCGGGGTCTTCCAGATTGGGAGATGGGTGGGATTCGGATGACGGTGCTCGGTCAACTCGTCGCTGAACTCCGCACGGAGCACGGTCCCATTCGCTCAACCGATCTCGCCAGCCGTATCGGGGTCTCCGAACCTGCTCTCGACGGGATGATCAGCGTGCTCACCACCAAGGGCGTGTTGAGTGCACCGTCCGGGTCGGCGGAAGGCGAAGCCGTCGCCTGCTCCGGGGTTGCATGCGGGACGACCTGCGTCGGCCTGGACAATTGTCCGTTCATCGCCGATGTGCCAACGACCTACACGCTTGTGGTAGATGCCGCGATCCCGTTGCGACAACGAGCGACTGGGTAGCAGCCGGCGACCGACCCGACCCGGGACTGTCTTGGCTGGATCGGTCGCCGCGAGTCCAGATACGCAAAGAGGAGCGGGGCTGCCGACTGGCAGCCCCGCTCGCTGTTGTATGCGTCTGTTGGATCGGAGCCTATCCCGCAGCAAGTGCGTCCAGGCCGGCCTGGATCAAGGCCTTCGTGTAGCTCGGGTTGTGGACTCCCAGGCTCTTGTCTTCGTGGGCTATATAGATCCAATTCCAGAGGGCAGCTGCCTGCGCCTCAGGGATGCTTGTTACTGCCGGATGACCTTCTTCATCGAGCCAACCCTTGGCAATGAGGCCTGCCTCGAGTTCGTCGAGTCCGGCCTGAACCTCCGTCTGAAGGCCGTTGATGTCGAAGTCCTCGGCACCAGAGTGGCATGCCTGGCATGGTTCGAGTTGTGCCTCGAAGGTGTGGCTGGCTCCGTCGCCAAGGTGACAGGTCACGCAGGTGTCTTCCACCTGAGTGGCATGCGCGCTCGCGCTGCCGGAGACGTCACCGGCACCGGCGAGACCTAGCAGCATTGCGCTCTGGGGGCCGTGGTGCGGGCCCCAGTGGGTGCTCGTGACCTCGATCATGCCGTCAACAGCTTCGTCGATCTGCCGGCGTGGTTGGTGACAGTTGGCGCAGAGGTTGCCCTCGCCGCCGTCAAAGACCTCGCCCTCGAAGGCGTACAACGCGACCGGGTCAGTTGTTGCCAATGCCCAATCGGCGCCGGTGTACGTGGTGTGAATCTCGTGGCAAGCACGACAATCCTGCCGAGTCGGGTTCGGATCTCCTGCCTCATACTCACCGGGATTGACCCCGGCTGCGACCATCTCGGAGAAAGCCCCGCCGGAGTGACACGCGGCACAGCCGGCCCTGCCCCCCGCGTACGCAGCTGCCTCGCCATTTCCATGCAGGGAGTCTGCCCACGCAGTGGCCTTGCCGGTCAGCGCCGTTGTGTCGTCGTGACACTCGACGCAGGTCAAATCATCCATCGACGCTGCGGCACCTGCGGCACCTGCGGCACCTGCGGCACCTGCGGCACCAGCCTCACCGGCTGGACCTGCGGGCCCGGTAGCGCCCGTGTCTCCCGTGTCACCGCCACACGCTGCCAGAACGAGAACCATGAGCAGAGCCAGCAAGCTCATGACAATCACTCTGGGATTTGCTACAAGGCTTCTGCCTCTTTGATGCATTCGCTTCCCTCCCTGCGGGTCTTGGACCATATGTAAACGATTTTCGGGGAGGTCAACGCTGTCTTCGTAGGGCCTTTCGACTCTAAAGTGGTCTGAAAGGGCCCCGGTCGCGGGAATCGGGCCGAGAATTGGCTGCTTCGGTGAGGGAGCGGCTCTTCTCGGGGATGGTTCGGCGGGAACGACCACTCATCTCCCGAGCAGCGTGACGAGAGAGTCGCTGCATCGCCGTGACTCAGAGGGAGCGGTTCAGAGAGTGCTGCTCGGGTGCGGCACTAGTCTGGCCAGATGTTCGAATACGCGGTAGCAGCAGTTGAACGTGCCCTCGCAGCAGGAGCCACATACGCCGACGCACGCGTCGTCGTGTCCAAGCAGGAATCGATCGACGTGCAGAACCAGGCGGTGCAGTCACTCGACAGAACCGAACAGGCCGGCGTCGGGGTTCGGGCGCTGATCGGATCGTCGTGGGGGTTTTTCGCGACGGCGGACCTGTCGCGACGGGCGGCGATCGTGGCCGGAGAGAGGGCAGCAGAGATCGCCCGTGCCTCCGCCGCAGTCCCCGGTGATCGGATGCAGTTCACCGACGTCGCCGTGGTCCAGGCCTCGTACGAAACCCCGTATATCGAGGACCCTTTTACCGTGCCTCTTTCGGAAAAAGTCGACTTGTTGATCGGTGTAACGAAGACGATGCAAGAGGTCAAGGGCGTCGCCATCGCAACCGGCAATCTCACGTTCTACGACACCAACAAGTGGTTCGTCTCGTCCCAAGGTCACCGTATCCACCAGCATCTCGTCGAGTCGGGCGGAGGGATCGATGCCACGGCCCTCGGCGAGAGCGAAAGCCAGCGGCGTTCCTACCCGCAGTCATTCGGTCAGTACGAAACCGGTGGCTACGAAGTGATCCGCAAGTGGGATTTCGCAGCCAACGCCGGCCGGATCGCAGAAGAGGCAGCAGCCCTTCTCACCGCAGACGAGATGGAGGAACAGGAGACCGACCTCATCCTCGAAGGATCCCAGCTCGCCCTCCAGATCCACGAGTCGGTCGGGCACGCTATCGAGCTCGACCGGATCCTCGGTTGGGAAGCGGCATTCGCAGGTACATCACATCTTCAACTTCCGAAACTCGGCACGTTCAAATTCGGATCCGAGCTGATGAACATCACCGCAGATGCCACTCTCCCGGGAGCACTCGGCACCTTCGGCTACGACGACGAAGGCACCGAGGCCCAATCCGTTGAGATCGTCAAGGACGGCACCTGGGTCGGTGTTCTCTCCGGTCGGGACTCAGCTGCTATGGCCGGGCTCCCGCCCGGCGGCATGGTGCGGGGAGACGGGTACAACCGGCTTCCGATGGTGAGGATGACCAACATCGGGATCCTGCCGGGGGACTCGTCGCTCGAGGAGATCATCGCCGATACGAAGAGCGGCGTGTACATGTCGACGAACCGATCGTGGTCGATCGACGACAAGCGCCTCAATTTCCAATTCGGAACAGAGATCGCGTGGGAGGTCAAAGACGGGAAGCTGGGTCGGATGCTCAAGAATCCGACGTACACCGGCATCGGACCCGTGTTCTGGGCGAGCCTCGATCGACTCGCCGGTGGCGATGAGTGGATTCACTGGGGGACGCCGAATTGCGGAAAGGGTCAGCCGATGCAGGTGGCACACACGGGGCACTCGGCGGCGCCGGGGAGATTCAAGAACGTACGAGTGGGGGTGCGAGGATGAGCAGGGAGATCCATCTCACCGAGCAGATTCTGGACCTCGTCGGAGAACGGGCCGAGGCTGAAGTACTCGCCTCGACGGGCAACCTCGCCCTTACCCGATTCGCGAACTCGTTCATCCACCAGAACGTGGCCGAAGAGGGAGAAGCCGTGAGCCTTCGCGTTGCGGTCGATGGTCGTATCGCATCATCGAAGACCACGGCGACCGCTCCCGACTCCCTTGCCGCATTCGTTGAGGCCGCTCTCGAGACCGCGGCGATGCAGCCGGTAGACGAGGACTGGGCCGGTGTTGCCGCTCCCGCGGCATTGCCGGCGATCGAGCACGCAGACGACGCGACGTACGACGCGTCCCCCGACACACGAGCCAATCTCGTGAAGGAGTTCATTGAAACAGGCACCGGGATGCTTGCAGCCGGCTACTGCCAAACCGAGGGACAGTCGGTTGCCTTCGCCAATTCCGCGGGACAAGCGGCATCCGGACGTAATACGTCAGCGATCATCGACGGCATTCATCAGACCGGGACTTCTGCGGGCTCCGGCCATGCTGCCTCGGTCGCGATCGGAGACCTGGACGGCGCGGCAGTCGGGGTGATCGCCGCACAACGCGCAGCCGACTCGGTAGCTCCGTTCGATGCAAAGCCGGGGGAGTACGAAGTCATCCTGGCTCCGGAGGCCGTCGGGACTCTCGCAGTGTTCCTTGGCTTCTACGGATTCAACGGAAAGATGCTCTCTGAGGGACAGTCGTTCGTCGTTCTCGGGTCGCAGCAGTTCGATGATCGCTTCCAGATGTGGGACGACGTCACCGACCCCCGGGCGATGGGCATTCCTTTCGATACCGAGGGGACACCGAAAGGTCGGCTTGAACTCGTTGCCGATGGTGTGACCCGCGGTGTTGCCCACAACCGCAAGACGGCGAAGAAGACCGGCGTTGCATCGACCGGGAACAACATCCCGGGTTCCGAGGGCTGGGGGCCTGTTCCGACGAACGTCTTCGTCGGCGGCGGAGACAGGTCGGTTGATGAGTTGATCGCCGATGTCGAGCGCGGTATCTACGTCTCGACGTTCAACTACTGCCGCATCCTCGACCCGAAGACGATGGTTGTGACCGGACTGACCCGAAACGGGACGTTCATGATCGAGAACGGAAGGATCACGGACGCGGTGACGAACATGAGGTTCACGCAGTCGTTCGTCGACGCGCTGGGTGAAGGCAAGATCCTGGGTCTCGGGGGTGACGCTCGTTTCGCGGATTCCGAGTTCGCTGCAGGGATCATGTACGTCCCGACGATGCATCTCGCATCGTGGAACTTCACCGGTGGAGCGGAGGGCTGATGACGAAACCAGACGATCTCGTAGCGGCCGCCCTTTTTGCCGAGCGTGACGTTGCCGACGAAGCGTGGGGGCGTCTGGTCGAAGCTGACATCCCTGCGTCGGTGATCACCGAGCCCGGCATGGTCGGCGACTATCGCCTGAACGTGATGGTGGAACGTAGAGACCTGGACCGTGCCCAACACCTGATTGCGGATCTCGTCAATAGGTAGAAAGTAGAAAGTAGAAAGACACAAGACCCGCTGCGGTCTTTCTACTTTCTACGAACTACGTTCGACTACGCGTCGGCGTGCTCGTGGTCGTGACCTTCTTGGTCTTTGGCTTCGTTCTCGATCTCTTCACGGACGGCGTCCATGTCTAGGGCTTCGATCTGGCTGATGAGATCCGTGAGGGCATCTTCTGGTAGTGCTCCCGGCTGGGAGAAGACGCCGATCTGCTCCTTGAATGCCATGAGCGTCGGGATCGAACGGATCTGGAAGTATCCGGCGAGATCAGGCTCGGCTTCGGTGTCCACTTTGGCGAACGTGATGTTGGGGTACTGCTCGGACACCTTCTCGAAGGTGGGGCCGAACATCTTGCACGGGCCGCACCATTCGGCCCAGAAGTCGACGAGGACGACGTCGCCATCGAGGATGGTCTTTTCGAACGTGTCCTTCGTCAGGTTGACGGTTGCCATGTGTTGTGATCTCCGTTTCGCAATCGGTCTCGCTGGGGGAACCATAATACCCCTAGGGGTATTCCGAACTCCCGAAGTGCATTTCGTCAAGGCGATGGTTCCACGCCACCCGGAGTGGGCCCAGCCGCCATCGATGGCGCCTCAAGCGGAGGCTTCGACCTGCTAACGCCACATCTGTCGGTTTCATTTCAAGTAGCGCCGCGTGTGTCCACGCGGCGCAACGCCGGTCTCAAAGGGTCCGACGGCGCGGACAATAGGCCATTGGTCCCTAGTTGCAGGCTGTCCTCTGCCGTGTGATGGCTACGTTGCAGCCTGTCCTCTGTCGTGTGATGGATATCAGACCGAAGAGACAGATCCAGATGCTGCCGATCTATGAGGGGCGATGGTGAAGAGAAAGGCCAGGAACCTGCTCATCTGCGCGGCCGCATCATTCGCGCTGGTCGCGATCGGGTCGCAGCAGGCCAACGCCCAGAGTGTTGCGGAGTGGGACAATGAGACGTGTCTGGAGTGTCACGCCGATCCCGGTCTCTCCATGCACCTTCCATCAGGTGAGATTCTCGACCTCAGTATCGACGAGGATCGCTGGAGCGATTCGGTGCATGCCTTTTGGGAGATGGAGTGCGTCCTGTGCCATACGGACATCACGGCCATTCCGCACGACAATCCGACGCTTGGCGACTCTCGCGAGTACGCAGCGCAGCATTCTGAGGGATGCACAGTCTGCCACCGGGACCAAGCGATCGTTGAGGACAATGTCCATGCCCAGGCCAGAGAGGAAGGGAATCCCGAGGCTGCCGTCTGCTCGGACTGCCATGACCCGCACTACGCCACGGATCCTCCAATCGACCACGCCGATATTCCGCAGACCTGTCGAACGTGCCACGCCGAGATCTACGACCGGTACGCGGAGAGTGTTCACGGGGAAGCCCTGATCACAGGAAATCCGGACGTTCCGACGTGCACCGACTGTCACGGGGTACACGACATCGAGGGGCCGACTCACAGCACATTCCACTTGTTCTCTCCGCAGGTCTGCACCGAGTGTCACGCCGATGAGGAATTGATGTCCGAGTACGGAATAAAGGCCGATGTCTTTGACACATACGTTGCGGACTTCCACGGTCGGACCATCACACTCTTCCAGGAGATCACGCCGGATCAGGACACGAACGCTCCCGTGTGCGTGTCTTGTCACGGCGTTCACGACATTCGTCCGGCTGATGACTCGGCGAGCGCCGTGGCAAAGGAGAATCTCCTGGTGACGTGCCAGCACTGTCACCCGGATGCCGACACCGGATTCCCGGATGCATGGATGAGTCACTACACGCCGTCGCCGGACGAGTGGCCGATCGTCTACGTCGTGGGCATGTTCTACCTGATCCTCATCCCCGTCGTCATCGGTGGAATGTTGATCTACATCGCGATCGACGTCTACGGGCGAAGGCGGAGACGAAGGGAAGTGCGCCATGGTTGATGCCGCCACAGAGACTCATCAGGCCCGCTATCAGCGATTTACACTGTCCGATCGCCTTGAGCACTGGGTACAGGTCGTTGCGTTCACGGGGCTGGCGATCACAGGCCTCGTGCAGTTCGCAGCGGAGTCGACGTTCCCGAGATCCATCATCGCCACGCTCGGAGGGATCAACAACACTCGGTATATTCACCGCTCGTTCGGTGTCATAGTCCTGGTCGCGACGGCCTACCACCTGGGAACGGCCGGCTACCGCTTCTACGTGAAGCGGATCGGCGGTCAGATACTCCCGGGTCTCGGAGATGTTCGCGCTGCCGTGCGCTCGGTGACGTTCAATCTTGGGCATCGACCGGAACCGCCGAGCGAAGGGAAGTTCACCTTCGCCGAGAAGATGGAGTACTGGTCGATCATCTGGGGCACGATCCTCATGTCTGTGACTGGTCTCATGATGTGGAATCCGATCGCTACGACGAGCATCCTTCCCGGTGAATTCATCCCCGCAGCGAAGGCCGCACATGGAGGGGAGGCGATCCTCGCGGTACTCGCGATCCTGATCTGGCACGCGTACTTCGTACACATTCGCCATTTCAATCGATCGATGTTGACCGGATACATGACCGACAGGGAGATGCGCTCCGAGCACAGGGCCGAACTCGATTCGATCGAAGTCGGTGAAGCAGCGATCACGATTCCTCCCGACACGCTGCGGAAGAGGAGACGGTGGTTCTTCGGCGCGTACGCGATCGTGGTGGTGGTCGGGGCCGCTCTCGTCTTCCGTTTCCTGGCTTTCACCGATGT
>CAXMQQ010000081.1:0-28564 GCA_964195545.1 uncultured Acidimicrobiia bacterium | reverse complement strand
GCTTCCACGGTGGCCGGGGGCACTCCGTCGATGCCGGCCACCATGTTCCTGATCAGGATCAACAGCGTGTACGACACCAGGCCGATCTCGGCGGTGAGGACGGAGAGGCCGGTGACCGGGACGAGGAAGGCGAACAGAGCGAGGCTCGGGATCGTGTAGAGGATGCCGGTGAACCAGGTGATCGGCGCATACGTCCATCGGAACCGGAGGGCAATGACGGAGAGGACGAGGCTGATTACGATGCCGACGCCGACGGCGATGGCCGTCAACATGAGGTGTTCGACGGTGCGGTCCCAAATGTCGTCGAGATGGTTGACGACCCACTCCCACGAGAAGAACCCGCCGGTGGCCTGCATGATGACGGTCACCGGAGGATCTCTCGGCTGACGGCCTCGGCGGTGATCATGCCGATGAGATCGGGACCGTCGAAGACAGCGGCGACCGATGTATGCGACGACACGATCGCGTCGAGCGCCTCCTTGAGGGTGGAGTCTCCCGTGAGCCGTGTTTGGAACGGTTCGGTGTCGACCGCTGCCGGTCCGTCACTCGGGATGTCGGCGGTCCGAATCCAACCGTCCACTCTGTCTCCATCCCGCAATGCGACCCAGTCGGTGCCGTACTCGTCGGCGACGGCCATCGACACGGCGTATGTCGAGGAACGATCAACGACGGGACCCGTCTCGATATCGAGATCGGAGATCGGGATCAGCGAGAGTCGCTTGATTCCACGATCGGTGCCGAGGAAGTCGGCGACGAACGAATTCGCCGGATCGCGTAGGATTTCGGCTGGTGATCCGTACTGCTCGAGGTGGCCGCCTTCACTCAGAATGGCGACACGATCCCCCAGTTTGATTGCCTCGTCGATGTCGTGAGTCACCAGGGCGATGGTCTTGCGGAGCCGTTGCTGGAGGTCGAGGAGTTCATCCTGAAGATGGGCCCGCACGATCGGGTCGACGGCGCCAAATGGCTCGTCCATGAGAAGCACCGGTGGATCGGCCGCGAGCGCTCGGGCTACTCCGACGCGCTGGCGTTGACCTCCCGAGAGTTCCGACGGGTATCGGTCGAGCATGTCCGGGTCAAGGGCAACGAGTTCGGCAAGCTCGTCGACACGCTCGGCTATCCGTGCCTTGTCCCAGTTGAGGAGTCCAGGGACGGTCGCCATGTTCTGGCGGATGGTTCGGTGTGGGAAGAGACCGATCTGTTGGATGACGTAGCCGATGCCACGTCTGAGTTCATGGATGGGTACAGAGTCGGCAGAACGTCCGTCGATTCGAATCGATCCGGACGTCGGCTCGATGAGTCGGTTGATCATTTTCAGCGTCGTCGTCTTCCCGCACCCGGACGGCCCGACGAACACAGCGATCTCTCCGCGTTCGATGTGGAGGCTGAGCTGATCGACGGCCGGCGTTGCTGTACCGGGGAAGACCTTGGTCAGATCCTGCAGGTCGATCATCGACGGTGCAAGATCGCAGACACGACCTGCACAGCCTCCTCAACGGTGTCGACCACCGTCACGAGGGTCCCATCGGTCTGGAGCTCTTCGGTGAGGAGAGGGACGAGGCGTCGCCACTGGTGTCCAACTGCAACGATGGGCTTCGGCGTTCCATCGGCGAACCGCGCGACGTAGGCCAGATTCCATGCGACGAGAAGTTCTGTGGCCGTTCCGAGAGAGCCGGGGAGAGCGATGGAAGCAACCGAGAGATCGACCATCTCGTGGATTCTTTCGAGGAGTGACGCCGTCCTCGTCTCCTCTGTGAGGTGGGCGTTCCCTCCGGATCGATCGGGGAAGACATCTGGGACGGTGACACCGATGACATGTCCGCCGGCATCGGCGGCACCAAGCGAGACGGCCTCCATGAGTCCTGCGTAGCCACCCGTGGCGACGGCGAACCCCGCTGCCGCGAGGAGTCGTCCGCAGCGGACCCCATCGTCGTAGACAGGATCACCGGCCACGGGAGAGGATGCACCAAAGACGGCGACGACGTTCATGCTGCGAGCGTAGTGAGTCGCGAACTGTGAGCGATGAGGAAGAAGAGGGCAGTCTCTATCGACGCCCGTAGGCTGCCGGCCATGAAACCACCGATCGCGCAACGCAATCGTTCCCGGCGCACGCTCCACGGAGAGACCGTTGCCGACGACCATTCCTGGATGCGGGATCGCGAGGATCCCGACGTGATCGAGTACCTGCAGGCGGAGAACGCGTACACCGCCGCGATGACCGCTCACCTGGCGGCTCTGCGAGAACAGATCTTCGACGAGATCAAAGATCGAACCCAGGAGACCGATCTAGCGGTCCCTGCGAAGCGTGGGGACTATTGGTACTCGACGCGGACCGAGGAGGGACACCCCTACCGAATCTGGGTTCGGATGGACGGCGGGCCCGACGGCGTCGAGACGGTGCTGCTCGACGAGAATATCGCAGCCGAGGGACACGACTACTTCCGGTTGGCGAACTTCTCGGTGAGCCCCAGTGCCGACATCATTGGCTACAGCACCGACACCGATGGTGGGGAGCGCTACACGACCCGATTCCGAGATGCTGCTGCGGGCCGTGACCTCGAAGACGAGATCCCGAACACGTCCTACGGCGCGGCGTGGGCATCCGACTCGCTCCACTACTTCTACACCGTGACCGACGCAGCGATGCGTCCGTGGCAGATTTGGCGCCACCGTCTCGGCGCAGACGCGTCGAGCGATGCCCTGGTGTTCCAGGAAGACGACGACCGGTACTACCTGTCCGTCCAGCGGTCCCGCAGCGGGGAGTACGTCTTGATCGTGACCGAGTCGGCCGTAACGAGTGACGTTCGATACGTACCGGTGGATGAACCCGAGGCAGAGCCGGTCGCCGTCCTGGCACGGGTCGAGGGAGTCGAGTACTCCGTCGATCATCGAGGTGATGAGTTCTGGATCGTCACGAACGACGGAGCGCTCGATGGGCGACTCCTCCGCGTGCCCGTTTCCGGCGGTGATGCGGTTGAGGTGGTCGCTCACACTCCAGGGTCGAAACTCGGGTATCCCGATTGCTTCGCCGATCAGGTGGTCGTGTGGGGACGCCACGACGGTTTGCCGGCTGCTCTGATCGTTGACCCTGCCGACGGAACTGGTTCGTATCTCGCGATCGAGGAGTCCGTGTACGAATTGGGCCCGGGTGCCAACTACGAGTTCAAGACGAACCTGCTGCGCTACGGCTTCGAGTCTCCCGTGACCCCATCATCGGTGTTCGATCACGATGTTGCAGCGAAGCAGCGGACACTCCTGAAGCAGCAAGAGGTCCTCGGTGACTATGCCTCCGACGACTATGCGACGCGACGGGAATGGGCCCGTGCCGGGGACGGCGCCCTCATTCCGGTCTCAGTCGTGTATCGGAGGGATACGCCGATCGACGGCACGGCGCCCCTCGTCGTGTACGCGTATGGCGCCTACGAGATCTCGATGCCGATGCGATTCTCCATACCCCGGCTCAGCCTGCTCGACAGGGGCGTCGTGTACGCGATCGCTCATGTGCGCGGTGGCGGGGAGATGGGGAAATCTTGGTACGAGCAGGGCAAGCTCATCAACAAGATGAACACCTTCACCGATCTGATCGACGCGACCCGGCATCTGGTCGACGCCGGCTACGGAGATTCCGAAAGGGTCGCCGTGCGCGGTGGAAGCGCCGGAGGACTGACCGTCGGGGCAGCGGTGAACCTCGATCCGGATTGCTTTCGGACCGCCGTCGCCGAGGTTCCGTTCGTCGACGTCGTGAACACGATGCTCGACGAGTCACTGCCGCTCACAGTCGTTGAGTGGGAGGAGTGGGGGAACCCGAACATCGAGGAGGAGTACGGATGGCTGCGGGCGTACTCACCGTACGAGAATGTCAAGGCGGTCGAGTACCCGTCCATGTTGATCACCGCCGGATTGAACGACCCGAGGGTGCAGTATTGGGAGCCAGCGAAGTGGACCGCGGAACTCCGCGCCACCGTGATCGGGGATCGTCCCGTGCTACTGAAGACCGAGATGGGTGCCGGCCACTTCGCAAGATCCGGTCGCTACGACGCATGGCGTGACGAAGCGTTCGTGTTGGCATTCATTCTTGATCAGCTGGGGTCAGTCCGTGATAGCCACACGTGAGACCTGAGACCCGGGGCCCCTTGTCTCGTATCTCATGTCTCGTTTCTGCTATCTGTCCGGCTACGGGCCATGGGCTACGGGCTACGAACACTTGAACGCGATGTCGGTTTCCGTTGCTTCCGACGGCTCGACTCCATCCGCCACGACGAAGCTGCCGGTTCCCTCGTCGCAATCGTCGCGGTCCCGCTTCCAGACTTTCAAGAGGACGACGAGGTCGATGCCTTCAGCCCCGGGGAGGTCAGTGATGCCAGACTCACGGACTTCCTGCTCGACGAGTTCGATGATGTCGGGAGTGTGGAGGGAATCCTTCTCTCGTTGAAGATCGGCGATCGCCTCCTTCTTCCTTTGGCTCCCCGATCGCGAGAGCACGATCATGCCACCGACGACCACGATCACGATGATGACAATGAGGGGGACGTTCATCGTTGTTCCTCCACGAAGTTCGATGTGATAGAGACCATGATGATATCGAGGGGCTCGGTCTCGGAGGCGTTCTCCACTAGATGCGTGTCACCGGCAGAAATGATCACAGAATCGCCAGTTGACATCGCACGACGCACGTCGCCAATGTGCACCAGCGCCTGCCCACCGAGGACGACCCAGTGTTGAGATCGGTTCTCGTCGGCTTGGCTCGGCATCGTCGCACCGGGTTCGATTCGTAGACGAAGGACTTGATGGTCGGGTCCCGAGTCGAGTGCCGTGGACCTGCCCCAGGACCGAAGCTCGGACCCATCGGTGTCGACTTCGGGCCTGCCGTGAGACTTGAGTCGATCGACGATCGCCTTCACGTCCTGGGAGCGGTCGCGGCGGCTCACGAGCATGGCATCGGGCGTATCGACGATCACCACATCGTCGACACCAATCGCTGCGACGAGGCGCCCGCTGCTTCTCACGTAGCTGTTCCGCACGTCGATGGTCTCGACATCGCCGATCACCACATTTCCGTCCTCATCATGTTGTCCGATCTCCCACAGAGCGGTCCAAGATCCGACGTCACTCCATCCCGTGTGGATCGGTACCACGGCCGCCGATGTCGTGTGTTCCATAACTGCGTAGTCGATCGAGATCGACGGCGCCGCAGCGAACGCTGCCTCGTCCAGGCGCGTCGCCGAGCCATCATGCTCGGCACCGGCGAGCGCCGCCCGAGCAGCGCTCAGCACTTCGGGCGCATGGGTCTCGATCGCGGCGAGGAATCGTGAGGCCCGGAACATGAAGATGCCGCTGTTCCACAGATAGTTCCCGCTTGAAATGTACTCCTCGGCGGCAGCCGCGTCCGGCTTCTCACGGAAGTCCTCGACAACGTGTACACCATCGGCAAGCCGATCGCCGAACCGGATGTAGCCGTATCCGGTCTCTGGACCCGCCGGGTCGATTCCAAACGTCAGGAGGTATCCCTCTTCGGCGAACCCTGCAGCGAGATCCACCGCCTCGCTGAACGCTTCCTCGTTCCTGATGACGTGATCGGCGGGCATCACGAACAAGACGGGATCACCGCCATCCTCTGTGAGTTGGAGGGCTGCGACGGCGGTCGCCGGCGCCGTGTTCCTGCCGATCGGTTCGAGGATGAGCCCGGCATCTGGATACCCGGACGCCGCAAGTTCGCGTTCGACGCCTGCCCGTTGGTCCTCGTTGCACACAATCAACGGCTCTCCCGCCGTCGCAACCGCATCGGTGCGCTGGATGGTCATCAGGAGCATGGTTCGCTCTTCAACGAGCGGGAGCAGCTGCTTCGGCTGTCGACTCCGTGACGCCGGCCATAGGCGACTTCCGGCGCCTCCAGAAAGAATGACGGGAACGATTGGTCGATCAGTCATGGCGTAAATGTATCGGCTCCACCGAGCAGCGCCAACCTAGAGATCCCCGCGCCAGTCGCCGGTCGGCTCGTGGGTCGGCTCCATCAGATGGCCCACGTCGACGCGAGCGGTCCCCGTGCCGAAGAACGTCAGCCTGTCGCCCGGTTCGATACGCGTGTTGCCATGAGGGATCAACACCCCCGTACCGCGACGGATCGAGACGAGGATCGCTCCATCGGGCCACGGGATGTCCTTGACGCTCTGCGTCGCGAGCGGGGAGGCCCTCACGATGGAAGTCTCGAAGAACGCAGCGCCCGGCTGGGATCGGAGGCGCACGCGTTCTCGATACAACTCGCGTCCGGTCGCGGTCCCCAGGGCATGGTGGTACGCGCGAACGACGGACTCTCGCCGGAACATGCCAACGACCATCGTCGGGTCGGCGTCGTCCACAACGGGGAGACGACCGAGCCCGAACGACGCCATCCGGGCGAGCGCCGCCGAGACTGGCAGGTTCGGCGTAGCGGTGATCGGATTGCGGGTCATCACATCGGCCACGGTGAGGGATTCACCATCGACGACGTAATCGACGTCGCTGAGGCTGACAATGCCGATCAGCTGATCATTCTCGATGACGGGGAGACCGTGATGATGGTGGCGGTCGAACAACTCGCGGACCTCATCGACGGTCATCGGCGGTGTCGCCGCCTCGTCAACATCGGCCATGACATCGGAGACGTTGACGGTATCGAGGAGGTCGATGTCCTGCATCGTGGGTAGATGGATGCCGGCGCGCGTCAGCGCGATCGTGTAGGCGGAGTCTGTGTGGAACCTCTCGCCAAGGTAGGTCGCGAGGGCGGCGCCGAGCATCAGCGGGAGGACGAGGCCGTAGTCACCGGTGATCTCGAACACGATGATGACCGAAGTGAGCGGGGCCCTGGCGACCGCAGCGAATGTCGCCGCCATGCCGACCACGGCGAATGCTCCCGGATCAATCTCGGAGAGCGACCACACAGGATCGACCAGCGTGGCGAACCCGGCCCCGATCGACCCACCGATGAACAGCGCCGCCATGAACGTGCCGACGGAACCACCGCTGGCCCGGGTGAGTGATGTGGCAACGATCTTGACAGCGGCCACAAGGAAGAGAGATCCCCAGACGAGCTCGGTATTGGGCGTGGCTGCAAGAAGGTCCGACAGGAACTTCTGGCCCGTACCGAGTACCCGTGGCTCGGCGAGACCGATCGCGGCCACGGCGAGACCGCCGCCGACCGGGATGAGCCATCCCGGGAGATTGCCCGGTAGCTGATAGCCGCTCGTGATCGCCAGGACCCGGAGGAAGAGCACGCCGAAGAGAACGGCGACGAGCACCAATCCGACGTACAGGATGAGTTCGCGTGGATCAGCGAGTTCGTGAGGAGGCGACGTGAGGATCTGCTCTTCCCCGACGAGCACGTGGGTCGTCACCGCTGCGATCACCGACGTGATGACGATCGCGTTGAGGTGGCGTACTGAGAACGAGCGGAGGATCACCTCCATCGCGAATAGCATCCCGGCGATCGGTGCGTTGAACGATGCCCCGATGCCCGCTCCAGCTCCAGCGGCGACGAGGCTTCTGACGTGGTCTTGACCGAACCCCGTGTACCGGGAGAACGATGAACCGATGGCCGCACCGATGAGCGCGATCGGGCCCTCTCGTCCTCCCGAACCGCCGGCCCCCAGTGTTGCTGCCGTGGCGACGATCTTCGCAGGAATCAGCCGCGTTGGGAGGTAGCCACCGTGGAGTCCCACGCCCACCATCGCTTCCGTCACACCACCGCTGGCGACACCCGGTCCGAACTTGCGATCAAGGCCCCACGAGATGAGGAATGCGATCGGAATAGCGAGGAGGATGAACCACTTCCCCCATCCGAGCGCACTATCGAGCGCGCCGAACGCATCGTGTGAGAATTCGATTGCCCAAACCAGGATGGCCCCGCCGAGTCCGACCAAAACACCCAGGATCACCGCGGCCAAGAGGAATGCCGTCGTACCGCGTCGGCCGAGTAGATCGGAGAGCCATCTCCTGAAATGGGACATGGATTGAACGGTAACCGATGCCAACTCAGTTGCTGTGACCTGGGAACCGGCCGAATGGCCCTTCGTGGATTCTTCGTGAGCGAATATGCTGTCGCTCTATGTGACGTCGAACAAGTGCGTCGATTCAGGAGGAACTGATGACTTACCGGCCTCTCATCGATCATGAGACGGGTGAACGCTATCTGCCGGTCAAGAAACGCGGCGATGCTTTGCTCCACGATGCTTTCCTGAACAAGGGCGCCGCCTTCACGCGAGACGAACGCAGGGCCTTCGGTTTGAGAGGACTGCTCCCGGATCACATTCCGTCGATCGATGAACAACTCATGCGCGTGCGCACGCAGATGGATGCCAAGGCGACGGACCTCGGTAAGAACATCTACCTGAACAGCTTGATGGATCGCAACCAGGTGCTGTTCTATCGGTTCATCATGGACAACCTCGAGGAAACTGTTCCGATCATCTACACGCCAACCGTCGCGTCGACGTGCAAGCACTGGAGCCGGTTGTACAGGGCCGCGACCGGCATCTACATCACTCCGCGTGACCGGGGGCGCATCGCCGACGTGCTGCTGGCCAGCACCGCGGAGCAGCCGCCCGTGATTGTGGTCACCGACAACGAACGAATTCTCGGTCTCGGAGACCAGGGGGCGGGAGGCTTGGGTATCCCGATCGGGAAGCTGGCGCTGTACACAGCCGCGGCCGGGATCAGCCCGACGCGCTGCATCCCCATTTCGATCGACGTCGGTACCAACAATGCTGAACTCCTCGAGGATCCCCTGTATCTCGGGTATCGCGAGACTCGACTGAGAGGCGAGGCATACGACGAGTTGATCAGGGAATTCGTGTATGCGGTGAAGGAGGTCTTCCCCGACGCTCTGCTCCAGTGGGAGGACTTCGCGAACATCACGTCGTTCCACAATCTCGAGATGTACCGACGGTTCCTGCCGTCGTTCAACGATGACATTCAAGGAACAGCCGCGATGGTCGTCAGCGGGCTCATCGCCGCTACGCGTCGGACGGGAGGATCCCTTGCTGATCATCGAGTCGTGATCGCCGGGGCCGGTTCGGCCGGATACGGGATCCGTGAGCAGATCGCCCACGCCATGACAGGCGCGGGACTCGATCTCGATGAGGCCAGACGCCGCCAGTACGTGCTCGACAGCCGGGGACTCGTCGTCGACGATCGCCGGAACCTGACCGAGGTGAAGCGACGGCTCGCAACGCCAGTTGGGGAGATCACGGATTGGGATACTGAGGCCGGGTTGCCGTCACTCGCCGAGGTGATCCGCTACGTCAAGCCGACCGTTCTCATCGGAGTATCCGGGAAGGCCGGTCTGTTCGACGAGGAGTGCATTCGTGAGATGGCGGCGCACACTGATGAGCCGATCATCCTTCCGCTCTCGAATCCCACCGCCAACACCGAGATCACTCCCAAGGCTGCGCTCAACTGGACCGAAGGTCGTGCGATCATCGCGACGGGGAGCCCGTTCGCACCTGTTGACTATGAGGGAGTCACACACAAAGTCGGGCAGGCAAACAACGTCTTCATCTTCCCGGGTGTGGGCCTTGGGGTGTTGACGGCGAGGGCCAAGGAAGTTTCCGACCGGATGTTCCTGGCGGCCGCCGCCGCCCTTGCCGATCAAACCGGTGAAGACCTTGTTGCTCAAGGTCAGTTGTATCCGAACATCCACGATGTCCGGGCAGTGTCACGTGCCGTCGCGATTGCCGTCGCAAGGGAAGCGATCGAAGAGGGGCTCGCGGAGCCGCTCGACGATGTCGAGGAGGCGATCGACGCTGCGATGTGGGACCCCATGTATCTGCCTTACCGATCGGCAGGGGACTGACCCGAGGGATTGCTAGCGGACCGCCAAGGCACAGTCGCCTGTCGCCAGCGTGAGCAGGAATCTCTCGATGTTCGTCGACATCCGAATCGCCGGTGACTGCACCAGAGCGTGTCGGCGGGTCCGCTTGAGAAGTGAAAGGAAGAGGTGCTTCCCCACGCGGGAAGGTCAGTTTCCGCGCTCTACGACGTACAGATCGGGATGCGAACCCTCGCTGACAGTGACATACGACCCATCGGAGAGAAAGGCGATCGACTCGCCCTGCACCTCATCTGGAGACGGCGCCGTGCAGGGTTCGGTTGCCAGAATATCGGCGATCGGCGTCCCGGGTGGTCGATGCCACATCCACACGGTGTCGTAGCCGCGGAGTGCGATCGTGGAGCCATCCCATGACATGTCGGCACCGCTGACCTCGGCACCGAGGGAGAGGACCGTGACCAATTCCAGGATCTCGACCGTCGATCCATCTCCAGCCGCGTCACCCCGGTAGACACGCGCTTCATCGCGACTCTTCGTGACGATGAAGATGGATCCATCGGCGACGAACAGGGCCTCAGCGTTGTAGACACCATCCGGATACTGGTATTCCAGTGGAACGGCGCCTTCGATCGACCCATTGATGGAAACAGGGTTGGGTTCGGGGACGCGATAGACGGTGGTCCGGCCGCTGCGGATGGAGAAGTTGTCGCCGATGTCACCGAAGAAGAGCATCGATTGGGTCGGATCCCACCCGGGTCCTGCCGCCATGTCCTCCCAGTCGAAGGCGAGGGCACCTGCGATGTTGAATCCGCCGAGATCGGCACCGTCGGGACCCACCGCATAGGCCCGGGCACCGTCGCGGGAATCGTTGTGGGTCCAGAGCACACCCGGACTGGTGCGGCTAGCCGCCATTCCGGAGGCCTCGACGAGATGAGGCGATGCGATCGTGCCGGCCACACCGATCGAGGCATACGGATCGCATGCCGTGCTCCCCGGCGCGAGGGTCACGCCGGGCGTGGTCGTGGTTGTGGTTTCAGGTGCCGCGGTGGTCGCGGATGACTCGGGATTCGTGGAGACCGGAGCACTCGCAGTGGAACTCGGTGCTACTTCTGACGTCGAAGGTGCAGCCTCAACGGTTGGCTCGCTACGGGTCGCGGCCAGGGCCAGCGCGGTCACCACAGCGGCGGCCGCGATCAGAACGAGAATGGTCAAAGAGCGACGGTCCATGTCTTGAGGGTACGGCGGTCCTCTCGATGCCGGTTAGTCAGCGAGCATCCGTAGTGCGATTGCCTCGCCGACGGTGCCCCGTTCGAGGTCACGGAGGCTCAAGCTCTCATTCGGACCATGGATACGACTTCGGGGGTCCATGACGCCCGTCAAGAGAATGGATGCGTCCGGATACGCTTCCTCGAACGCTGCGACGAACGGGATCGAACCGCCGACGCCGATCTCGACCGTGTCGTTGCCGTAGGCGATGCGGAATGCCTCCTTGAAGGCTGCTGATGCCGGATTGGTGGCATCGAGATCGAACGCTTCTCCGAGCGCTCCTGGGGTGATGGTGATCTCTGCGCCCCAGGGCACCGCTGCTTCGAGGTGGGTGGTGAGTGCTTCGAGGGCCGCTCGTGGGTCCTGTCCTGGAGAGATTCGCATCGAGACCTTCGCCCGAGCGACCGGAACCAGTTGATTGATAGCGTGGCTGATTGGCGGGGCGTCGACGGCGAGCACCGCGATCGCAGGCTTCCGCCAGAGGCGGGTGGTCAGACTTCCATCGCCGAGGAGTTCGAGGCCGTCGACTGTTCCGGCCTGCTCCCGCAACTCATCCTCAGTGAGATCGATGTCATCGCTTTCGCCCGCTACGAGACCTGGGATCGCAACGTTGCCATCGTCGTTGTGGAGTGAAGCGATAACCCGGGACATGGCAGTGATCGCGTCGGGGATAACGCCTCCGAACATGCCGGAGTGAATGGCGTGGTTGAGGGTTCGCACTTCGATGGTGCAGTCGACCAGTCCGCGCAGCGACGTTGTGATGGCCGGCGTTCCTTCGGACCAGTTGCCTGCGTCGCCGATCACGATGACGTCGGATTCGAGGAGATCCTTGTGTTGTCCGAGGAAGGCTCCGAGGTTGGCAGATCCGATCTCCTCTTCCCCTTCCATGAAGATCTTCACGCCGACGGGGACATTGCCTGCGAAGGCGCGTACTGCACCGAGGTGCATGACGACGCCGCACTTGTCGTCTGCTGTTCCCCTGCCGAGGAGTCGTCCGTCTCTCTCGATTGGCTCAAACGGGGTTGACTCCCATTCCTCATCTGGGCCGGGGGGTTGCACATCGTGGTGGGCGTAGAGCAAGACCGTTGGAGCGCCCTCGGGGGCGGAAATCTCGCCGTAGATCGCCGGATGCGCTCCTTCGATCTCCAGGAGTCGGACTTCGGAGAAACCGGACTCTTCGAGAAGTGATGCGATCCTCTCGGCTGATCGTCGGACCTGTCCGGGATCGAACCCCGGGGCGGAGATGGACGGGATGCGAACGAGTTCCTCGAGTTCGGCACGAATTCGCGGGAAGTCGTTGTGGACGGCGGCGGTGAGATCGGCATGCATCGGGACAGTATCGAGTACCGAGCACGGAGTAGCAAGACAGGGGGAAGCGGGCAGCCAACTGCCGACAGCCAACAGCCAGGGGGATCCTTGCCGACGACCGACAACCGACAACGGCATCCAGATCCTTGGACACGAGGGACGCGACCGGTACGGTTCTCAGTGCTGGCTGGAGCGGGCTGACCATCTGGAGGTGACTAGATGGAGACCGAACTAGACGTCATCGTTCGAAGACTCGCCGAGGTTCCTACGGCGAAGGGGAACGTCCGCACGCTGGAGACCGGGCCGCTGGATGGCCCGGGTGTTTCCCTGTACCAGAGAAGATCGGCGCATCTGCGTGATCGGGATTGCTCTGTCGCTCTCTCCGGGTGGGATGAACTCGGCATCGACCTGACCAGAGACTGACCGCCCGCTACGCGTACACTCCCCACCATGGATGTGCAGCGCCAGGAGCAACGGTTCCCTCGGGACGAGGTTGGCGAGATCATCGACCTCGCAGCGCGACTCGATGATCTGGTCGAGGATTCGACCGATCGAGGTCTCACCTTGGAGCAGCTCGTGCACGTTGCCGACGAGGTCGGTATCTCCCGCAGGGCCGTTGAGAAGGCGGTCGCTCAGGAGCGGAAACGCCGTTCGGTTGATGAGCGAGACGCTCGCAAACGGATACGCAGGCGGATGCGATTCGTTCGCCACGCCATGGTGTACGCCCTAGTTGTCTCGGCGCTTCTCCTGATCGACGTGCTGAACGGCGGCGGTTGGTGGTTCTTCTACGTGGCTGCACTCTGGGGTGCGGTACTCGCTATTCAGGCGATGCGCTTCATGACGCGAAGGAAGGGTCCCATGGAGCAGGCGATGCTCGATCGGGAGATCTGATCAGGCGGTCTTTGACGAACCGCTGGCAGAAACCGCACCTACGGGAGCGGAAAGCTGAGCCCGAGTCGCCGTGGGGATTCGGATGACGGTGTTGCTCCATCCAAGGGTGCGGGCCGAACTCATGGTTCCTCCCTGGCTCGTTACGAGTGCGGGAACGATGCCGCGAGAAAGGCTGTCTCCGTCGCCGAGCAAGTCGCCCGATGGCTTGTCCGACGGATGGCCTCTCCTTCGATCGTCGGTGATCGACAGAATTCCCAGACCGTTGCGCTCATCGACGTCGATTCTCACTGCGCCGGCTCCGCCATCTGCTGCTGTGTGGAGAACGTTGAGCAGCATCAGCCGGATCGCGGCCGGATCACACCAGACGGTAGCGGCACGGGCGTCGGTCGTGATATCGAGCGACGTTCGACCGATCGACTCGATGGTGCGCATGACGTGGCGGTCGAGTTCGACGGCGACAAGTCGCGGGCGGTATGTGCCCGCGTCGATCTGGGCTGCAATTGCGGCGTTTTCGACCTTCCGGACAATCTCGGTCGTGTCATGCGAAATCACCCTGATGAGGTCTTCAACCTCGGCGGCATCACCAATCCCGGCCTTTTCGAGGTGGCGGGAGAGCCCGTAGACGGCGGTGAGCGGTACCCGCATTTCGTCGGTGAACCGAGCGAAAAGGCCATTCAACCGCTGCACGGATTCTCGTTCGCTCTGAAGGTCCGTCTCGAGGACCGCGACTCGGTGGGCGACCCTGCGATGTTCAATCCGACTGGTCGCGATCGCGACCGTTGGAATGAGGAGCCCGAGAAGCACGATGGA
Source organism: uncultured Acidimicrobiia bacterium (assembly GCA_964195545.1). Classification (GTDB taxonomy): domain Bacteria; phylum Actinomycetota; class Acidimicrobiia; order Spongiisociales; family UBA5794; genus JAHEEL01. Next base: position 14,487 of record CAXMQQ010000081.1, on the reverse strand, counting down.
TGTGACTTGGGGCGTGCCCGAGGCGATGAGAGCGATTGCGACGAGAGACGCGACCGTTGCCAGCAGGACAAGTCCTGCTGCCACGGTCCGACTTCGGTCCCTTTGGTGCGTGTCGCGTTTCATGTTTCGTGTGTCCTCTACCAATGGAATCGGCGGATTGGGGCGGGAGCTTGAAGGCGGTTCCTAAATGATCCGAGGGACTAGTCCCCCCGACGTGCTCTGCGAACCCTGGGTTCGCAGATGCGTATAGGTGCCGTGCCAGCCCAGAGAAGCAAGCTTGTCCGGAGCGGTTTCGGCAACACGTGACCTCGGTACCGCCTGTGTGGCGTGCCGATACTGTGGGGCGCGGATGCCAGGTGCCGTTCCCATGTGACGCATTGGAGGGAACAGCAAAGCGACGGCCCGCAGTGATCCCGGCACTTCCGCCGGTGCGGGCCTCCGGTCCGAGCGGTCCGATCATCGTCGCAGTGCTGGACGAGCCCCCTTCTGTGGGCTGGTGGCGTCAAATACAAGGACTGCAACCCTGGGTATGCGGTTTGGCTAGCCTCGGAGGGCATGGAAGCCCCGTTCACCGTCGCCGTCGAGATACCGTTCGTCGGGGATGAGCGTCGCAAGAACTGGGCCAAGACGGTCACCAACGTCGACGACTCCCTCGCCACCGGTTGGGCGTTCGACGGGGAGTTCATCGCCACCGGCGGCATCCAGGATGTGGAACCCGGGTCCGTGGTCCTTGTATACGGGGAAAAGGGGAGCCGGACGAACCCGGCGATCGAAGCCCGCGTCTTCACCGTCAATTCAGACGCCACTCTCAGTCTGCGAGCCAGTGCGCGGGGGAGGGCGTGGGCGCGAACTCTCCGTGACACGATCGAAGATCTCCTCGCTGAGGTCGCTGAGATGCCGATCGAGCTTCTCGGGTGGAACCCAGATCTGGTCCGCTACACAGACGAGGCGATTTCCAAAGAAGCAAAACGCCGGAATCTGCTTTGACCGACTGTCATTTTGGTTCCGAAACACTTCAGGTGAAGGTGCGATCGACCGATTCACGTGGGATGAAGAGATCCTTCGCAGCGGTCCTTGTCGTCGCCATGTTCGTGGTCGGCGCCCCCGCAGCGTCGGCAACCGAGGAGTCCCCGCCGGAGGCCGTCGTAGCCACGACGACCACGATCCCCCTTCCGGATGCAACGGCGACCACAACGATCCCGCCGGACACAACGGCGACCACAACGATCCCGCCGGACACAACGGCGACCACGACCCCTCCTCCAATCACCACGGGCGCCGTGGCCCCGCCGCCGGAAGAGCCGGCGGTTCCGAAGAATCAAGTGCGCCGTGTCGAGGTCACCCGCGACATCGTGTTCCCTGTTGTCGGGATCAACCACTACTACGCCGGCTTCGGTGCCTGCCGCGACAACTGCGAGCGGGAGCACCACGGCATCGACATCATGAAATCCGGATGGAAGGGCGTTCCGGTCGTTGCATCGCACTCCGGCACGATCCGAACGGTCCGCGATGATCGTGAGTGGTGCACCGTCGAGGTGGAGGCCACCGACCGTTGGTACACGCGCTACGTCCACCTCAACAATGACTCCCCGGGCTATGACGACAAGGAGTACGAGTGTCTCGTGCCTGGAATCGAGCCCGGTGCGTGGGTCGAGGCCGGTCAGATCATCGGATGGGTTGGAGATTCGGGGAACGCCGAGTTCACCCCGCCACACCTGCACTTCGAGATCCGCATGCCGAACGGTCTTCCGGTCGATCCGTACAAATCGTTGAAGGCTGCAGAGCGAATTCAGTTCAACCGGACCGGCGTCGAAGGTGATCCGATCGCCACCGCAGCACAGATCGCGACCTACGCCTATGGCAGCGGGTCCGGGGTGGTGAACGTGATGGCAACGACCGACCACGCGTCGCTGCGGGCAGGTGGATTCTCGGCCCTCGAACTCTCCGGACCGCTCCTGCTCACCGAACCCGGATATCTCCCCGACGCAACCATCGACATGTTCGACCAGCTCAATCCGAGTCGGGTGGTCGTGATCGGCGATGGCCTGGAGCAGGCGGTGGTTGATCAGCTCGAACTCCGCTTCCCGATCGTGGGCAGAATGCCGATGCCGGCGATCACCAGCGGGTCGTACGTCGAGCCGGACACCGGCGCAGTCGTTGAGATCCCCGAAGCCGTGACCTCCCCGCTCTCCCTCGTCGTGGTCGGTGACCGGTCGGAGCTGCCAGAGGACACGGCCGATGATGTGGACCGGATGCCGTGGACCATGCAGACAACATTGTTCAACGGGACCGACGCCGGTCGTCGAGTCGGTCGTGACGCGTATCAGGGCCCGGGTCGCTCCGGGAGCAGGAACGTCCTCTACTTCCAGACGGGCGACACGTACACACGCATTCGGGCCAAGGAAGCGCCAGAAACGCCACCGGGCTATGGAGTGATCGTGCTCGAAGCCGGGCGCGTCTTCGAATCGACGCTCACGTTCCTCGCGAGCCTGGCCGAACTCCCGGTCATGCCGCTCTGGCGGTAGGACCTTCCTACAAGCTCAAATACCTGGCGATCTTGTCTTGAGCAGCCTCCATGACTTCCATCTGTAACCCGTTGAGGGCCCGGGCCAGGGCGAGTTCTTCGCCGACGACTGGCATGTTCTCGTCGATCGGATTTCGCCTCGCACGGCCCTTCGCCTCGAAGTAATCTCCCATCAGATCGAGCACGGTCTTGACGGTTGTGGTGGTCTCATCCTCTTCGATGTGGACGTCGATCGTGATGTCCTTCTCCACGGCGCTCCTCCACGTTGCCTACCCCAATGGTGCACGCGAATACGCCCAGTGGCTAGGGCCAATGGGAACGAGCTCTGAGCAAGACGAGGACAGTCTTTGCCGGGTGCCAGATACCGACTACGGCCGGCGAAGTCGACCTATGGCATCCCAACCGAGCGAACCGGTGTAGGAGTCCTTTGCCTGCGGCGTGGCTGGGACCGCTACATCTGCGCATCCGAACAGCCCGTTGGCGTGACTCATCGGTACCTCCTCTTTTCGCGGAGACGCCGCTATCTCAAGAACAACCACGCGGAACGCCGGTGCTCGAAGTCAGGGGTCTATAGCTCCTTCTCGGCGACGGCGGTACCGTACGGGGACGTATGATCGCCAGACCCTCATTCCGCATGGCGCTTCTTGGCCTCGCCGCGATGGCGATGCTCGGCTCCGTTCTGTTCGTCGACGGCGCGACGGCAAGTGCCACTTCGTCGGGAGCCGTCGACGTCTGCCGATCCCAGCGGTCGTTCTCTGAGGTGACCGATGGAGTGCTCCTTCCGGGTCTGATGCCGGCCTCGGACCCGGCGATCATCGTCGGAGATCCCGACGCCGAGAAATACCCCATGGTCGTCCCTCGATATCCGGACGAAACAGGTCTCTGGGCATTCTTTGGCACCGGCGGTGTCGAACTGGCGAACGCGGCCACGGCCACCACATCACCGACCGGTGCCCTCATCCGGCTGACCTCGGTACGTAACGACGCTGCGGTATCCGACTCGATCGTGCGGATCTACTGCGGACTCCTCGGCCGAGAGGCCGACGCCCTCGACATCGAGTACTGGTCGCGTCGCTACTGGAACGGGCTCCCGTTGAGTTCGATCGCGGAAGCGTTCACGACGAGCAACGAGTTCGTCGACCGGTACGGGGACCCCACGGACGAAGCGCTCGTCACGATCTTGTACGGATCGGTGCTGGGTCGTGAACCGGGTGAGGGGGGAGTGGAGCCGTTCGTTGAGATGCTGCGGTCCGGCGAGATGAGCAGGGGAAGCCTCGTCGTGTCCTTCACCGAATCGCCAGAATTCGTGGCCACGACTAACACCGCCGCGCCGGAGAAGCCAGCATTGCCGTACCCGGCGGTCGGATCCGGGCGTCGGGTCATCTACGCCAATAGGGAAGCTCGTGTCTGGTTCATCGAAGCAACAGGTGAACTGGCCAAGACCCACCAGGTGTCGGGTCGACGGGGCGTGCCGGTGCCGGATCGCTACAACGTCTACTCGAAGTCGCGGTACGCATGGGCACCGCACGACAACGTCACGATGGAGTACATGGTGCGGTTCGCCAGGCAAGAGTGGCCGTACGGCTTCCATTCGATCCCGATCCATCAGGACAAGTCACCGTTCCAGACGAAGGAACAACTCGGCACGCTTCGTTCGGGTGGGTGTGTTCGCCAGGACTTCGACGATGCCGAGTGGACGTTCGGATGGACCGACGTCGGCACAAGAGTGATCATGATTCCGTAGGACCCGGCTTCGCCGGGTGTATCCGGTGTCCGGCATGATCACTCCATTTGCCCGCAGCTCAGCGGGAGAATGCCTTGCCCTAGATCACTGCGACGTCCGTGAAGCCGGCCTCGCGTACTAGGTCTCCGATGCGTTCTGTGGACTCGTGGCTTGCTTCTGCGAGGTACCCCAAGCCTGGCCTGACCCCGTGGTTGCGGAATCCAATGACGACAATTCGCATGTTGGAGTCGACCGAGCGGAGCCACGACATGGTGTCCTCGATGGACGCGCTGTCGTCGTTGTAGCCGGGCATGATCAGCAAGCGCACCTCGGAAAGCCGGTTGATCGACGCGAGGTGCCGAATGGACTCGAGGACCGCCTCGTTCGTGGCACCCGTCAGTTGGACGTGGGTGATTCTGTCGAGCGCCTTCAAGTCGACCATGGCGCCGTCCATCACCGGTCCGAGTCGATTCCAGAGTTCGACGGGCGCCGATCCATTGGTGTCGACGAGCGTCGTGAGGTGGGCGAGGTCGGGATCCTCCTTCACGGCGGAGAACAGGTCGAAGATGAAGTCGGGTTGCAGGGTCGCTTCGCCACCGGAGATGGTGATACCGGAGATGAACTTCGCGGTCTCGCGGATCTGGTCGACGATTTCGGCGACTGAGGCTTCGTAGGCCAGTGGGGTCGAATCGAACGGGCACACCTCTATGCACACGTCACAATTCGTGCAAGCGACCGGGTCGAGGATGACCATCGGGCCAGCCTCAATAGCAAGAGCATCTTCCGGACACGGATCGACGCAGAGGCCACAGTGGTTGCAGTCGGTAATCGTGTACGGGTTGTGACAGTTGACGCAGTTGAAATTGCAGCCCTGTACGAAGACGACGAACCGGTTTCCGGGTCCGTCGACCGTCGAGAAGCGAAGGACCTTATTGAGGCGGCCGAGTGTGGTGCTCACGTACCAGAACGCGTTTCGTCGAGCGGTCCAGAACGTGTGAGTTCTCGACCGAGCCGGCGGCGAACACCGTCGATGAATGACGTCCTCCTTCAACGGGGAAGGCCTCGACATCGGATTTCCGGACGAGGTAGCCCGTAATCCGGATGAATCCGTTGGTGTTGAGGTTGAACGTGAAGTCCCGCATGCCTTCTTCAAAGGCGCCGCGGATGATGTCGACAACGGCCTGTGGATTTCGACGTGCTGTGTCCTCGACGTGGAAGATGTCGCTGACACCCGCCATGAAGGCATCGTGGTGTGGCGCGACGCAGGCGATGTGTTCATACATGGTCGGCTCGGTACCGATCGGGATGCGAGTCCCTGCGGTCACGTCGAGGTCGACGTCGATCCCCGACTGGGAGTGCAGCATGGAGCGGCCGTCGTTGCCCTCGCAGTACGGCATCGGCCGATCCGCAACCTGATCGGCGACGGCCCGAACAACCCTGCGCGACAGAGTGTTTGCCTCGTCGTCGCGACCGTACCGGCCATCCCTGCTTGCGTTGGCCATCAGAATGTCGACACACTCTGCGAGTCCGAAGACGCCGTACATGGCCGAGAATCGGTCGAGGGAGATCAGCCCTTCTTTCGCCAGGAAGTCATGGTCGTAGAATCGCGCTTCTTCGACGAGGTACCGGATTCGAGCCTCGATCAGCTGTGCATTCAATTCGACGTAGCGGGGGAGCGTGTCTGAGAAGAACATCTCGGTGTCCCCGTCGTGGACGAGGGCGACTTCCTTCAGATTCAGGCGGTTGAGCGTGTGCGAACCACCGCCGATCCGCAACGAGTTGTAGCAACTGACCGCTGCGTATTCCTCATCTCCGAAATCCCTGACCATGAGCGGGTGATTCACGAAGTGGGGTTTTGCCGTCTCGAAGACGGTCTCGACTGCATCTTCGATGAGGGTGTCCGGGGTAATCGTTGGATCGACTTTGAACGTGAGGTTTGGGACGACCTGGAGTAGTTCGCGCTCGATTCGGAAGATCGTTCTGATGATCCGTCCATCTCGCGGGCCGAGATCCATGTGCGTGAACGCATCGGGAAGGATCCGGTCGATCGCGATCCAGAAACGCTTGAGGGATTGGTAGAGGTGGTCGTCCGAAACGCCTTCGACGTACGGAACGAGGATCTTGTCGAGGTCGCCGAGGTAGACCGGGTAGCCGGTGATCGACGGCACCTGGGTGTACATGATGAGGAGGAAGTTCAGAGCGTCGTCGAGGGTCTCCGGCGGTTCGAGTTCGAGAAACACGGAGCCGTTGTGGAGCGCTTTGTCGTAGTCGGGGAGGATGTATCGAGCCCGATAGGGGGCATGCCCCTCGTACATGTCGCAGATGATCCGTTTGTTGAGCGCCTCCGAGGCCTCGTCTGAGAGCTCTGGATAGTCGAGAGCCTCCTCGGCGAGTCCCGCGAGGTAGTGACGACGCTGGTGGAACGTCAAATGGGGGTCGTTGACCACCGCTCGCGCCCGAACCCGGAATTCCTCGTTCTTCACGTCGCCTCCTCGCTCGGTTCCATGATATCGGAGAATTGCGTAGTTCGTATCCGGTATCCGGTAGGGACACAACCGTGTCCCACGGCTCGTGTCTTCCTTCCTCATCTACCATGCCTTCCATGACGACCTCTGCCCGACACGATGCTGACGCGCCCCGGCTCGGGGATGTGTTGTCCGGTGGATTGCGGCTGATCCGACGGTTTGTTCGTTGGCATCCATGGTCGTTCACCCTTGCCGTTCTCGGCGCCGCACTCTTCGTCTCAGCGATCCTGGCTTCGGCCGTTGTGGTCGGACGCGTCACCGACCTCGTGATCATCCCCGTTCTTGATGGCGGAGAGGAGATCGGCAACAAGGTCACGCTCGCGGTGCTCGCCGTCATGGCGGTGGCGCTTTGGAAGGCGGCAGGGATCACGCTCAGGCGGACCGCCGCCAGTGCGCTCCAGTTCCGCACCCGTGCCGATGCCCGTGAGAAACTCATCGAGCACCAACTCCGTCTTCAGCTGGCGTGGCACGATCGCCGCTCAACCGGCGACCTGCTGTCGGTCAGCGAAGTCGACACGCAGACCGGAACGTTCGTGCTCGCACCACTGCCGTATGCAACGGGCGCCTCGCTCCTGCTGATCGGGACCATCGTTCTCGTCGTTGCAACCCACTGGATCCTTGGAGTCATTGCACTTGTCGGTCTCTCGGTTCTCGTGGCGATCGACATCAGGGGTGCCTTCTCGTTGTTCACCGACTTCGAAGCGGCTCAGTACGAGCGCGGTGAGGTCAGCGAGATCGCCCACGAGAGCATCGACGGTGCACTCACCGTCAAGGCGCTCGGACGCGAGGCCGAAGAGACAGAACGCTTCCGGCGTGCGGCGGACATTCTTCAGACCCGGCTCATCGACATCGGTGTTCGGTTCGCGGATTTCCGGGCGATCGTCGAGTCATTGCCGGCCGCGATCAACATCGTGATCCTCGTCGCAGGAGCGATCCTCGTTGGGGACGGTTCCATGACTGCAGGTCAATTGGTGACCGTGGCGTACCTGATCACGCTCATGGCGTTCCCGCTCCAACTCATCGGCTTCGTCATCTTCGAGATGGCTCATAGTCAAGCGGCATGGACCCGGGTCCAGGAGATCCTCGACTCCGAAGAGACCATCGATCACGGATCCCTCGATGCTCGACCTGCGGCGGATGGGGCCGGTCTCGAGTCCCGGGACGTGCAATTCTCGTACGTCGATGGGGAGCCGGTTCTCACCGATGTTCAGTTTGACATCCCTGCCGGACGCACGGTCGCCATCGTCGGGCCGACGGCATCGGGCAAGTCAACGCTGACGATGCTCCTTGCCCGTCTTTGGGATCCGGGCGACGGTGCGATCCACATTGATGGACGTGACCTCCGCGAGTTCGCTCGTTCGGAACTTGCACTCGAGGTGGCATACGTCTCCCAGGAGTCATTTCTCTTCGATGACTCGGTGTGGGGCAACGTGACGCTCGGATCCGGCGTGTCAGACGACGATGTTTCTCGGGCCATGCGACTCGCCGGTGTCGAGCGGTTTATCGCCGAGCTACCCGACGGATACGACACCCAGATCGGAGAGCGCGGGGCGGCACTCAGCGGTGGACAGCGGCAGCGCGTCGCTCTCGCTCGAGCACTCCTTCGGCGACCACGCGTGCTGGTGCTCGATGACGCAACGTCTGCAGTCGACCCGTCGGTCGAGATGGAGATCCTCCGGGGACTTCAGGGAGCGGAGTTGCCGTCGACGGTCGTCATCGTCGCGTACCGCCGATCGTCGATCATGCTGACTGACGAGGTCGTCTTCATGGACGAAGGTCGGGTTGTCGCTTACGGCAGCCACGAGGACCTACTCGCAACTCAACCCGGATACGAGCGACTCCTGCGCGCATATGAAGAAGACGCCGCTCGGCGCGATGAAGAGGAGGTGGGATCGTGAGCGAATCGACCGGGCACGTCCTCCGTCGTGCATTCCGGATCGCGCCTGCGCTCTCCAAGGGGCTCTGGTTGACGCTCGCTCTCGCCGTGTTCGGAACCGGCTTGCAGCTTGTCGTGCCGATCACCGTTCAGCGCATCATCGACAGCGTGCTGCTCTCAAGCGAGCAGACGGACACATCCTCGGTGGTCGCCTCGGGACTCATCGCCCTGGTTGCGCTGGTGATCGCGATGTGGGCTCGACGAACGTCGCTCGCCCGCCTCGCCCGATCGTCGATCACGGGCCTCACGGATCTTCGCGTCACCACATTCGGCTATCTACACAAACTCTCGATGCTCCACGTTCAGTCCGAGCGCCGCGGTGCGCTCGTCGGTCGCGTTACGTCCGATATCGAAACGATGCAACAATTCATGGAGTGGGGCGGCGTCGGCATGATCCTCGGAGCAGCCCAGATCTTGCTCGCCGTGGCCCTGATGCTCGTATACGAGTGGCGCCTCGCCTTGATGATCACCGTCGGCGTGCTCATCTACTCCGTGATGCTCCTGTGGTTCCAAGGGATTCTGCGCCGCGCTCACGACAGTGTTCGCGAACGGGTGTCGGACTCGCTTTCAGTTGTCGGCGAGGCGACGGCGGGTCTGCCGACGGTTCGCGCGTTCGGTATGGAGTCGGTGGTGATGGGGAAGGTCAGCACGGCCCTGGACCGCCAGTATCGGGCAGAGTACGGAGCCGGTGCGCTCGCTGCCGTTCTGTTCTCCTCGGCTGAACTGTTCGCGGGGGTCATCACGGCGTCGGTCATTGCCGTGGGCGTGATCTTCGGCGTGTCCTGGGGGCTGAGTGCAGGAACCCTTGTCGCCTTCCTCTTCCTCGTGACGCTTCTCGTAGAACCCGTCCAGATGCTCGTTGAGACGATCAACCAAGCCCAGTCGGCCGGTGCAGGACTCCGCAAGGTGTTGAGCTTGCTCGACACGCCCATCGAGGTAGCGGATCCGGTTGACGGTGTGACACTGCCCGATCGCCCTCTTGATCTGCGATTCGAGGGTGTTCGGTTCCGATATCCCACGGGCGACGACGTGTTGAACGGTGTCACCGTTTCGATCGCGGCCGGAGAGCGGGTGGCCGTGGTTGGGGAGACCGGGTCGGGGAAGACAACGTTTGCGAAGTTGGCGACTCGACTGCTGGATCCGGCCGATGGGTCGATCGCCATCGCCGGCGTGCCACTCAACGAGGTGAGGTTCGGTTCCCTGCGTTCCCGAGTGGCGTACGTCCCCCAGGAAGGGTTCCTCTTCGAGGGTTCGATCGCCGACAACGTTCGGTACGGCAAGCCGGGTGCCGCCGACGATGGGGTTCGTGCAGCCTTCGCCGATCTCGGACTGCTGGAGTGGGCCGACTCTCTCACCGACAGTATCGATACCCGGGTCGGGGAGCGGGGCAGCAACCTGTCAGCCGGGGAGCGGCAACTCGTTGCCATCGCACGGGCATGGATCGCAAACCCGGACCTTCTCGTCTTGGACGAGGCGACGTCTGCGGTCGATCCGGCTCTGGAAGTCCAGATTCGGCGAGCGATCGAACGCCTCACGGCGGGTCGAACTTCGATCACAGTTGCCCACCGACTCTCAACAGCAGAAGCATCCGACACCATCCTCGTCTTCGATGCCGGACGAATGGTGGAGCGCGGCGCTCACCAGAAGTTGGTGGAAGCAGGCGGCGTATACGCAGAACTCCACAGAGACTGGGAAGGCTCGGTGGCAGGGAAGTAGCCCGGTATCCGGTATCCGAGATGATGTAGCGGAGTCTTCACCGAGTACCGAGTACCGGTGAGGGAACCGAGTCCCATGTGACCGATCCGTTCTTCACCGCGTCACACAGGTTGTCAACGGAACTCACGAGGTTCGAATTGAAGAATCAAGCTAGTCGTCGTCGGCACTCTCGCTGATCGATGAAACGAAGCGATCGTCTTCGAAGGTGCCGGAAAAGCGTGACTCGTGGGCATCATTGTGGAACTCGACCTCGACCTTCTCGGGACCCGAGTTCTCAACTTCCATGGTGAATCCGGCTTTCGGCCACGCCCCGAGGAGATGGACGGCCCCATTGCCAATCTCAACAGAGACCGATCCGCCGATGAGATCGTATGGCGGTGGAACCTCCGTTGTAGGTGCAGTGGTCGTGGTGGTCGTGGTTGGTGCAGTGGTCGTGGTGGTCGTGGCCGGTGCGCTGGTCGCGGTTGGTGCAGTGGTCGTGGTGGTCGATGTGGTCGAGGTAGTCGTCGTTGGCAGAGAGGTCGTTGTGGTGCTCGGCTCCTCGATGGTTGCCGCTGCGGGCGCCTCGGGCTTCACGGGATCGGCGACCAGTGGTTCTGTGCTGCTGACCGCGACGGTGGTCGGGGGAAGCATCGCCGTCGGCGTGTCGGTGACCTGGTCGCGCACGCTGCTGACCGCGGCGGACGCGATGAGCACGGCGGTTGCAGTCACCGCGAGCCAGATGAGCGGGTAGACGATCTTCCTCACGGAGCCATGATGCCGCGAAACCGCCGTTGTGTGGATAACGCTCGGTTAAAGGATCGTGAAATCGAACACGACAGTGCCCGGCGACGCCCGGATTCGGTATCGTGGCAGCGTGGCAACCATCCTGATCATCGAGGACGACCAGCGTATCCGGCAGTCCCTTTCGAGCCGGCTCGCCGAGCGCGGCCACGACGTTGATGCGGTCGGGACCGCCATGGCAGGGGTGGAATCGGCGGTGTCGGGACGCTTCGACGTCGTCGTCCTTGACCTCGGCCTCCCGGACCTGGACGGCGCGGAGGCTCTCCGAATGATCCGCTCGATCACCGAAGTGCCGGTGGTTGTGGCCACCGCCCGGGATGACGAATCCGAGATCGTGCGCTTGCTTGATGCAGGGGCCGACGACTACGTGGTGAAGCCGTACTCGGCCGAACATCTGGAAGCGAGGCTTCGTGCGGTGCTTCGCCGCTCTGGTCCGGAACCCGAACAACGAGTGCTCACGGTTGGACAGATCGTGATTGATCTCGATGCGCAAGAGGCTCATTTCGACGGCCGACCACTGGAACTCACGGCCCGTGAGTTCGACCTGCTGGCATATCTTGCGGAGCGCCCGGGGAGCATGGTGAGCAAGCGCCAGATTCTGGCCGAGGTGTGGCATCAGCCGTACGGAGGGGCCGATAAGACGATCGATGTGCACCTGTCGTGGCTTCGGAAGAAGCTTGGTGAGACCGCGGCGGAACCGAGGTACATCCTTACTCGCCGTGGTGTGGGGGTTCGTCTCGTTGATCCGGACTCGTGAGACGCAGTCTCATCCTCGTCACCGCCGGGGTCACATCGATGGTGGTCATCGCCTTCCTCGTGCCGCTGGCGATTCTCGTCGGTGCGCTTGCCTTCGACCGGGCGGTGACTCGAGCCGAGCGAGAAGCCGAGAGCATCGCACGGCTGGTAGCGGTCCTCTCTCCGTCGGTCGGAACCACAGGGGCCGCAGTGGCGATCGGAGAGGAACGGCTCACCGATCTAGGCGCATCGATGATTCTCCCGGACGGGAGCGTCTACGGCATCGATGTTCCGGTCGGGGAGGATCTCTCGGTGGCACTCGGTGGCACCGCTCACCGAGCATCGGTCGAAGTCGGTGAAGCTATCTACCTTCCCGTCGCCCAGTCAGATGGGGAGATCACCGTCGTGCGGGTCGTTGCACCGCACGAGGATCTCACCAATGGCGTTCGCAGATCGTGGGTGATCCTTGCCGGGCTCGGCGCTGTTCTCGTCGGTCTTGCTGTGTTGGCAGCGGACCGGTTCAGCCGATCGATCATCCGACCGGTTCGTGATCTTTCCGACACGGCTACCCGCCTGAAGGACGGCGACTTCTCCGCGCGGGTGGACCCCGCCGGGCCGCCAGAGATCAAGGAGGTAGGCGCAGAGTTCAACCAACTCGCCGAGCAGGTTGAGCATCTGTTGCAGGCCGAGCGGGAGACCGCGGCCGATCTGGCCCACAGGCTGAGGACGCCACTTACTGCGGCCAAGTTGGATGTTGAGGCGCTCATCGATGTCCAGGCCCGTGCTCGGCTCCTCGAAGATCTCGACGAGCTTGAGCGCACGGTTGACTTCATCATCGGAGAGGGTCGGCGTCCGGTGCGCACGGAGATCGACCCGGGATGTGACCTTGTTGCGGTGGTCGCAGATCGAGCCGCTTTCTGGGCACCCTTGAGTGAAGAACAGGGTCGATCCTTCACGACGACCACCGATCTGGACTACGCACATGTCGCGGTCCCGGAAGTGGACGCGGGTGTCATGATCGATGCGCTCCTTGAGAATGTGTTCGCACATACCGAAGAGCGGGTGTCCATGGCAATCCGCTTGTCAACTAGTGATGACGGGTGGATCCTTCTTGAAATCGAAGATGGTGGCCGGGGCCTGGACGATCCGGGGGTTCTTGAACGAGGTGCCTCAACCGGCGACTCAACAGGGCTAGGTCTTGACATCGCCCGTCGAACGGCCGAGGCATCGGGTGGATCGTTCGAACTGGCAGACCCCGGATCTCTCAGTGGGGCAAGGGTGGTCGTCCGGCTCCCACTACTCGACAGATCCAACACGTAGGAGCGAGAAGCCCAGCGGGGAGAGGGATTCCGAATCGGCCGATCGTTGCGACGAAGGTCCCGGCGGTAGTGCTCCGGGGCCTTCGTCGTGATCGGTCCGTCGAGAACGATCAGTTGGTGCTGTCGTCGTCGGAGGCGTCGTCGTCGTACACATCGTCATCTTGAAGATCGGTAGCGGCGTCATCCGATGTAGACGTGTCCTCCGAGGCCGTTTCCGTTGATTCATCTGAAGGTGTATCACGCGCTGATGCGATCCCGGCGAGCGCCAGCGTGAGCAGAATGGTTCCGGAAATTGCGAGCAGTCTCTTCGTCATGTGCCTTGTCTCCTTGTCGAGTTGACGGGGAGCACTCAATAGGGGCGTGCGATAGGCGAACCTCGGTGTTGGTTAACGGTTCGGACAATCGATCGAGTTTCGCAATCCGTCGAAGCGAGATTCGCGTTTGGGGGAACGCTCGCACGATCTGCCACCTACGACACGAAGAAGCCCTCACATTCGTGAGGGCTTCCGTGAACCTTGTGAGGTGGACCGATGCGGTCTTTTTGGATCATCCCGCATTGGGTAGTACTTACCCCGCCGGCCGTCCCACCAGTTCCTAGTCATTATCGGCACGACTCTCGGAAACTGTTACGGATTTCTTGGTCGTATGGGCAAATGGTGCGCTCGACCCATATGGCAGAATGGACCGAACGGAGGCGCTTCTTCATGCTTGAACTCGTGGATCTGAGCAAACGATTCGGTGATGTCGTCGCGCTCGACGGCGCCGGGTTCGTTGTCGAGCGCGGTCGGATTCTCGGGTTTCTGGGGCCAAATGGGGCAGGGAAGACCACGGCGATGCGTGCGGTCTTTGGTCTCATTCGGCCGGATACCGGAACCGTGATGTGGAACGGCGGTCCCGTCGGTCCTGAGGAGCGGCTGCGATTCGGGTACATGCCGGAAGAGCGTGGTCTCTATCCGAAGATGAAGGTTCACGACCAACTCGTCCACTTCTCTCGGCTCTCGGGTCTCTCCAGGACGGCGGCGAACGATGCGGTCGACCACTGGCTTGGCGTTCTCGGTCTCGCCGGCCGAGGCGACGCCAAGCTTGACGACCTGTCGCACGGCAATCAGCAGCGTGCCCAGCTTGCGGCGGCGCTCGCTCCTAATCCAGATCTCCTGGTCCTCGACGAACCGTTCGCCGGGCTCGACCCGATCGGAGTCGAATCGCTTGCGGATACGCTCCGCGAA
>CAXMQQ010000080.1:0-3773 GCA_964195545.1 uncultured Acidimicrobiia bacterium | reverse complement strand
TAGGGCGGCCATCGTGCGGGGCGGGGTCTTCACTGCTGTGTCCAATCCGAGTGGAAGAATCGACCGCGTGGTTCGTCGGTCCGTTCGTAGGTGTGGGCGCCGAAGGAGTCTCGTTGGGCCTGGATGAGGTTCGCGGGCAGGCGATCAGAGCGGTAGGCGTCATAGAAGGCCAATGCCGACGAGTAGGCGGGAACGGGGATTCCAGCGTTGACGGCCCGCCCAACGGTGCGTCGCCAACCGGGCTCAGCTGTGATCACGGCGTCGCGAAAGAAGTCAGCCAAGAGGAGATTCGAGAGTTCGGGATCCGAGCGATACGCCGCGGTGATGTCACCGAGGAATCGCGAGCGGATGATGCATCCTGCTCTCCACAGTGATGCGATGGTCCCTGGATCGAGGTTCCAGCCGTATTCCTCGGAGGCGGCCTCGAACAGCATGAATCCCTGGGCGTACGAAACGATCTTGGATGCGTAGAGGGCGTCCTCCAGATCGGCGACAACGTCTTGTGGCCTGTCCTGAATCGGCCCGGCGGGACCGGTCAAGACGGTGGAGGCCGACGCTCGCTCGTCGATGAGAGCAGACACGATCCGCGCGTAGACGGCTTCGGAGACGAGGGTCGTTGGCATCGCCTGGTCCATCGATGCCATGACCGTCCATTTGCCAGTGCCCTTCTGTCCTGCGGCGTCGAGCACACGATCGAGGAGCGGTGCACCGTCGGCATCGATCGTTCCCATGATGTCTCGCGTGATGTCGATGAGGAACGAATCGAGTCGGCCGTGATTCCATTGGTCGAAGATGGGACTCATCTCCACTGGTGTCAACCCCAAGCCACGGCGCATCACGTCGTACGCCTCAGCTATGACCTGCATGTCGCCGTACTCGATGCCGTTGTGAACCATCTTGACGTAGTGGCCGGCGCCACCGGGGCCCACCCATTCGCAACACGGCTCACCGTCGGCGTCGGCAGCGATCGCACGGAAGATGGATTCGACGACCGGCCACGCGGCGATGTTGCCGCCCGGCATGATCGACGGACCGTACCTGGCGCCTTCCTCCCCGCCCGAGACGCCCATCCCGATGAAGCGGATGCCGAACTCAGCGAGGCGGGTGGTCCGCCGTTCGGTATCGACGAATCGCGAGTTGCCGCCGTCGACCACGATGTCACCACGCTCGAGAAGGGGGATCAGAGCATCGATCTGATCGTCGACGGGTTGTCCCGCCTTGATCATGAGCATCACGACCCGCGGCCGCTTCAACGAGTCGATGAGATCTTCGAGCGATTGCGTGCCGACCACGGTCGTTTCGGCAGCCTCGCCCGAGAGGAAGTCCCTCGTTCTCTCGGGCGATCTGTTGTAGACCGCCACGGTGAAACCATGGTCCGCCATGTTCAGGACAAGGTTTCGACCCATGACGGCGAGGCCGATGAGTCCGATGTCTGCTTGCTGAGCCATGAGATGACGTTAGCGCTCAGTTGGGTAGCTCTTGCCCGTAGAGCCAGGTGTCGAAGAGTTCTGTGAGGTCACGACCTGACGTCTCCTCGGCGATAGCGATGAAGTCCTGCGTCGTAGCGTTGCCGTATGCGTGGCTCTCTGCATGTGCACGCAATGTTTCGAAGAACACCTCGTCGCCGATCTCATCTCGGAGAGCAACGAGGACGAGGGCGCCGCGCTGATAGACGCTGCCGTTGAACAGGTCGTTCGGTGGAGGAGTGGCCGGCGGGCCGTAGCCGGCGACCCGTGCAGCCTCCAAGCGATTCGCGACCTCCTCACGGTAGGCCCCTGCGCCATATCGGTGCTCGACCCACAGGAGTTCGGAGAATGTGGCGAACCCTTCGTTAAGCCAGATCTCGCTCCACTGAGCGACCGAGACCGAATTCCCGAACCACTGATGGGCGAGTTCATGGACGTGGACGTACTCGAAGAAGGGGGCATCCACCATCGCCCGTCCAAACACGGAGAGCGTCTGGTTTTCGAGAGCGTGCTGGAATCCACCGACGACGGCGATCCCGTAGCGGTCGAATGGGTATGGACCGAAGGCATCTTCGAGAACGTTGATCATCTCTCCCGTCTGCTCGAGCGCGGCCGGGGCGGCTCCTTCGAGATCCGGGGGGAGCACGTTCCTGATCGGCAGGCCCGCTTCCTCCGTCGACACGGGGTCTTCAACGATCTCCCACCCGCTGCCGATTACCACCGTCGCAAGGTATGGCGCCATCGGAGCATCCATCGACCAGTGGTACGTTGTCGTTGCCTCACCCTCGACGACGTCCGTCAACGCTCCGTTCGCGGCGCCCATGAGGCCATCGGGCACGGTGATGGTGAACGAGTACGTTGCCTTGTCGGTCGGATGATCGTTCGCCGGGAACCATGAGTGCGCCGCGTCGGGCTCCGCCACGACAAACTGTTCTCCCTGCGGACCTTCGAGCCAGCCGATGCTGAGGGGGAGCGCTGCCGATTGCATCGGTTCCGGGACGCCGCTGTAGGACATGTCGACCGTGAACTGCTCGCCACTCGGGACCTGATATGGATAGATGACGAGTTCTTCGTCGTCCCTGCGGAACGGGGCGTCGTTGCCGTTGATGGTGAGTTCGTCGATCTCCCACCCACCGAAATCGAGATTGAAGCCGGAGAGATTCTGTGTGGCAACGGCGGTGATTGCCGTGTCCGCCACGACCGATCCGTCGGCGGCGTAGGCGAGATCGATGGCGTAGTGCTGAACGTCGTATCCACCGTTCCCAAGCCCCGGGTAGTAGGCATCCCCGCTGCCGGCAGCACCCGGAGTAAATGGCACCGTCGAGGACGGAGCAGGCACGGTCGAGGATGTGACGGCGTGGGTCGATGTCGACTCGGATGCCCCGTCACTGCAAGAAGCAGAGATGACGAGAACAAGAGCGATCGCGACGGCGTGTTTCATGCCTGTTCAGTATCAAGTAGTAAGACACAAGTAGCAAGACACGCTTCAGGTCCGCTACTTGCTACTCATTGACACTGCCCGTGCGATCGCGTCCCCCATCTCCGATGTCGACGCCGTCGGACCCGTGCCCGCGATGTCGGCGGTGCGAAGACCAGCTGCGAGGACGTTGCCGACGGCGGTCTCGATGACAGCGGCGGGTTCAGCGAGATCGAGCGAATATCTGAGTGCCATGGCAGTCGCGAGAATGGCCGCGAGGGGGTTCGCGAGATTCCTGCCTGCGATGTCGGGTGCCGAGCCGTGGACTGGTTCGTAGAGGCCGGGCGGGCTGTCTCCGATCGAGGCGGACGGCAGGAGACCGAGAGAACCCGGCAGCATGGATGCTTCATCCGTGAGGATATCGCCGAACAGGTTCCCGGTCACAACGACGTCGAAGTCGCGCGGGCGAGAAAGCAGGTGCATCGCCATGGCGTCCACCAGCACGACTTCGTAGTCAACGTCCGGGAATTCGGTCTCCATGATTCGCGCCGCTGTGCGGCGCCACAGACGGGAGACCTCCAGCACGTTGGCTTTGTCAACGGAAGTGAGCCTGCCGCTGCGCCCCCGAGCCGAATCGGCGGCGACCCGGATGACTCGTTCGATCTCGGGTACCGAGTAGACCATCTCGTCCCTGGCGACCGTTCCATCGTCGGACAGCGACGAAGGGCCGAAGTAGATGCCGCCCGTCAGTTCACGAACGAACAGGATGTCGACGCCGGAAGCGTCTCGAAGCGGAGACGCCGTCGGGAAGTGAACCTGGATGGGGCGGAGATTCGCGTAGAGGCCGAGAGCAGATCGGATCCCCAGTAGGCCGTCCTCGGGGCGCGTCT
>CAXMQQ010000079.1:0-5062 GCA_964195545.1 uncultured Acidimicrobiia bacterium | reverse complement strand
GACGAGCAAGACGGCCAGTTCGCGGTCGGTGAGTCGACGCTGTTGGCGTTGGCGTACTGGGACGCGGACTTCGGGCCGGATGGTTGGAGTGACGACACACACGTCCAGTCCTCCAACCAGGGCTGGATCCAAATCAACCTCCGATAGGGGTCCGGAGATGCGAGAGACCACCCACGACCAACGGAAGCAGGCGCTGACCTCGGGTCCCGTGCTCGCCGTCCTCGCCGTCGGGGCCGCCGCAGTCGCGGCGGCCCCCGCCCTCTCCCCGGCACTCCGTGTCGTGGGTGGTCTCATCGCCCTCGCGATCGTTCTTGTGCTCCTCTCCGCCCGACAGCGGCGGCGGAGTCAGATCGAGACCAACTCGATCGATGACACCGCTCACATGCTGAGCATCGACGCACCCGTCGAATCCCTCGAGACGCCCATCAAGATCGTTGGCGTCGAGCGGCGAGCTGCGCTCAAGATGGTCGGCTTCGGTGCCCTCGGTGCCGTCCCCATGATGGCAGCTCCCAGGCTGATGGATCAGCTCGTTGCCAACGTCATTACCGGGAAGACCGGATCGGCGACGACGAAGACACTGTCCCTCCATGATCAGGCCTTCCAAGATCCCGCACTGACGAAGGACGGCCGGATCAGGCAGTGGACCATGATTATCGACCTCCGCAGATGCGACGGATGCCAGAGCCAGGGCACTGCGCCGCAGTGCACGACGTCGTGCATCGAAGGTCACTTCGCTCCCGAGCCGATGGAGTGGATCGAGGTCTACGAGGCAGAACTCCCGGGCGGCGGTACACAGTTCATACCGACACCGTGCCAGCAGTGCGAAGACCCGCCCTGTGTCAAGGTCTGTCCCGTCGGCGCAACCTTCTCAACGCCGGAGGGCACCGTGCTTATCGATCAGGGACGGTGCATCGGCTGCCGCATCTGCATGGCGGCATGTCCGTACGACCGGCGGTTCTTCAACTGGGGTAATCCTCCGATACCGCCTGAAGCCGCCTTCGCCGACTACCACCCGGATCATCAGACCCCCTCGATCCGAGGCACGGTCATGAAGTGTGACTTCTGCCCGGACATGGTGAGGGACGGGACGCTGCCGTTCTGTATCCAGGCCTGTCCGAATGACGCCATCTACTACGGAGATCTTGAGGAAGACATCGCGACGAACGGCAGGACGATAGTCAAAGCAACTGCCCTCATCGATGACAACAACGGATACCGACTCAAGGAGCATCTCGGAACCGAACCGAGAGTCTTCTACATCCCGGGCCACGGCGAGGACGTGGGTCGAGATCCCCACACCGAGGGTCGTGTCGAAACCGAATGGCCGTGGGTCGAACGAGCTGAAGGAGCAGCGTCGTGGAGTCGGTGATCCGATGGCGCGAGCGATTGATCGCCAAGACCACGAAGCCAACGCTCCGCACAACGGCATGGTACTGGGTCTGGCTGTCGTTCCTCGTCTCGGTCATGGCAATCGGCGTGTACTCGTACTCGACGCAGTGGCGCGACGGCCTCATCGTCACGAACATGCGGGACCGTATTTCCTGGGGTCTGTACATCTCGGCGTTCGTGTTCTTCATCGGAATCAGCCACGCCGGAACGTTGATATCGGCGATCCTGCGGGCATCGAAGGCGAGATGGCGTGCACCGGTCACGAGGACAGCCGAGTTCATCACCGCGTTCTCACTCCTCATTGGCGCCTCGTTCGTGGTGATCGACATGGGTCGTCCGGAGCGCATCTTCAACGTCTACCTGTTCGGGCGTTGGCAGTCGCCGATCATGTGGGACGTGATGGCGATCACGACCTACCTGACGGCGAGTCTGATCTACCTGTATGCCCCGATGATCCCGGACCTCGGCCTCTTCCGTGATCGATTGGCTGATGAAGTGGGGCCGGTAAGGAACTGGATCTACCGAACGCTCGCCCTCGACTGGATCGGGACGCCCACACAGTTCAAGTACCTGGGGAAGGCGATCACATTGATGATGCTCATCATCATCCCGATCGCCGTGTCGGTGCACACGGTCGTGTCGTGGATCTTCGGTATGACGTTGCGAGTGGGTTGGAACACGACAATCTTCGGCGTTCTCTTCGTCGCCGGTGCAATCTTCTCGGGAATCGCCACCCTGGTCATCGTCCTCGCGGTCCTCCGGCGGATCTATCACTGGGAGGAGTACCTCACACCGAAACACTTCATCTATCTCGGCTACCTCCTGGCGGCCTTCGCCGCGGTGATGATCTACGTCAACATCTCCGAGTTCGTCACGACGGGTTTCAAACTCGAGGAGGCCGGAGAATTCGCGTTCCGACAACTGTTCCTCGAGGACTTCAGCGTGATGTTCTGGTTCTACATCATCGGCGGCCTCATTACCCCGCTCGTCCTCATGGTGGTGCCGAAGACCCGCACGATTGCCGGAGTGGTGACGGCGGCGGTCCTCGTCGTCATCGCCATGTTCCTTGAGCGCTACTTCATCGTGGTCACCGGGTTGCGGGTTCCGCTCATGCCGTACGAGCCGGCGAACTACTTCCCATCGATGGTCGAATGGTCGATCTTCGCTGCGGGTCTCGCGGGTTTCGCGTTGCTGATCACCATTGCCGTGAAGATCTTCCCCATGTTCGCCGTGTGGGAGATGGTCGAAGAGCGTGAGCAACAGGTTGCGCTGGAGATCGCCCAGTCGATCTTGGTGGATGAGGACATGAGGGACGACGGCGAGACCTCCGGTGCGGGGGCACTGGCCGGGTCACCCATTCCGGAAGGAGGCGCACGGTGATGAGACACATGCGAAGAGCGTTGGCCGGCGCTCTGATGTCTGCGACTGCGGTGATCGTTCTCGGCTTCGGTTCCGGCCCGGTCCTGGCCGCCGAGATCGGTATCGCCGTGGGCGCACCCGAGTCGGCGACCGTGGGTGACGATGTCGAGGTGAAAGCCATCGTGACCTCGGACGACGAACCCCTCGAAGGAGCGGTCGTTGCACTCAGCTACAGCACGTCATTGGCAGGTGTCGCCGGACGTGTCGAACTCGTGTCTGCGGTGACCGACGCCGAAGGCATTGCCGTCATGACCTATGAACAGCGGGCCGCCGACAACGGCGAGATGCACATCGAGTACGTCGGCCCCGAGGACATCGACGCTGCTCCGTTCATCTTCACAATTGCCGTCGAAAACGAGCAGCACCAGCTCTACGCTCCGATCTCGGGCATCAAGATCCCGCTGCTCAACGGCACGCTTGTCATTGCTGTGATCGCCGGTGTGTGGTCGATGATCGCCTTCTCCGCCTACCAACTGGTCAGAGTCGGGCGTGCTGGCAAGGGGGAGAGGAGCGCGTCCTCTGTGGCTGTGGCTTCTGAGCAAGGGTCGGCGTGGATTGCCACGATCCTCACCATCGCAACACTCATCACGGCGGTGGGCATGGTGATCGTGTTTCTCCGCACGCCGCTCGCATCCGGGGACCCTCTCCAACCCGAGCGATACGATCGTTCGCCGATCGCGTTCATCGAATCCGACCTTCCTTATGAAGGCACCGGCCTTGCCGAGGCTTCGCTTGCCGAAACGGGCGACTCTCTCGCAGATGGTGAGATGCTCTACTTCCAGTACGGCTGCGCAAGCTGCCATGGGCTTTCGGGGATCGGCGCCGTCGTCGGGCCAGGATTGCTCGGGGAGGTTGGCTCGCTGGGCGGTTTCCTCGAGGACGTGCGAGAGGGACCGAATGAGATGCCCGGCTACGCCGCGGGCGTGCTCTCGGACGACGACATCGAGTTGATCCATCGGTTCCTGAAAGAAGGTGATCGTGGCTGATTCCCGCACTGCCGGACGTCGATGGTGGCGATACAAGACGACGTGGGTGATCAGCCTGTCGGCGGTGTTGATGATTGCCGTGGTCGGACTCTTCACCTGGGGCAGCCTCCAGCCGCGTCCGACAGGGTTCGCACCGAGTACGGGGGTCGGCGGATTGGATGTGACAGTTGCAGGGTCGGATGACAAGGTGATCGAACCGGTCGGGGCGACCGTGGTGGAGCAGGGTCCAACCCGCTACACGGTGGATGCTGTGAGCCGCGCCGATTGGGTCTTGTTCGATTTCGATGAAGGCCGGGTAGTGGACGGCGACTTCACAACACCAGGATGGGACGTCGCGTTCCGACGATCCAAGTTGCTCACCAACTCAGGTGTAACGAATCCGGCGGGCCCGGGTGGAGCGTTCGATTTGGGTGAGGTTCCACTGGAGACGGCGACCCCGCCGACGTCGGTCACGTTCGCTGTCGATACCTACGGAGGTGAGGACGAAGACGAAGCGGAGAACCCGGCAGCGGGTCATTGGTACTCGTACTCATTCATCAGCCACATCGTGACAGCCAAACCCAACACGTATCTCGTGCGGACCGGTGAGAGCCGAGATGCGCTGATCCAGTTCGATTCGTACTACTGCGACGATGAGGAATCCGGTTGCATCACCTTCCACTACAGGCTGATTCCGAAAGTCGCCGAATACGACGCATGATCCTTGCGATTGCGCGTTCGAAAGCGACCTAGCCCTTCTCTCTGCGGGAGCCGGGCAATGCCGAGCTCCGGTGGGGGAGTGCCGCAATCGATTGTCTCACCCAATTCCGATGCGTTCGCTCACCAAGCGAGGTCAACCGTCGCCGCGGCCAACGAAGCGTGCGCCGTATGAGTGGTTGGCGGCGCACTCCCAGCGAACAACACGCAATCCGGAAGGAGCGCACCATTCTCGCAACATCTGATGCCTCTGGGTCACGTCGCATCGAGGATCGGGCGTCGCTCACTGTCGGCCGCGACGCGGCATGAACGGAATCGTGCACCAGATTCCTTGTCAGTTTCGCAAACCTCGTCCCCTATTCTTCGCCACCTCGAATCGTCGGAAAGGCGATTCGGTCTCTCTTGCAGTGAGGATCATGCTCCGAACACTCTTTCGCTATCCGGAACGTGTGAATGGGAACGCTGCCCGGCTGATCGCCGGGGGAGTCCTCATGCTCAGCCTCGCCTTTTTCGTTACGGGGAACGGCCTTGTGGTCGGGATCTTGGCCTACGGGTTCGTTGCCCGGGTACTT
>CAXMQQ010000078.1:0-7246 GCA_964195545.1 uncultured Acidimicrobiia bacterium | reverse complement strand
CTCTCACGGCGTCCGAAGGATCTTCCCCAGTGGCACATGCCAGAACACTGCCCATTCTGCGGAAACCCGATCGTCCTCCCCGAGGGTGAGGCCAAGGCCAAATGCACGGGCGGCTATGAGTGTCCGAGCCGGCTTCGTGAGTATCTTGCACACTTCGCCGGCAGGGGAGCGATGGACATCGAGGGTCTCGGCTACAAGACCGTCGACCTGCTCCTTTCCGAAGGCCTGGTTCGCGATCCAGCCGACGTGTTCACCCTTGCGCCTGACGATCTTCTCGGTCGTGAGGGCTGGGGCGAGACCTCCGTCGCGAACCTTCTCTCAGCGATCGAAGAGGCGAAGGGCGGTGACGTCGGCCGACTCCTGACCGGCTTCGGCATCGATCATGTCGGTGGCACAGTCGCGCGTGTCCTGGCTCGCCGCTTCGGGAGCGTTGACGCCCTGGCGTCTGCAAGCGAGGACGACATCACGGAGATCGACGGGATCGGTCCGGAGATCGCGGGATCCGTGGTCTCGTGGTTCGCCGACGAAGAGAATGCCCGACTCGTCGACAAGATGAGAGCCGCCGGCGTGCGCATGGAGGATCCCTTCGTCGAAGAGGAGGGGAGCAGCCTTCTCGAAGGCGTCACCGTCGTCATCACCGGATCGCTCGACGGCTACTCGCGAGCTGAAGCAAAGGCAGCCGTTGAAGGCCGCGGCGGGAAGGTCACCGGATCCGTATCGGGCAAGACAGCCGCCCTGATCGCCGGCGACTCACCCGGTTCGAAGATGGCCAAGGCGATCGACCTCGGTGTCCCGGTCCTCGACGAAGATGCTTTCACTCGCCTTCTCGAAGAAGGTCCAGACTCGCTCTGAGCTGTGAGGTGTGAGCCGTGAAAAAGACTCTGCATCGACTGACGACTGCCAACTGCTGACTACCCCCGGCGAAGCCGGCCTCATCCCGCGAACAGGCCAACCGCGACCATTACAGCCAGCACGACGGGGATCATCGCCGCCCAGAGCGGCGCTACGGCCCGCGAGATCACAGGGGTGAGCAGTATCACGGAGAGGAAGATGACGCTGGCAACCAGGGCGGTGTAGGTGAACCATCCACCGCCGGCGGTCCACTCGATGATCGCAAGAGTTGAAAGGACCACCACGAGACCGGCGATCATCGCGATGGCGAAGTTCCTGGCGCCATTGGTGGTCGCTCTCAGACGTCGCCATGCCAACCCCGACAATGCACCGATGATCATCGCTACGACGGTGACCGTCAGCGGATTAGCGACGGTGTCGTTCGGACTGTCGACCGGCAGGGAGATGAGAGATGCGGCGATGGCGCCAACCGAACCCGCTGCCAGGCCAGCGATCGTGGGGCTCAGCGTCCTGGGGTCGTAGATGTAGTCCTCGGCCATGGCGGTCTGCTCCTGTCTGCCGGGTCCGATGGTTCCACATGCCGGATCCCGGATCGATGGGGTCGCTCACGCGGTCCCACACGCAGAGACTACGTGGAATCTGATCGTCTATGTCTCGATTGCCGCTTCAGGCGAGATTTGCGGTCCGTCGAGGGACGGTTGAGACTATCGGCATGCGACTCAATCCCGTCTTCGCCGAGCTTGGTGACTATCCGATCGCCCGCATCCAGATGCGAGCCAGGGACCGCCGCGACGCGGGCCTCCCGGTGGTCGACTTCTCGATCGGGGACCCGCGCGAACCCACACCGCCGTTCATCACCGAAGCCCTTCGAGACGCGGTTCCGGTCGTGTCCCAGTACCCGACGGCTGCTGGGCTCTTCGAGCTACGGTCGGCGATCGCCGGCTATGTGCGGCGGCGTTTCGACGTCGAGGTCGATCCTGAAACGCAGGTGATCCCCACGAGCGGAGCGAAAGAAGCGATCTTCAATACGCCGTTCGCATTCATCGACCGAGAAGCCGGTGACGGAGTCGTCTACCCGACACCCGGCTATCCCGTATATGAGCGCGGTTCGCTGTTCGCAGGTGCAACGGTGTTTCCGGTCGAACTCTCCGGTGATTTTGTGCTCCGGGCCGAGCAGATCTCCGACGAGGCATGGGACCGATCTCGCCTCGTATGGACGTGCTCACCCCACAACCCGGCCGGGTCTGTCTCCGCCCTCGAGGATGTCGCGGGCCTCTATGTGAGGGCGGTTGACGCCGACGCGCTGCTCCTCTCGGACGAGTGCTACTCGGACATCTACGAGGAGGAGTT
The DNA here is from genome assembly GCA_964195545.1 of uncultured Acidimicrobiia bacterium. Classification (GTDB taxonomy): domain Bacteria; phylum Actinomycetota; class Acidimicrobiia; order Spongiisociales; family UBA5794; genus JAHEEL01. The sequence continues at coordinate 5,044 of CAXMQQ010000078.1, read as the reverse complement.
CTACCCCGATGGGCCGATGTCGATCCTCCAGATCGCCGGCGACGGGAGTCCGGGAGCGCTCTCCTATCTGAGCCTCTCGAAGCGATCGGGCATGACGGGTTATCGGTCGGGAGCCATCGTTGGCGATGCCGAAGCCATCGCCGCACTCAAGGCGTTGCGAGCCACGACGGGAACGGCATCGCCGGAGTTCGTCCAGGGGGCGGCCATCGCCGCATGGAGTGACGACGATCACGCGACCGAACGACGGGCGATCTTCGCGGAGAAGCGCAGGATTCTGCGAGCAGCGTTCGATGACCTCGGGTACGAGATCGTCGCGTCACACGCCGGCTTGTATCTCTGGATCCGCGTTGACGATGACATGGCCGTGACCGACCGCCTTCTGGAGGAGGGGATCGTGGTGTCTCCGGGTCGATTCTTTGGTCCGGGCGGTGAGGGCTACATCCGCTTGGCGCTCGTTCCGACGGTCGAAGAGTGCGCCGCAGCCGCCGACGTCCTCCGAGAACTGCTCGCCTAACCCCTCGCGCACCCAGGGTTGGTGTCCTTGTATATGACGCCGTCAGCCCGCGGAACGCGGAGTCCCTCATTCTGTGGGCCCACAGCTGCATATACAAGGACACCAACCCTGGGTACGCGGGTGGGGGTGACGTAGACTCACGGCTATGACTGACCGAGAACTCATCGAAGCTGCGTACGCCGACCTCTCCCTTCTCGCGAACGCGACCGAGGCGATACACCGAACCGTTGCTCTGCTCGACGCCGGGGAGATTCGCGTCGCAGAGAAGATCGACGGCGATTGGGCTGTCAACGCCTGGGTGAAGGAAGCGATCATGCTCTACTTCCGCATCACCGAGGTCCGGACGATGGGGGCAGGTCCGTTCGAGTACCACGACAAGATCCCCACGAAGACCGGCCTCCACGAAGCGGGCATTCGTGTCGTCCCACCCGGTACCGTGCGATACGGGGCCTTCTGTGAACCGGGTGTCGTTGTGATGCCGGGCTACGTGAACATCGGCGCATACGTCGGATCGGGAACCATGGTCGACACGTGGGCCACGGTTGGTTCCTGCGCCCAGATCGGGAGCGACGTCCATCTCTCCGGCGGCGTCGGCATCGGCGGTGTCCTTGAACCTGCGGGCGCCCGCCCCGTCATCATCGAAGACGGCGCCTTCATCGGGAGTCGATCAATCGTCGTCGAGGGTGTCGTTGTCGAAGCCGGCGCCGTCCTTGGAGCCAACACGACGTTGTCTGCATCGATCCCGATCATCGATGTCACCGGGAATGAACCTGTGGAGATCAGGGGACGAGTTCCGGCCAACGCAGTCATCGTTCCCGGGGCAAGGGCGAAGGAGTTCCCCGCGGGGACCTACCACCTGCAGGCGCCCCTCCTGATCGGTTATCGGTCGGAGGCGACAGACAAGAAGACGTCGCTGAACGACGCACTCCGCACGTTCGCGGTGGAGGTATGAGCCTCGCCGAGACACTCGTCGAACTGATCAACACTCCATCTGTCATCGGCAACGAAGAAGAGATCACCACTGCGATCGAGGTCCGCCTCGCGGTGGTCAGGCCACTACGGCGTCTCGGCAACGCCCTCGTCGTCGGCGAACCAACCGGCAAGCCGATCATTGCCCTCTACGGGCACACCGACACCGTCCCGGAACAAGACAACGGCACGGCCGGTATCAGCAACGAACGTATCCACGGCCTCGGTGCCTCGGACATGAAGGCAGGCCTCGCGGTCATGGTCCATCTGCTCGAGGCCCGTGAGATCACCGAGGCTCCCTATGACCTTGTCGGCGTCTTCTACGACAAGGAAGAAGGACCATCTGCCGACAACGGACTCGAGGCCGTCCTCGACACTATTCCGTGGCTCGCCGATGCAGCATTCTCGATCGTGCTCGAACCGACAGACCTGAATCTCGAACTCGGCTGCAACGGTGCAATGAATGCCGACGTCGTCTTCAACGGCCACGCTGCTCACAGCGCACGACCGTGGCTCGGGGAGAATGCGGTGACGAAGGCGGGAGCGTGGCTTGCCGAGATGCACGATCGCCGCCCGGAGTCGGTAGAGATCGCCGGTCTCGAGTATCGGGAGGTCTTCTCCGTAACGAAGGCGTCCGGCGGAATCGCCAACAACGTGCTGCCGGCCCGGTTCACCATCAACCTCAACTATCGCTTCCCGCCGATCTACAGCATCGATGAGGCCGAGGCCCGGCTCCGGGACATAGCGTCCGCTGCCGACGAGATCACGATCACGGACAGAGCCTCCGCAGGGACGATCCCAGAAGGGAATCCGCACCTCGACCGCCTCGAAGGGCTCGTCGGTGGAGCCAAGACCGCAAAGCAGGGGTGGACGGACGTTGCCCGTCTCACCGAACGCGGCATCCCGGCCGTGAACTACGGCCCCGGCGAGGTCGCCCAGGCTCATCAGGTGACCGAGTCGGTTCCGATCGACAACCTCGGAACCGTCTTCGACGTGCTGCACGAATTCCTGACGACCTAGTGATGGGATCCGGGAGCCGGATCGATGTGGTTGGCCTCGGGTAGGCTCTGCAGCGAACGGGAGAGGGGTTGCCGATGGCGGATGTGATCCTGGAATGCAGGGACCTGCGCAAGGCCTACGGGGACCTGATCGCGGTTGATGGTGTCGGATTCTCGGTCGAGGCTGGAGAGACGTACGGCCTGCTCGGTCCGAACGGAGCAGGCAAGACAACGACGATCTCGATGATCGCCGGCCTGCTCGACAACGACGGCGGAGTCGCCATCGTGTCCGGAAACGAGATCACGACGAAGAGCACGGCGGCCAAAGCGGCGATCGGGCTCGTGCCACAGGATCTCGCTATCTATCCGGACCTCACCGCCAGGGAGAACCTCCGATTCTTCGGGAAGCTCTACGACATGGGTGGAAGTCTCAACGAACGTGTCGACGAGATCCTCGACATCATCGAACTCTCGGACCGCGCCGATGATCAGACCAAGGAGTACTCCGGGGGAATGAAACGCCGCCTCAACATCGGGATCGGGTTGCTCCACAAACCGGATCTGTTGATCCTCGACGAACCGACCGTCGGGGTCGACCCACAGAGCCGAAACGCCATCCTCGAGAACGTGGAGCGGCTCGGCGCCGAAGGAATGGCCGTCCTCTACACGACCCACTACATGGAGGAAGCCGAGCGCCTCTGCGACCGGGTCGGCATCATCGATGAGGGACAGATCATCGCCGAGGGCACGCGGCGCGACCTGGTGGCGCTGGTCGGGGAGCGAGATCGCTTGCACCTCGAACTATCCGGGGATGCATCCACCGTTTCCGATGCCGTATCGACGATCGATGGAATCGAGTCGTGTTCATCGGCCGGATCCGAGTTGGAGGTCGTCACCGTCAGCGCGTCCCATGCGCTCCCGGATGTTGTCCTCACCGTCACCGAGTCTGGACTCGACGTGCACTCGATCCAGGTATCCGAACCGGATCTCGAATCGGTCTTCCTCCATCTGACCGGGAAGGCGCTACGGGAGTGACGGGCGCGGCGTTCACGATCACAGCAAAGGACCTGAAGGAACGGTTCCGCGATCGATCCGCGATCATGCTCGCCGTCGTCGTCCCTCTCGGCCTGGCGTTCGTCTTGAACCTGACGCTCGGACCGGTCACCGAGCAGTCGTTCAGCACAGAGATCGCGGTCCACGACGCCGACGGCGGCCCGTTCGCCGCCGGCTTCGATGAGATGCTTGCCGGCGTCGAGGCCGAAGGGTTCGTAGTTGTCACCGACGTCGACTCGGAGGAAGAGGTAAGGGCGCTCGTCCGCGATCACAGCGTTTCTACAGGCTATCTGGTACCCGAAGGCTTCTCGCAGGCGGTCGCAGCGAACGACGAGGCGGAGCTCGTCGTTGTTGTCGATCCAGACCAGCCGATCGGTTCTGAGGTCGGGAAGGCGCTGGCCGACGGGTTCGCAGCCGAGGTGAACGCGGTTCGGCTTTCGGTTGCTACAGCGGTCGCGTTGGGCGCCGATGATCCGGCGGGGCTCGTTGCTGCGGCCCAGGAGTCGCGTCCAACGATCGTGCTTGCCGACGCGTTGACCGAGGGTCGCGGTTTCGACTTTTCCAGCTTCTACGCCACAGGGATCGCGGTGTTCTTCATGTTCTTCACCGTTCAGTTCGGCGTGCTGAGCATCATCGACGAGCGGGAGAACGGAACGATGCCACGGCTCCTCGCAGCCCCCATTTCGACGCAGTCGATCCTCGTCGGGAAACTCCTCGCCTCGTTCCTCGTCGGCGTCGCCAGCACTGTTGTTCTATGGCTCGCCACCACGCTGCTCATGGGGGCCGAATGGGGCGGCTCGCTGATCGCAATCATTCTGATCGCCGCGGGTGTCACGGCCGCCATGGGACTCACCGCAGCGGTCGCGACCTTCGCAAAGACGGCAGAGCAGGCTGGCGCGATCACTGCTTTTGTCGTTGTCGTGTTCGGCATGCTCGGTGGCACGTTCTTTCCGGTATCACGTATCTCCGGCGCATTCTCCGCGATCAGCCGGGTCACACCGCACTTCTGGCTGATGGAGGGGTTCCGGCGTTCGTCCGCGGGGGAGGGAATCTCCGACATTCTCCCGCCGCTCGGCGCGATTCTGGCGTTCGCGATCGTCCTCGGATCGATTGGACTGATCCGCTCCCGGGATCTGGTGAGACACCGATGAAGCTTGTCACGATCGCTGCGAACAGCCTGCGACGTCTCTTCCGCGATAGGGCCAACATCTTCTTCATCTTCGTGCTGCCAATCGTGATTATCCTCGTTCTCGGACTCGTGTTCGGAACCGGATTCACGTCGCGCGTTGCTCTGATCGTTCCAGACGACGATGATCTCGCTCTCGAGATCTCTGAGAGCATCGCAGCGTCGACCGCATTCGATACGGTCTTTGCCGACGATGTCGAAGCGGCACGGACCCAGGTGCGTCGCAACGATCTCGATGCGGTCATCGTGATCCCGAACGGCTACCGAGAGGTCCTCCTCAGTGGGGAGACCGTTGAGATCGCGTACTACTCGACACCGACCGGC
>CAXMQQ010000077.1:0-23044 GCA_964195545.1 uncultured Acidimicrobiia bacterium | reverse complement strand
CCATCCGGTTCCGACATCGGCGAGGGTGTCTACACGCTTCCGGTCCTGTACGCGGCCGATGGTCCCGACAGATCGGAGATACGGGCACTGCTTGCCGACGGAGCTCCTGCCGATCGTGCCGTAGTCGACCGGATCATCGAGCTCACGGTGGTCGGCGGCTTCGTGGATCGAGTCACGGAAGAAGCCGTCGCTCGGATGGCTCGCGCCGAACAGGCATCGGATCGGATCGAGAACACGACACTGACGCCCATCCTCCGCAGCATCGACGCCTACATCCTCGACCGGGTAGCAGTTGCCCGAGGCTCAGTAGCGGGGTAGGCCTGAGCTCTGAGCCTTGAGCTTTGAGCCCTGAACCCTGAGCAGGAAGCCCGAATCTTTGCCGAGTATCGGACACCGAGTACGGACTACCGCCTGCCGACTACGCCACCTGAGGCGGCTTCCGGCCGCATCGTCGGGAACAGGATCACTTCTCTGATGTGCCTGCGGTCGGTCACGAGCATCACGAGACGGTCGACACCGATCCCGAGACCGCCGGTCGGTGGCAGCCCGTATTCGAGGGCACGGATGTAGTCCTCATCGATCGGATGCGCTTCTTCATCACCGGCTGCCCGGGCGGCGGCTTGCGCCTCGAACCGTTCTCGCTGATCGAACGGGTCGTTCAACTCCGAGAACGCGTTTGCGTACTCGGATCCGGCGATGACCAACTCGAAACGCTCGGTAAGGCGGGGGTCGTCCCGATGCAGACGTGACAGCGGCGACACTTCCTTGGGGTAGTCCGTCACGAAGGTCGGATCCCAGATCGTCGACTCTGCGGCGACTTCGTAGATCTCGAAGATCACACGCCCCGCTCCCCATGAAGGGTCGGATTCGATTCCGTACCGACCGGCGAGAGTCCGAAGGTGATCGATCGGGGTGTCGAGCGATAGGTCCTCATCAACGATCTCTGCGACCAGGTCGACAAGTCGTACACGCCGGAATGGAGGCGTGAGATCCAGCATGCGACCCTGATAGGTCAACGTGGAAGTTCCGACAGAGGCCTCGGCGACGGAGGCGAAGACGTCCTCAATCAACTCCATGATGTCGCCGTAGTCCGCGAAGGCTTGGTACGCCTCGAGCATGGTGAACTCGGGGTTGTGGGTGGCGTCAACACCCTCGTTGCGGAAGATCCTGCCGATCTCGAAGACCCGTTCGATCCCTCCGACGACCAGTCGTTTCAGGAACAGTTCGGTAGCGATGCGGAGCGAGAGATCGAGATCGAGCGCGTTGTGGTGCGTTTCGAACGGTCGCGCAGTGGCACCGGTTGCCTGCGCAAGAAGTACCGGTGTCTCAACTTCAACGAAACCGCGATCTTCGAATTGACGTCGCAGTTCGGAGATCACCTTCGCCCGGATCAGAGCCGTTCTGCGTGACTCTTCGTTGACCATGAGATCGAGGTAGCGCTGCCGCGATCTCGCTTCGACGTCCTTCAGACCGTGCCACTTATCGGGAAGCGGGCGCAGCGCCTTGGACAGGAGCACGAACGACGAGATGCGGACGCTGAGTTCGCCCTTCTTCGTGACCATGACCTCTCCGGTTGCACCGATCCAGTCCCCGGAGTCGAGTTCGAGGAATCGGGCGAAGCCCTCATCACCGAGGACCGCCCTGCTAACGAAGAGTTGGATTCGACCGGAGACGTCCTGAAGGACGCCGAAAGCGAGTCTGCCCATGTCGCGTACGTTCATGAGGCGGCCGGCGACGGTGACATCGACACCGGTCTCCGACCCCGGTTCGATGTCCTCGAATCGACTGTGGAGATCGGCAGCAAGGTCGCTTCGGTCGAATCGGTAGGGGTAGTCGTTCGTTCGAAGCGCTTCCTGGTGTTTGGCTATCCGTGCAGCTACGAGCGGATCGTCGTTTGCGATCGAGTCATTCTGCATGTCGTCGGTCATTGGTCATCCTGATTCCGGTCGAAGATGATGCGCAACCCTTCGAGCGTCAGATACTCATCGACGATCTCGACGTTGCTGCAGTGGGGCACGATGGTAGAGGCAAGGCCGCCGGTCGCCACCACCGTTGCGTTGGCACCGACTTCTCTGACGAGGCGTCGGGTGATCCCGTCGACAAGGCCGGCATGGCCGTACAAGGCGCCGCTTTGGATCGCCTCGACGGTTCCCTTGCCGATCGGAGACCGCGGCACAACGAACTCCACGCGCCTGAGTGCGGCGGTGCCAGAAATCAGGGCTTCCGTGGAGATCTCGAGACCGGGAGCGATGACGCCACCGATGTAGGCTCCGTCTGTGCCGACAACATCGAAGTTCGTGGAGGTCCCGAAGTCCACGACGATGGATGGACTCCCGTACCGTTCTCGGGCAGCGACGGCGTTGACGATCCGGTCGGCTCCAACCTCTCGGGGATTGTCGATGAGGATCGACATGCCTGTCCGGACCCCCGGGCCGACGACCAGGATCGGCCCGTGTGAAAGTGCCGGTGCAACACTGCGCATCGTCGCCGTCACCGACGGCACGACGCTGGAGACGGCAACGCCCCCGATGTCGCTTGGTGTGAATCCATCGAGTGAGAGAACACCGAGTAGCTCCCACCGCATCTCGTCGCTGGTCTGTTCCTTCGTGGAAAACCGCCAGTGACCGACGAGATCGTCGTTCCGGAACAGTCCAGCAGCGATCTGTGTGTTCCCCACGTCGATTGCAAGCAGCATCAGGCCTCCCGGTAGAGGATCGAAGGCCCGTCGAGACGGATACCGACGTCGGGGACCCATTCGTCGTCGGTCCGGTCAATGTGAACGTTGTCGAGAAGACGCGTCCTTCCGACCTTTGCCGCGACCGCGAGGAACGCCGGTCGATCGAGATCGGCAGTCTTCGATGCCGTGTCCTGATCCACAAGTGTCGCATAATTCAGGTCGATGCCCGGTTCATCGTTCACGGGTGCGGCTGCGATCCGCTCGAGCTCTGCTCCAGCCCGCTCACCAGCCAGAACTGCGTCGGCGACAGCAACGATCCCCCGACTGATGGATCGAGCTGCGGTGCGCTCGGACGCGTCGAGGTAGATATTGCGGGATGACAGGGCAAGACCGTCATGTTCGCGCACGATCGGTACGCCGATGATCACGGTTGGGAACGACAGATCTGTTGTCATACGGCGGACGGTGACGAGTTGCTGGGCGTCCTTCCTGCCGAAGTAGGCACGATCGGGAGCGATACCGGCGAAGAGCTTGGCGACAACGGTCGCTACGCCGTCGAAGTGCCCGGGCCGAGCCCCTCCTTCCATCCCCTCCGTGACAGAAGCAACCGAAACCGTCGTGAGCGGTTCGTCCGGATACATCTCCGACAGATGCGGTGCAAACAGCACATCGGCACCGGCTGCTTCCACCATCTCGGCGTCTCGTTCGAGGTCGCGGGGGTATGAGTCGAGATCCTCGGTGGGCGCGAACTGGAGCGGATTGACGAAGAGGCTCACGGCGACCGTATCGCACTCGCGCCGAGCAGCTTCGACAAGGCTGATGTGCCCTTCATGAAGGTATCCCATCGTCGGGACCAGCCCCACACGGCCTGAACCCAGTGCCCTGGCATCCACAAAGGTGTCAACCGTTCTCATGCTCCGCCTTTCTCGTCGACGAATCGGCAACGGCCGCCGTCGCATCCACCATCGACTCAAATGCGGCAGCGAGATCCGGTGCCGTTTCTCGCACGGCTTCGATCTGTGCCGCGACCGTGGCGGTGTCGCCTCGTGCGATCGGGCCGGTGAGCGACGCTTCCGGTCCGAACTCGAATGCATTGGCAACGATCGCCTCGACAAGTGGTCGTGCGGCGTCGAACGCGACGCCCTTCGCCTCGAACAGGCGCCGGGCGATGGCAAGGGCTGCCACCGGGAAATTGGCGGCGGCGGCAGCGGCAGCGTGATAGGCCGTCCGATCGTCGTCCGGGAGGTCGAACGGGCGAAGACCGATGGTTCGGGCAAACCCGTAGAGCGTCGACTTCAGTGGCTCCTCTGCCGTCACCGCTACCCAGGCGCCGGACAGCCTTCGGGCTCCCTGGTCCGGCGTCGGCATGGTCTGGAGCGGGTGAAAGGACCCCACGGCTACTCCGTGATCGCCGAAAGCCCGCAGAGCCGAGACCGGTGTCGCTCCGGAGAGGTGGATTGCACTTGCAGCGGCGTTCCTCGCGATCGGAGCGACCTCGCCGGCGACCTCTGTGATCGAACCATCGGTGACGGCGATGATGACGAGATCGACGGGCGGCACCGGATCACCGATGGCGAGTGGCACAGCATCGAAGCGTCGAGCCACGATGCTCGCCTGTTCAGGATTGCGGGCAACGACGGCTACGACGTCATGACCGGCACCGTTAGCTGCGATAGCAATAGATTGGCCCGCTCGTCCGGGCCCGACAAGGGCGATACGCATATGGCTCCGATCCTCCCGGTATCGGTCCGGCCCCTCCTGGGGGATGTGTGGGCTTGAAAGGTAGTCGGTAGTCGGTTCCTGCCAGACGTCAGACATGAGAATTGAGATAATGGACCTCAAGTCTCATCTCTCTTGTCTCCGGTCTCACATCTTGCTGCTCGCTACCCGCCTCGCATCAACCGGAGATCCGTTCGGTCGATCTTCTGAGCCCAGACGGACTCCTCGGCCGCGGTCACGGGTGAGCCGTCCGGAATTGCGGCGCCGGGCCAGACCTCGAGGAGGGGTTCGAGCACGAATCGGCGGTTGCCCATCTGGGGGTGGGGCACCGTAAGGCCGGACTCATCGATCTCCCTGTCAGCGAAGAGAACAAGATCGAGATCGAGCGTCCTCGGTCCCCACCGCTCAAGGCGAACCCGCCCTCGGGACCTCTCGATGAGCAGCATTTCGCGGAGCAGGCCGGTCGGCGATCGAGCGGTGTCGATGAGCGCCACGGCATTGAGGAACGGATCCTGTTTCGGCCCACCGACCGGAGCGGTCTCGTAGACCGATGAGACGACTGCGATGTGCCCGATGGCGCTGAGGCCACACATCGCGGCCGTGAGGTGTCCAAACCGATCGCCGAGGTTGGATCCAACGCCGATGGCACAGCGGCTCACCGGGTGGGGATGAGTCCGCGACCCTCAGGGCCGAGGGGACGTCCGAGGATCTCCTGGATCACCGATGTCGCGATGATGGGATCTGCCACGAGACCACAGTGGACGAGATATCCGGCCAGAAGCCCTGCAACGGTTTCATCGATAGCGTCCCGGTGCAGGAGCACAGAGGCGCCCGGAACATCCAATGCCTGGTCCATGGCGCCGAACACAGCACCGACGTTGTCGATCTCATCCGGCGCGCCATCGACGGTGTGACCGACGACTCTGAATTCGGCCTCCTCGTATGCGCCCTTGTTCTGACCTGCAGGAAGGAGTGTGAGGACGGTGTTGATGCCCTGGGCCTTGAGCCACGCGATCTCTTCCTCACGTCGTACGCGTCGATGCTGGAACCCGGATCCACCGATCCGCTCGGACACGGCGAGACGACCGGCGATCACCCACCGGAAGCCTCTCGGTTCGAGCCCTGGTACATCTTTCTTAGCCATCAGCGAACCCGCACGATAGCGTCGGCGGTACGCCCAACGGCGACGGCAGCAGCCACGTCGTGCACGCGCACGATCGCAGCGCCCTTCTCGATCGCCAGCGCGGTCGTCGCTCCTGTCGCACGGTCGCGATTCTCAATTGATGTGGGTCTCCCCGCCCGTTCAAGGATCGATCCGAGGAATGCTTTGCGGGATGCCCCGATGAGCACGGGCCGCCCTTCGCCGAGCCTCTCGATACCATCGAGCAACTCCAGGTTATGTCGGATCGTCTTGCCGAACCCGATACCAGGGTCGACCACGATCCGCGAGGAGGCCATGCCCGCTGCGACCGCTGCCTCCGTTCGGTGCCTGAGGAATCGGGCAACATCGGAGACCACGTCTTCATATGTCGGGTCGCTCTGCATCGTGCGCGGATCCCCAAGCATGTGCATGATTACCACACCAACACCGGCGCCCGCGCATGCCTCGATCATGACCGGGTTCGAGAAACCGGTGACGTCGTTGACGATCTCGGCGCCTGCGTCGATGGCAGCGCCGGCCACCGACGGCCTGCTCGTATCGATCGAAACGACGATGCCGTCCGCCGCGAGCGCTCCGACCACCGGGATGACGCGTGCCAGCTCCTCCGCGGCATCGATCGGTGCTGCGCCCGGTCTCGTCGATTCACCACCGACGTCGACGACGTCCGCCCCGATCGCTACCAGCTCGCGGCCCCTGTCGATGGCCACACCGGGGTCGGCCCAGCGTCCGCCGTCGGAAAACGAGTCGGGAGTGACATTGAGGATGCCCATCACCAGCGTGTGATCGACTGTCGTGAGAGATCGACTCCGCAGTTCCCAGGTGATTGGTTCGATCGACACGGGCTAGGGCGTGGCCGGAGATTCCGTTTGGGCAGCCGCAATCCCTCCGTTGCCCGCAGCACTCTCCGGACCTTTGATGCGCAGGGCGCCGGAATCGGCGTGCTCCCACTTCGGAACGTCGTGGAGCACTCTGGCTACACCTTTGGCGTCGAGCGTCTCGTGCTCCATCAGCTCTGCGGCGATCCGGTCCAACGCCTCACGGTGAGTCGTGACGATCTGCATCGCTTCCTCGTGAGCCTGGGTGATGAGCTTTCTGATCTCGTCGTCGATGGCAGCAGCGACCTCGTTCGAGAGGTCTTGCCCCTTCGTATAGTCGCGACCGAGGAAGACCTCTCCGTCGGGTTGGCCGTACTTGAGAGGGCCGAGCCGGTCGCTCATCCCGTACTCCATGACCATCTTGCGTGCGATGGCTGTTGCCTTCTCGATGTCGTTGGATGCGCCGGTGGAAGGATCGCCAAAGACAACCTCCTCCGCCGTGCGGCCGCCGAGGGCGTAGGCCAGTTGGTCGACGAGTTCGCTCTTCTTCTCGTAGTGCTTGTCCTCGAGCGGCAGAGCCATCGTGTAGCCACCGGCACGACCGCGTGGAATGATCGTGACCTTGTGGATCGGGTCGAGCTTCGGAAGGGCGAACCCGACGAGAGCATGGCCGCCTTCGTGGTAGGCGGTCAGATTCCTCTCCTCCTCCGACATGATCCGACTCTTGCGCTCGGGGCCCGCGATCACCCGCTCGATCGCTTCCTCGAGTTCCGACTGTCCGATCTTCGTCTTGCTTCTCCTTGCAGTGAGGATCGCCGCCTCGTTGACGAGGTTCGCAAGATCAGCACCCGTGAAGCCCGGTGTCTGACGAGCGAGTGTATTCAATTCGATCTCGTCCTCGAACGGCTTCCCCTTGGAGTGAACTTCCAGAATATTCGTACGACCGGTGATGTCGGGCCGATCGACCACGATCTGGCGGTCGAAGCGCCCGGGGCGGAGCAGAGCGGGGTCGAGGATGTCGGGCCGGTTGGTCGAGGCCATCACGATGACACCGGCTTTGACGTCGAAACCGTCGAGCTCAACCAGGAGCTGGTTCAACGTCTGTTCCCGCTCATCGTGCCCGCCACCGAGACCAGCGCCACGGTGCCGTCCAACGGCATCAATCTCGTCGATGAATACGATAGATGGGGCAACCGCCTTGGCTTGCTCGAAGAGGTCGCGGACGCGGCTTGCACCGACGCCGACGAACATCTCGACGAACTCCGATCCGGAGATCGCAAAGAAGGGAACAGCTGCCTCTCCGGCGACGGCTCGCGCAAGGAGCGTCTTGCCGGTTCCGGGAGGACCGTAGAGCAGGACACCTTTGGGGATCTTCGCCCCCATGGCTCGGAACTTCTGGGGCGTCTCGAGGAATTCCTTGATCTCGTTGAGTTCTTCGATCGCCTCGTCCACACCGGCGACATCGTCGAACGTGACCTTTGGTGTGTCCCTCGTCACCTGCTTGGCCTTGGACTTCCCGAACTGCATGACGCGGTTCCCGCCACCCTGGAGCTGGAACATGATGAAGATGAACAATCCAAACAGCAAGAGATACGGGAAGACGTTGCCGAGGAACCACTGAAGCATCGACGGCTCCTGGTTGTCGGTAATGGTCTCCATCCCGGCATCGAGGAGGGACTGCGTCACTGCCGGGGAGTACTCCGCCGGATACTTCGTGACGAACTCGACCGGTTCGCCCGTTCCGTCGCCGTACGTTCCAACGACCTCATTCGAACGGTCCCGGATCGTGACCGGCTCGTCGATCTCTCCGGCGGCGACCTTGGTGTTGAAGTCGTTGAGACTGAGCTCGGTCGGCTGATTCGACTGGTTGACGAACACGTTCACGGCCATGACCACGAGGAAGATCACGGCCAGGTAAATCAAGATGGTTCGTGCAGTCCGGCTCACACTGCTCCTCAGCTCATTGTCAGGCGTCGACAGCCCGTCTCTTCATGGTACGCCGGTGAGTCCCCTACGGGGAGCAGTCGGTAGTAGGTAGTCGGCCTTCGGCAGGGGAATCGACCTCTTGCCCAAAGCTCACAGCCAACAGGCCACAGCTCGCCGCTCACACTTCATCCACCACTGCTACATGGGGGAGGTTGCGGTACTTGCCTTCGAAGTCGAGGCCGTAGCCGATGACGAACTCGGGCCCGATGTGGAATCCCTCATAGGCGACGTCGAGCGGCGGGCGCTCGACACCGTCCTTGATGAGCAGCGCTGCAAGCTTCAGCGATGCGGGATTTCGAATCTTGAGGTTGTTGATCAGGTACTGGAGCGTGAGACCGGTGTCGACGATGTCTTCGACGATAAGCACGTGGCGGCCTGCGATCTCCTCGTCGAGGTCCTTCAGGATTCGCACGACACCCGATGACTTCGTCGAGTCGCCGTACGACGAGATCGCCATGAAGTCGAACTCGAGGGGCAGCGCGATGTGCCGTGCCAGATCGGCCATCATTACGAAGGCGCCCTTCAGGATTCCCACGAGCAAGAGTTCTCTTCCTTCGTAGTCCTTGGTGATCTGCGCCCCCATCTCGGTGAGCCTGCTCTCGATCTCCTCAGCCGATACGAGCGTTCTTCCAATCTTCACGACCGACCTCTCTCCCTGGTAATGGCAATCGAATGACTCGTCGTTGGTCGCGCCCACGGTGCCACGCGGATACCGACAATCACTGCAATTCTGCCACCTGCAATGACCACAGGCCAAGTGGACCTGTGGCGAACCGGAATCGCATGTTCAGAGAGGACGGTACGAACCGCCTTCGACCCTCCTTCGATCTCGATCCGGTCCCCCTCGTCGGTGCAGCGGACGACGGCGCCTGCTTCCAGAACCTTTGGATCGACGAACAGTGTCGAGCGACGCGCCACGGGTACCCCGGCGACGGTCGTGAATGTGATCACGGTCTCGCCGAAATCGACCGACGAGGGAATAGCGATCTCCACCGGTCTGGGCGACTGATCGGACGCCGGCACGATGGCGACGTAGGGACCCTCCCGTGTCGCGATCAGCCCATTCGTCAGCGTCACTGTATCGATCCTTCTCTCGGCGACACTCATCACTCCATCGACATCGGAGGCGTTTCCCGCGTAGGGATCCAGCAGATGCCGCAGGGCTGTTCGGACCGCTCGCGATGCCACTGAGCGGTGAGTAGTGACCAACGCGGCCGACGGGATCAGAACAGCGCCGCCATCTTCGAGAACCGAGATACCGGAAGCGAGATCCTCGATCACGTGATCGTCCGAAGCCGCCAGCGACCCTGCGCGGGCGAGAACTGACCGGACCCCCTGTCGATACTCGCTTTCGAGGAATGGGAGGAGATCCAGTCGAATCCGATTCCTGAGATAGGAGGGATCGGCATTGGCCGGATCGTCGACGAATGGCAGTGCAAGGCCCTCGGCGACAATCCGGAGATCGGCACGGGAGAACCCCAACAGTGGTCGCACAACACCGGGACGACTGCGGAGCATCCCAGAGATACCCGCATTTCCGGAACCTCGGAGGAGGTTCATGAGCACCGTTTCTGCTTGGTCATCCCTCGTGTGGCCGGTGACGACCGTCTCGATCTCCGCTACTTCCTGGTCGATTGCCTGCCATCGCGCACGACGGGCCCGGTCTTCCAGAGACGATCCCTCCTCCACCGGCGCATCGACGACAACGACGTCGATCCCCACAGAGTGTCCGAGGTCCAATGCTGCGCTCTCGAGTTCAGCTGATCCAATCAAACCGTGTCGCACGAAGACCCCGCGAGCATCGGAGTGTCTCGCAGCCACCCAGGCGGCGACCGCAGAGTCGGCGCCACCACCCAATGCTACGACCAAGGGGCCGTTCGGGAGTGCTTGGAGCGCTGCGAAGGCGAGTTGCTCGGGGTTCAGGCGATTCGCTGCAGCCACAGTTCCGGACTCTCGATCTCATCGAGGGTCGGCAGCGCTTCCGGACTCTCCCAGGCGTGGTCGAGCGTGGTCCAGTCCGCCCGGCGCTCGATCTCGTTGATGAAGGTCGCCCCCATCTCGTACTGGCGAAGTTTCATCTCGAGACCGATCAGGCGCATCAATGCTGCGGTTCGCTTGTCAGCGCGGCGTGCCTTGAGTACCGAAGACATGCGTCCCTGGGTCACGAGTTCCCGTTCACCGATCCGATCCATGACCACGTGGCCGTGGCCCTCGAGAAGGGCCATGAGCGCCTGCACTCGATCGAGGATCTCGCGTTGCTTCGGTGTCGCAAAGAGCCCGAAGATCCCCGACTCGTCGATCAGCGGCGAGCCGCTTGCGGCAGCCTCCCTGAGTTCGGTTGTCAGGCGCTGGATGCGGCCCTTCTCCGGCTTCGACGCAGCGACCAGCTCGTCGACCAGGCTCAGGAAGTAGTCACGCATCCACGGGACACCCATGAACTGAAGCCGATGTGTGCACTCGTGGAGGGCTACCCAGAACCGGAACTCGTCAGGGCGAAAGGCATGGTCTCGTTCCATCTTGAGAAGATTCGGTCCTACGAAGAGAACCGTGTCCCCGCTCTCGCCGTCGGCTGTCGGAAGCACAAGTTCGTACTGGCCCAGTACGCGGCGAGACAGGAATCCGAGCACGGCCCCCATTTCGGCGCCCATGATCCGACCGGCGATGACAGATCCGACTCCGGTATGAGACCCGAGCCTCTCTTCCGCCGGTGCGAGCAGGAGTGAGAACGAGGCGATGTTGTTCTCAACCCACCCCGACCGTCCGATGACGGCGACGTCCGGGGAGCCGGGAGCGACAAGACCCGTCTCCTCGGTGACGAGGGCGGACGCACGAGCGACGAGGTCGGGCATGTCTCGCTCGAGCCGGATTTGGTGGTAGGTGTCCTCCAACGGATACCGCCCGGCAACGTTGGAGGCGACGGAAGTGGCCAGCGGCCAGTCGACATGAGACATAGGCCGGAGGGTAGACCTGAGCATTGAGCCATGGGCCATGAGCTGTGAGAACAGTCCACACCGGATGCCGGACGCGACGCGTTGAAGCGCCCGCGAGAGGGCGCTTCAACGGTCGATCTTTGGTTGGATCAGGCTTGGTTATTGACGATCCGCCCGCGAAGGCGGGGATACTTGACCGGGGCGTGGGAAAAGCAGAACTCGCGGCGGTTGTAGCGGGAGAGCTTCGTGTCACATTCGTTGGCGGCGCATAGGCGCTCCGTCGAATAGGTCTTCGGTGGGCGAGACCCACCGTCGAGGCGGTGACCCCTCATGACGTTGTCGTTCATTGTTGATTCCTCCAGTCGAGCCGGAAGAAATCAGATCCCCGGCTCGCCTTCTTGGCGTTCCTCTTCTATTAACGCTCTAAGGGTGTCGAAAAGTTCCAGCGGAGGATCAGTTCTTCCACGATCTCGGATCACGACCTTGAGTTTGTACTCGAATTCATAGGCGTCCGTGCAGTTGGAGCAGTGACGAAGGTGGGTACGGATACGCGCCTTCTTGAAGAACGAGAGCTCCTCGTCAAGGTACGGATAGATGTACTCGACGGCGTGATCGCAACCGCTCATGATGGCTTCCCTGTGATGCCGTGCTCCTGTGCTACGTCCCACAACTTCTTCTGGAGCGCTTTTCTTCCCCGATGGAGACGCGACATCACGGTGCCGATCGGAATGTCGAGCATCTCTGCGATCTCCTTGTACGAGAAGCCGTCGACATCGGCGAGCAACACCGGTAGCCGGAACGTCTCGGGGAGGGACTCGAGAGCCTCGATCACGTCGGTGTCGACGAACACATCGAGCATGTCTGCCTCGGCGCTCTGCGACGCACCCGAAGCCTCACCGAGGCGCTTGTAGAGGTACAGATCCTGCAGCTCGCCGAGTTCGACCTCGGAGGGTCGACGCTGTGCCTTGCGGTACTTGTTGATGTAGGTGTTGGTGAGGATCCGATAGAGCCAGGCCTTCAGATTTGTGCCGTCTGTATAGGAGTCGTAAGCCCGGTAGGCCTTGAGGAAGGTCTCCTGGACGACGTCCTCGGCATCAGTTGGATTCCGCGTCATACGCAAGGCTGCCGAATACAGCTGCGGTGCATATTGCATCGCATCGCGCTCGAAGTTCGCTTGATCCGCCACGAGTCTCCCTGGTCGTGCCAACCCATCCTATGCAGGTGCCGCAACGGGCGGATGGTCGCTACCATTCCCGCTCCCCCGCCGGGGTAGCTCAGTCCGGTAGAGCAACGCACTCGTAATGCGTAGGTCGTGGGTTCAAATCCCGTCCCCGGCTCCTGATTCAGATGCCTCGCATCTGGATCTTCTCAATTCTCAGTACTCGCTACTCAGTACTCCGTGGCAACTATCGCCCTTGCTACTGCCAGGCCGATCGCCTGGTGTCCTTCGGGGTTCGGATGCGGCCACCCTGCCCACATCTGAGTTGGAACAGCGACATCTTCAACATCGACCCACGTAACGTCCCGGTCAAGACCTGCCTGGATGGCGCCGTGCAACTCTCTGAGGGCGTAGTCCATCTCGTCTGCACATTCGGGTCCGATTGGCGACCATCCGGGAGCGATCGTCGATCCGTCGATTGAGAAGTAGCTGGTCCAGAACACGGACGCGTTCGACCGGGACTCGATCTCAGCGATGACCTCCGCCGTCCGGGTCGTGATGTCGTCACGTTGAGCCTCGAGATTCCAGTGTGTCGTTACCGCCTCTTCGCATGCGAGCTTGTCACCAGTGTCGGTCAGAGAGAACACCGTGTCCTTTGTCAGCTCCTTCACGACGTCGACCCAATTCGTTGAGTTGATGCCTGCTGTCACGACGACAACATTCCACGTCGTCGGGTCCGTATGTCGAACGACATCGTCAATCTGGCTGGGATGTGATTCCGAGCAGGAGTCGGATCCACCGTTGAGGACCGAACGCACCCCCGCACCGGGGAAGGCAACGTTCACGTATCCCGGCGACCATGCGACCGGCAGGGCCGCGGCCACGGCCTCTCGTACGGTGCTGCCGTAGGAGTAGTCGATGTCACGGCAGGTGGCGTCGCCGCTGAACCACTGACGGGTATACCCGGAAGCGATCGAGTCCCCTGCGACGACGATCATCGGAGGGGTGGGGGTCAGTCCGGTCCAGACGGTCTGCCACTCCGATTCCCATCCGTGAACATCCACAGCACGTACGTCGAGGCTGGATGGGGTGTTCGGGAGCACCGAGGCATACGACACTGTTGGATGCTCGGTATCGGCGGCAAACACCTCGCCGGGGCCCTCCTGATCCCAGCGGTACTCATAACGGAGGATGCCGTCGTTGTCGTCGGCCTCGATTCGTAGATCCGCTGAGAGGAGATCGTTGTGGGATTGAGGCTCGAGGAGTTCCGCCGATGCGATCACAGGTCGGGTGTCGCCGTCGGGTAGCTGTTCCGCTGGCAGCGCCACGGCCGAGACCGGAAGGGCAAGGGCCATCAACCCAGCGAGAAGAGTGCTGAACAATGTGGCGCGTCGGAACATCTACGCAAACCTAACGGTCGGGTGCAGTACTGATATGACGCCACAGACACCGAAATAGTTCCCGCCGTCGACCCCAGGACTGAGATACCCGAAAGGGCTCAGCTGCTTCGCCAATTGAACGCTACGGGATGTACTGCTCCAGGATCTCCGTGGCATCGCCGCCGTTGACGAAGAGCCAGACCCCGCACCAATCCGATGGGCAGGCTATGTAGCCCGACGGGTCCACAGGCCAATCGACGAACGGCACTGTCAGGAAGCCTCCAGAAGTCGCCTCGATTTCGTAGACCGTCGCGACCGTGGCGACCGGAACGGTACGGAGAGTGGGATTCACATTCCGCACGTAGTAGTCGTTGTTGACCTCTTCACCGTCCTCGGCACCCTCGGTGTATGCGATGTCCCCGAAGTAGAAACATGCCAAGTCGAGCTCGACCGTGGTCGACCCGATCGCCCGCACGTACCCGAACCACACCCCGTCGGGCAACGCGCCGGCGCCAGGGGCACATCCTGAGGCTCCTGCACCGTCGCTCCCCGGCAGTGGTGTCGGCGGATAGAGATCGGGAACTCCGGCGAAGTACGGCCCACCTGGTGTCGTCGTGGTGGTCGGTGCGATCGTCGTCGTGGGTGGAGCCGTCGTCGTTGTTGTTGGTGCGGTAGTCGTTGGTGTCGTTGTCACGGGGGCGACCGTTGAGGTCGTTGTAGTCGTTGTGGCCACGGTCGTGGTCGAGACCACCGTCGCCGCGGTCGGCTCCGTGGCAACACTTGTTGCGACCGTGGCTGCTTCCTCAGGGTCGTCGGCAGAGCCGCATGCAGCGACGACAAGAACCATAAGTAGGAGGGCAAGTGTTCTCATGGATCGAGCGTACGGCACGCGCTCGATGTCCGCCTAGAGTCCCCGTCCCCTACGGAAGACACCGAAACAGTCCCACTGACTGCGTGCTTCGCCTCCGAGAGTACGGTGCACCCATGACCACTGTTGCATGCGTGGGACTTGCCGTCCTCGATCTCGTGTTCGGCGTAGATACGCGCCCAGACCGAGGGAGAAAGACATTCGCCGATTCCATGACGGTGATCGGTGGTGGCCCCGCAGCGAACGCGGCTGTCGCCG
Source organism: uncultured Acidimicrobiia bacterium (assembly GCA_964195545.1). GTDB lineage: Bacteria > Actinomycetota > Acidimicrobiia > Spongiisociales > UBA5794 > JAHEEL01. The sequence goes on along the minus strand of CAXMQQ010000077.1, from coordinate 8,091 downwards.
TAGCGCGTCTCGACGGCAACGCCCGATTCATCGGACGTCTCGGTGACGACACTATCGGCGATCTGATCATCGACGACTTCAAGGAGTGGGGCGTCGACGTCTCGGGGATACGACGGATCCGATCGGTTCCCTCACCGGTCTCATCGATCGTCGTGGAGGCCGACGGAGAACGAACCATCGTGAACCACTCCGACCCCCTCCTGTTTGGTGCGGACGATGTCATCGTCGCGAACGATCTCGCCGGATCAGATGCCATCCTCGGCGATCTGCTCTGGCCGACGGGAGCCATTTCAGCGATGCATGCGGCACGGGCAATCGGAATCCCCGGCGTGCTGGACTTCGATGAAGCTCCCCGTGGACCGATCGACGTCACGCTCACGGCTCCGACCCACATCATCTTCTCAGCCCCAGCACTTGCAGCAGTGAGCGGGGAAGCCGATCCGAGCACGGGACTCAAGATCGTTCGAACGATGACGGACTCGTGGATCGCTACCACGCTCGGTTCCGATGGCGTCCTCTGGCTCGACGAGGCCGATCATCATCGCACAACACCGGCATTCGACGTCGAGGCCATCGACACGCTCGGTGCCGGGGACGTCTTCCACGGAGCGTTCGCGCTCGGTCTGGCTGAAGAACGGCCGATTGAAGAGGTCATCCGGCGTGCGTCTGCGGTGGCAGCGCTGAAGTGCACCCGCTTCGGAGGGCGAGCCGGTATCCCGTGTGCCGAGGACGTCGACGAGTTCCTTCGCAACAGAGCGGGAGATCAGTCGATCAGGTAGCGACCAGCTGCCGGCTGCCGGCATGACCGGATTGCGACTACGCGACGTAGATCATCTCACGTTTGTACTTCGCCCAGTCTGAGGGCTTCGTCGACCAGGCGACGAACGTGAACCGCGCTGCCGACGAACTCGCCAGGAAGCTCGTTGATCGGTGGCGCGACGAACGAATCCGCTACGAGACCGGCGAACAAGGGAACCGCCAACGTGGCCCACCGCCAAGGAGGTCACATGAAGAGAACCAACCCACCCGACCCCTACACCCGGGCAATGTGAGGAGACAAGCACCGCAGCATCGGTTTCCACGGCGCGCCGATCATCCCCGGAATGCACCGCGCCACGGACACGGTGATCTCACAGAGCCTCCGACCGAGGAGACGGGGCACGCGTATGTGCAGCCGATATGGGCGGGCTGGAGCGCAGGGCCATTCTCTTGTCGGAACCCTGAGGGGTAGTGAGGGGATTGAGCAGAGATACATCCCTGTCACATCGCCGCAACCCGATGACGGCTTGGTCAGGCTGAAGGTGGTCTTGCGGCCGGTACGAGTCCTCGCCAAGCGTACGAAGACGGTGGTGTCGTCTTGCGCCGGCCCATTCCAGGCTACCGCTCGTGGAACTCGATCGCATCTTGCATGGCTTCGCTACGGGAGAGTCGCCAGAAGAGGAAGACCACCAGTCCGACGACGGGCAACAACACGATCGTTACGGCCCAGACGACAACTTGCCACGTCTCCATCGTGTGACGTGTGCGGAAGGAGCTCGACCAGACCTACGACCGCCAGAACGAAAAGGAGGAACGATCCTGCCCCTAGTGCCCAAACCATGCGAACACCTCCAATATCGCTTCCTAGACTCGATCGTACTCGATTGGAGGGTCCCCAACAATCGATCGACCTCGCGAGCCCCGTATCAAGCGCCAGTACGCAGTAGGACTCAGCCGTCGATATCTCTACAACGAGGGGATCGTGGTAGTTGAGGTGAATCGGCCGGATCGGCCGGCCCTCGGATCGCCCTACCTCACCGTCCCATCCGTCCGGCCCAACGGTCCGGTCGTGGATCCGTCGGTCCTCAGCCACGACCCGTGGTTCACTGCCCGCAGACCTGACTTCGGGGACGGACCCGGCACGGTCTAACCTGCCTGTGCTGGTCCTACGACCACAACTGCGGAGACCAGCCAGGCGCGACGATGATCTGGTGACCACTGATCGGCTCGCGGAGCGGGAGAGGGAGCGGTCAACCCGAATGACGAACCAAGCCGAGGCTCGTTCGCCGAACAAGGTCGAGAGCCTCCTGTTCGGCACCACCGTCAATCGGGTTCCTTCGCTCATCCCTGGGGTGGCGTTGGCCGCCGCAGTGGTTGTTGCAGCGGTGCTCCTTGCAGACCTAGTCAACTCCCTGCTTGGCCTCAAGGGCCTGGTGAGCTTCATCCTTGTCGCCATCGTTCTGGGCATGGTCGTTCGCAACACCGTCGGGCTCAGCACCGTGTTCGCCCCCGGAGTGACGTTCTGTCTCAAGAAACTCCTCCGTTTGGGCATCATCCTCCTCGGGATCCGTCTGAGCATCGGCGACGTGCTCGAGATCGGGGCGTTCGGAATCCCGATCGTGATTGGGGCGGTCCTCACCGGCCTCGTAGTTGCGACGGTCGCGACGCGGCGACTCGGGCTCCCTGAGCGACTCGGAGCGCTGATCGCCATCGGAACCGCCATCTGCGGCGCGACAGCAATCGTGGCGATCGCTCCCGGAATTCGAGCCAAGGATGAAGAGGTCGCATACGCGATCGCAAACATCACGGTCTTCGGGATCGCCGCCATGCTGATCTACCCGTTCTTGGGCAACCTGATCTTCGGCGGCGACGTGATCCAGGTTGGACTATTCCTCGGCACCTCGATCCACGAAACCGCCCAGGTCGCGGGTGCCGGACTCATCTACGACCAGTCGTTCAACGTCACCACGTCACCGAGCGCTGCCGACATCGCCATCGTGAGCAAACTCGTGCGGAATGTGCTGATGGTCGTCGTCATCCCCCTCATCACCTACGTGTACGTCCGACGCCAACACAGCGAGGGAGAGCAGACCGGCGAGCGCACGCGAGTCATCGACATGATGCCGGTGTTCATTCTTGGGTTCCTCGCAATGGCCGCCTTCCGCTCGATCGGCGACGCGGGTATCGAATCGGGTGGAACCGCATACGGCATCTGGGGAGCGGAAGCATGGGGCGACCTCGTCCATGCGATCCGGACCACGGCCGAGTACTGCCTCGCGATGGCAATGGCCGCAGTCGGACTGGGAACCTCGGTCACGCAGTTGAAGGGCCTCGGATTCAAACCATTCCTGGTGGGGATCGCCGCGGCAGTCGCTGTTGGCGCCGTGAGCATCGGCCTGGTGTTCCTGTTCACCCCGCTGACTTCGGTCTAGTGGTCTGTCGCGGAAATGGCGGCTGGGTGTCTCCGAGGCATCGTCGTCATCTGGCAAGGACGCACGACGAAGGCGCAGTCGGGACTGCGGCGAGGCGGAGGACGCCGCCAGGGGCGTCGAGGGCCGGAGAGACACGGTGCCCATTTCTGCGACAGACCACTAGGACCACGAACGCGGCCCGGGATGGGGCCGGTCCGGGCGCCCACGGGAAGTGGACTACTTGGGCTACGGGTCTCCCGGCGCGTACGATCGACGCATCAGTTTCAGATCGGCCATGTCGAAGAGGCCCCGGGGTGTCGCGTCCTGATCCTTCACCTCAGCCTCAATCCACGGTCTCTGACTAGTCGAGGCGCGGTCGTTGCATGTCCCCCCAGCTCGCTGGGGGGACGCGAGGAGCCCGCGACGAGGAGGGGGGCGTCCACTTCGCAGGACGTATCGCCATCGCAAGGCGACGGTGCAACGGCCCCTCTCATCGCTCGACGGTGTGCGTATCTCTATGCCGCTGCAGCCTCGACCCAGGCAATCAGTTCGTCGGGAAGTTCAACGCCATCACGCATGGATTTGTCACGGATCTCAAGCCGCCTCGCCCCAGGAAGCCGAGTTCCTGGCTGATCGAGTACAGCCTGCAACAGCACCTCGATCCTCTCTGCGTAGGTTCCGCCGCTGAGCGGCCCCGGGCGGAAGCCGAGCAGGAACTGGCCGACCCGGGGTGGACCGCCCTTGTCGTCGAAGAAGGAACTCGCCTCGTAGCCGAAGTGGGCGCCGGTCATCGCCGCCGCCATGATCTCGACCGCCAGCACCAGGGCGGCACCCTTGGCATCCCCCATGGGAAGCATTGAGCCACTCATCGCGACCTGCGCGTCAGTGGTGGGATTGCCGTCGGCGTCGAGAGCCCACCCCTCCGGAATCGCACGTCCTTCGTCGGCGGCTAGTTTGATCTTGCCGCGAGCTTGTTTCGAGAGTGAGAGGTCCACGACGACAGGTGGCTTCCTATCTCGAGGAAACCCAAAGGCAACGGGGTTTGTCCCGAACAACGGCCGCGACCCTCCCCACGGGGCAATGCCGGCGGGTGAGTTGCCGAAGACCAAGCCGGCCACACCTCGTTCGGCAAGCCGCTCCACGTGGTGGCCGGCGACCCCAAAGTGGTGCGAGTTAGTGACAGCGATGCCGGCAACCGGAGTCTCTTCGGTCATCTCGACCAGAGCATCGATGGCAAGGTCGAGGGCGGGGAAGGCGAACCCATCGTTGGCATCGACACGGGCAGCAGAAGATCCCAGCTTCTCCATAACCGGCACGGCATCGCCAACCACCTTGCCGGCGGCGACCTGGGCCGAATACGACTTCAGCCGGGCCAGACCGTGCGAGTTGAGACCGTCCAGGTCGGCGCGCACCAGCGCTCTGGCGACCAACGCGGCGGCCGGTTCGGCGGTGCCCGCCTTCTTCAAGACCTCGGTAGCAAGACTCTCGAGTTCCGCTGCGGTGCAGATCATGATGACTCCCGATTTCACAGAGCCTCTCGGAGCAAGCCCCGGCTGGCTCTGTTGGTTGTTCAGTTCCCTAGGCGCTCTGATATAGCTTCGTGAAGATGAACTCGCGATGCCCGAGCGTCTCGGCCGCCGTGCTCCGACCGTTGGCGGTACGAACCACCATGTCGATCAGCGCGTCACCCGCCTCGTCGAGGACCATGTCGCCGCTGAGCAAGCCGGACACATCCAGGTCGACATGATCGGCCATCAGCCGGGCCGTCTTCGGGTTTGCCGTCACCTTGATGACCGGCATGATCGGATGACCAATGATGTTGCCCTGACCCGTTGTGAAGACATGCAGCGCAAACCCAGCCGCGGCCTGCAATGTGTTGCACTCGGCGGCCGCCGACGAGGTGTCCATGAAGTACAGGCCGGGGCCCTTGGTCGGCGCTTGCGCCGGCTCGAGGACATCGATGTACTTGGATCTCTTGCCGATCTTCTGGAGGTTGCCGAAGGCCTTCTCCTCGATGGTGGTCAACCCGCCGGCGATGTTCCCGGCAGTTGGCTGGCTGTCTGACAGATCGCTCGTCTTGTGACGTTCGATCATGTCGTTATAGCGATTCCACGTATCGATGAACTTCTGGCGTACCTCGGGGGTCGCAGCACGATCGGCACAGACCATCTCGGCTCCGGTGAGCTCTGAGGTTTCACCAAAACACAGATACGAGCCCTCAGGCTCCAGCTTGTCCATCAGATTGCCAACGGTCGGGTTGCTGGCAAGACCGGATGTCGTGTCGGACTCACCACACTTGGCGGCGATCCAGAGATCCTGCAAGGGAACTTCCTGGCGCTGCAACTCGGTGGCCCACTGCACAAACTCCTGGGCCCTGCGCCCAGCGACGGCAGCGGTCTCGAGGTCACCATGCTCCTCGATCGAGTAGCCGGCAACTGGTTTGCCGGCAGCGGCGATGCCGTCGACGACCCTTTGGGTCCACTTTGGCTCGATACCGATGACGATGGCAGCGGCGACATTGGGGTTGGCGCCGGTGCCTATCAAGGTATCGAAGGTCAGCTCGAGGTCGGCGCCGAATTGGAGACGCCCGTAGGCATGGGGCAGCGCGAGGGTGCCAACGATGTTGTTGGCGACCTTCTCGGCGCAAGCATTGGAAATGTCATCGACCGGAAGGATGATGACGTGATTGCGGATGCCGACGCGTCCATTTTCGCGACGATATGCCTTGATAGTCCGCTCTGTGGTCATCGTCTTCTCCCTACCACTTCTTGGTCTTGACATTGTGGACGTGGACATGGTGGCCTTCGCCACACGCTTCTACGACCTTGCCGATGTCGTAGGCGTATTTGATGAGCGTATCGCCCTCGGCGAGATCGACCATGGCGATCTTGTGACCAAGCGGGATGGCGTCCTTGGCGACGATTGACTTGGTTTCGTTCGTATCCATGATCCACACGGAAAGCTCCTGGCCCGCCTCTATCCCTTCAACTACCGCAACGCCGACAGAGTCGGCGGTGTCGTGGATCACTATGTCCGGTTTCATGTTCTGGGCACCTCCGGTTGGGGCCTGCTACGGCCGGGGCTTCTGCTGCCAGTCGTTTGCCAAAGGGGGTCTAGCCGTCGAGCACCTCCGACAGCGTCACCGGTCGGCCCTCGTCAATCGAACGGTGGCCGGCTTCTCCAACCGCCACGGCGAGCAGACCGTCCTCGAGCGTGATCTTCGGAGGCGTACCGTTGCGGATTGCATCGATGAAGTCAACGTGCTCCAAGTAGCTGGCACCTTCGTGCAGACCGACATACGCCACATGGTCGTCGGACACTGGCCGTTCTTCGACGGTGCGCTCGGCGCGACGCCCGAGACGGAGCACCGCCTCAGGCACAAACGCTTCGATCTTGCCGACATCGCCCGTCACCGCCAACTCCTGCTCGTTGCGGGAGCCCTCGGCGAACATGCACAGGTCGAGAAGACCGCGGCTGCCGTTCTCGAAGTCGACGATGACATACGCATTGTCGATGATGTCGGGGGTCTCGCCGTCGTACCTCTCGGCAAGGTGATTGACATCCTGGGCTCCCGAGGCGTAGACCCGAATCGGTTTCGATTCTGCGATCAACACCATCAGATCGAAGAAGTGGCAGCATTTCTCCACCAGCGTGCCGCCGGTGTTGCGGTTGAACCTGTTCCAGTTCTCCACCTTCTCGAGGAACGGGAACCGGTGTTCCCGGATGGCAACCATTTTGATGTTGCCGGCACCGCCGGCGCGCACCTCGTGGATCAGGGCCTGGATCGGTGGCTTGTACCGATACTCGAGACCCATCCACACGACGCCACGATGACCCTCGGCCGCGCCGAGAACGCGTCTGCATTCCGCGACCGAGGTCCCCAGTGGCTTCTCGACAAGCACATGCACACCCGCCGCAAGGATGTCCTCCATGATGTCGGCGTGCGTGTGATTCGGCGAAGCCAGCACTACGGCATCGCAGATCCCCGCCGCCAGCAGATCGGTGTGGCTCTCAAACACCATGGAGTCGTCAATACCGGCGGCGTGCTTGCCGTACTTGCGAGAGGTCACATCAGGATCGGAGATCGCCACAACCTCTGCTCTGGCGATCGCGTTCACGTTGTTGATGTGCTCGAGGCCCATCATCCCGGAACCGATCACGCCGTACCGAATCACGTCGCTCATTTGGCTCTCCTGTTGCCGGGCCCGCTACTTGATCCCGAGGTACTTGTCGGTCAGCGCAACCGCCTCGGCACCCGTTGCCTGCATTTCCAACGAGGCGCGCACCGCATCGATCGTCTCCGGAATCGTCACCGACTCCTGCGGGATGTTGATGGCGAACACGACATCGTCACCAGAAAGACCGACGGTCTCTTCGAACAGACCGATCTCGTACATGTCACCACGCGGGTACTCCATGTAGCGAGCCCACTGGAACAGTGATGTGTTCGAGTTGAATCCCTCGTCGATGCGGACGACCATGATCCGCGGATACGCCTTGAAGGCGGCAATGGCCTCCTCGACCGACATCTTCTGCTTCGGCGATGCCGAGATGGTGATGATGTGGCCGTGGGTGACCGGGGTGTGCACCAGCAGGCCGGTGGCTTCGACGCCTTCCATGATGTTCATGAGGTCAACAGCTTGGTGGTTTGGGATGGCCTCCATCTGCAGCACGTTGGTGAGACCGCGATGGGTGTCGCCCGGATCGGCAACACGACGGATGATCGTGATGAACGTCTTCGAGACCCCGACAGCCTTGTGGATGGCGTCGATCGAACGGATGAGACCTGTCGTGTTGCACGAGGTCAGCTTGAGGTAGTCGACCCCGAGACCCTTCTCGTAGTTGACGGTCCCATGGAAGAAGACGTCTGCAACCTCCGCCGACTCGCCACCCTGGAACACAGCCTTGACCCCGGCAGCGA